>JASGTU010000056.1 GCA_030058085.1 Chloroflexota bacterium
CCGTAGTCGCGAATCCAGGCCTTCGTCTGGTGGATGTCCCACTTCTGAATCGAGGCGTGCGTCACCCACGGCTTGGAGTAGTCGTAGTCCTGCAGCGCCTGGTGAATCGAACGCAAGTGGCCGGCGGGATCGCAGCGCTCCACCGTCTGGAAAAGCTCATCCCACAGTTCCATCGGGATGGTCTTGAGCATGAAGTCGTACTCGTTCGCCATCGACCACCACACATTGCGGAAGGCGGAAAGCCGCGCCACGAGATAGCGCACATAGCGCCGGTTCTCGTCGGCGCTCATGGTGGCGTATCCCCACCAGTCATACGGGTGGAAGATGATAATGTCCGCCTCGATACCGAGGCGCTGCAGGTCAAGCACGCGCCGTTCCAGATGGCGGAAGAAGGCCGGGTTCGGGCGGCTAAAGTCGCGCTTGCCGTCGGCGTCGGCGTCGTACGGATGGAGGGCCGGCTCGTTCTCGTTGTAGGGGAAATGCTTGGGGAAGACGCACATGCGCATCTTGTTGAAGGGCGCGCTGCGCAGCGTCTCCAGCGTTTGCTCTTGCAGTTCCTCGCTCTGGTGAATCCATGCGTAGCAGGTCGTGCCCACAGACCAATGGGGCGTGCCGTCCGCATAGGCAAATGAGCGTCCATCCTGCACATACACCGGCCCGTGGTTGCCTGCAGACGGGGCGACACAGGTAAACGTCCCCGTGCCCCCGTCCAACTCTGCGACATTGCTGCGCGTCGTAAAGCGCCATTCTCCCTGCCGATCCGGCATCAGGCGAACCCGATAGACGCCGTCGCCGTCATAGAAGCCTTCCGGCTCCAGAATGTGGTCACCGCACTCGAAGCGCGCCGATAGCTCCACATCGCGGGTTGGGTTGCCGTCGCTGGGGCCGTCCAACGTCGCCTCAAAGATGCCCCACTGTTCGACCTGCCGGCTATTCAATTCCATAGGTAATGCGCTCCTCGACTGATGTTGTGTGGCGGACCAGGATTGTTTCCGCTTGATATGGCGATATGCGCCTTAGGCAAAGTGGCAGTAGACCTCGCGGCCGTCGGGCTTCACCACCGCAGGCGGGCGCTGCTCGTCGCAGATGCTCTCGGCAAGCGGGCAGCGGTTGCGGAACTTGCAGCCCCCAAAGCGGTATTCCTTCGTCTCGATATCGGACATCGCCATGCGCTTGCGCTCCCATTTGCGCCGCACCGACGGGATCGATTCCAGCAGCAGCCGCGTATAGGGGTGTTGCGGGTCGGTCAGTACGCCTCTTGCCTGGCCGAACTCGACGATCGTCCCGCGGTACATCACGGCGATAAAGTCGCTTATATAGTAGGCCGTGGCAAGATCATGCGTAATGTAGAGGAAGCTGGTCTTGTAGTCCTGCTTGAGCGAGAGGAAGAGGTTGATGATGTTCATGCGCAGCGACGCGTCGATCATGCTGACCGGCTCGTCGGCGATGATGATCTCCGGGTGCGGAATGAGGGCGCGCGCAATCGACACGCGCTGGAGCTCGCCGCCGGAGAATTGGTTCGGATACTTGCCGCGCACGTCGGCGTACTTGAGGCCAACCGACGCCAACGCGCTCTCCATGGCCGCGACGCCGTCCTTGCGGTTCAGCCCGCTGACGCGAAAGGCCGTAGTCTCCAGATACGAATCGACTGTGCGATAGCTGCTGAAGGCCTCGAAGGGATTCTGGAAGATCGGCTGCACCCGGCTGAGGTACTCGCGATGCTTGGGCTTCTGTCCTGCGCCGGCTACCACTTGGTCATAGATCATGGCGCTGCCGCTCGACGGGTCCACCAGGCGCAGGATCACTTTCGCCAGCGTGGTCTTACCGCTTCCCGACTCGCCGACCAGGCTAATGATCACCGGCTCATCGCTCTGCACCGTCAGGTTCACATCGTCGAGGGCATTGATGCTGACGCGGCGCATAAGGCTGCCCAGCTTATAGACCTTGTGCAGCTTTTCTGTATGCAAGATTGTTTTCATATGACGCACCATTCTGGGCTACAGGTTCGTATCGGCATGGTGGCAAGCCGCAAAATGGGCCGGCCGGTACTCGACCATTGGCGGCTCGTCGCTCCGGCAAATATCCGTGGCGAGCGGGCAGCGCGGCGCAAAGCGGCATCCATGCAGTTCATCCCACAGGCTGGGCGGTCGTCCGGCTACGCCCTGGCGCAGATGATCATCGCCAATCGTAGGCAGCGACTCGGTCAGGAGCTTGGTATATGGGTGCAGCGGCCGCTCAAAGACATCGCTGGAATCGCCGTATTCGACCGCCTTGGCCGCGTACATGATCAGCATCTTGTGGCTGATCTGGTAGTGCACGCCCATATCATGCGAGACGAAGAAGATCGTGTTCTGCATTTCCTCTTGGATCTCGGCTAAGAGCAGCAAAATGCCCTTTTGCACCACCACGTCCAGCGCGGTCGTCGGTTCGTCGGCCAAGATGATGTCGGGGTGGAAGAAGGTCGCCATGGCGACCATGATGCGCTGGCGCATGCCGCCGGACAGCTGATGCGGGTAGGCGTCGAGCGCCTCGGGCGGCAAGTCCAACTGCTGGATATAGGAGCGCACTTGCTCCAGCACCTGCGCCCGGTCCGTATCGGGGTCCAAGAAATCGACGAACTGCCTGTTGATGCGGATCACCGGATTGAGCGAACTCATCGAGCTCTGGGGGATATAGGCGATGCGTCGGAACCAGTAGTCGCGTATATTCCGAGTGGTGATCTCGACGCCTTGCGCATCCTGGATGCCGTACTCGATGATGCCCGAACTGAGCGACAGGGGGTAGATGATATCGCCATAGAGCGCCTTGAGCAGCGTCGACTTGCCGCACCCGGATTCGCCGGCGATGCCCAGGATCGTCCCCGACGGTATCTCCAAATTGACCCCGTCGACCGCGTCCACCTGGCCGCGCACGGTGGTATAGGTAGCAACGATGTTGTTCAGGTTGATCATGACTGTCCTCGCCTTGCTGCATACAGTTCGTTGTAACCGGTGGAGGTGAGGAACAGGCCCAGGAAGAGGAGGACCGTCGCCACAACCGGCGCCACAATCCACGTGTACTGACCGACGAACATGGCGTTGTAGTTGAGCGCCCAGAAGATGATCGATCCCAATGTCGGCACCTCAACTTTGGACAGGCCAATTACGGCGAGTGCAGCCTCGGTGTTGATCGCAAAGAGAATGGTGTTGATGAAGCCGACTACCATATAGGCAGAGACATACGGGAAGACCTCTTTGATGATGATGTCAAAAGTGCTGGCGCCGGAAAAGCGCGCCATGCTGATGAACTCGCGCTCGCGGATCGACAGCGCCATAGAACGCACCGTGCGCGCGCCCCACGCCCAGCCGAAGATGACCAGCAGCACGCCCACCACCCAGAACGACGTGCGCCCGCGCACCAGCGCGCCCAGCACAATCAGGATAGGGAAGACCGGGATGGTAATGAACGAGTCGGTGATCAGCATCACAAACCGTTCATACCAGCCGCCGATATAGCCGGCGCTCAGCCCCACCAACGTCGAGATGATGGTGACGAAGACGCTCACCGAGATTCCCAACATCAGCGAATTGCGAATCGAGAAAATCAGGAACCAGAAGATGTCTTGTCCCTGCGTAT
>JASGTU010000057.1 GCA_030058085.1 Chloroflexota bacterium
TGGACCGGCGGCTGGCAAGCGGCACAGGCGAGCAGAGCATCGCCTGGATGAGCAACGCCACGACGCTGCAGCAGATGCCGCTCGGCCTAGTGAGTGTGGCGATTGCGCTGGCGGCATTGCCGCGGCTAAGCCAGTACTTTGCACTAGGCCAGGAGAATGCCTACCGGTCTACGCTGGCGGACGGGCTGCGCCTGGTGACGCTGCTGATTGTGCCTGCGGCAGTGGGGCTGTGGCTGCTAGGCGAACCCGTGGTGCGTCTGTTGTTCGAGCGCAATCGCTTTCTGCCGGCGGATACGGTGCAGGTGGCGGCGGCGCTCAATATCTATGTGGTCGGCATGTTGTTCGCCGCGGTTGACTTCCCGCTGAACTATGCGTTCTATGCGCGCCAGAATACGCTGCTGCCGGCGCTGGTCGGCGTGTTAAGCGTAGGCGTCTATGTGGCCGTGGCGCTGAGCCTGCTGGGCCGCATGGGTTATCTGGGGCTGGTGTGGGCGGATACGGCCAAACAGGCCAGCCATGCGGCGGTGATGCTCGGCCTCATGCACTGGAAGGCGGGCGGGCTAGACGGTCGCTTTGTCCGGGCGTTCTATCCGATTGGGCTGGCCGCGCTGGTGATGGCCGCGGTGATCATCGCCGTGCAGTGGGTCCTTGCGCCGGCGCTGGCAGGGATGGGGCGCTGGGCCGATCCGGTGGTGCTGGCGGCGGGCGGCGGCATAGGCGCGGCAGTGTATCTTGGGCTGCTGCTGCGCATGCGGCTTCCGGAGGCCGGGCAGTTGCTGCACACTGTGCGGCGGCGGGTCAAGTGAGGCAATGTGGCAGGCACACGCTTGTGTTCGCCCCCGCCATGGTTTGATGCGGGCAGGGGGGGACGGTATAATGAACAGAATCGAAGGCAGTTGAACCCTACGAGTGAGCGGAGATAGAGAGCAGGATGGCTTCAAAGAAGAGACGCGCGAGCAGACAGGGCGCCAGTACTGCGGCGCCGCGCAACTATAGTGAAATGTACAAAGGGCAGTCGGTTCTGCCTGAAGGGCCTGTTGGGACGCGGGTTGCCGCCGAGGTGGAGCCTGTGGCGTCGACCGGCAAGTCGCTCAACTGGACGGCCGAATACGGCTATGTCTTCCGCGATCTGCGCCAACTAGGTATTGTGTCCGTGGCCTTGTTGGTCGTCATGTTGGTGATCGGCTTCTTCTTGTAGCGGCGATCGTCCGAGTTTTGTCCGAAAGACGCAAGCCCGTAAGGCGCAAGAATGAGGACCGTGGCGCTGTGCAGAATCCAGCACAGCCAGAAGTTGTGCGTGTAGAAAAACAGGATGCTCGTCGTTACGAGCGTGACGAGCAGCAACAGCCACTGCAGCACAGCCGGGCGACGCAGCGCGCTGGTGAGGATCACGACGAGCGCCGCGATCCATATGGCCCAATAGGCGGGCAACTCCGGCGGATCGGGTAGAGTCAGTAGGACTTCCCACAGGCCGCCGCGTAGAAACGACCAGTGAAACTGCTCGGCGCCGGCAGTCGCGATCAGCATGAGGACGGCTTGCCAGGCGGGGCGATGTGCATCGAGAGGATGTTCGGCTCCTGAGCGGATGATAGGGGCCGATTCTTCTGTTGGGCTTTGGTGCGGGCTAGGCAGATCGACTGTCATGCGTACGGTGACCAGAAGCGCCACGACAGCGAAGATCAAGCCGGCGCCGAGGCTCAGGCTTACGGACCAGTCGAAATAGGCCAGCCCCATCAGACGGGGGGATAGGCCGCCAAAGAGCAGCCCGAAGTAAGGGATCAACAGCCAGTGTCCCAGCCACAGCCATTGCACCCAGGACAGCGGCGTACGCTTGAGCGTGGCGCTGAGCGCCAGGGTTGCGAGCAGGCTGAGGAGAAGCCAGAAACCTGGCGCATGGGGGCTAAGTTGGGCGATACGCCAGTCGGTCATCGTGCAGCCAGTGCGTGGTTGAACTCGTTGATGGGCTTGATTGTAGCAGAAGTTGGGGCGACGGCAATATGCCGCGCTCGAGTGTTGGCGTGTTCAGGAGGAGCGACCCGGTGAAACTGAGGTATGCGCTGGTTCTCATCGTGATCATGCTTTTCCTAATCGCCCTCAGGCCGCGGGGCATGTGGACGGAAATCAAGCACACTTGGGCGCAGCGCGATCGGATCGTGCGCGTCCTGTTTTTCATCGTCGTCGTCTATTTTATTTACGGGCTGTATTCGATGCACCAAAAGGGCATATTGCCCTGGTAGCACGGCGGCAGGTTTGTGTGCAGCGCTCAATTATAGGAAGCATTTGGAATGGAACTTCTGACGATCGCAGAAGTGCGCAGCTTGCGCGAGCGGCTTGAAGGATACGTGGTGGAGACGCCGGTCTGGCAGTGGCGCAACCGCGATGCCGTCGAGGCGTTTGGCGCAGAGACGGCTGTTTTTCTCAAGTTGGAGCTGTTCCAGCACACCGGCACGTTTAAGCCGCGGGGTGCGCTGTCCGTGATGCTCGATCTGGATCGACAGGCGCTGGCGCGCGGCGTCACCGCGGTCAGTGCGGGCAACCACGCCATCGCCGTGGCCTATGCCGCCCAACTGCTGGGCGCCGAGGCGAAAGTGGTGATGCCCAAGAGCGCCAGCCCGATCCGGGTGGCGCGCGTCCGTTCGTATGGGGGCGAGGTCGTATTGGTGGACGACGTGGGCCAGGCCTTTGCCAAGGCGGAGGAGATCCAGAAGGAAGAAGGGCGCACCTTCGTCCATCCGTATGAGGGACCGCTGACCGCGCGGGGCACGGCGACTGCCGGCCTCGAATTCTGCACGCAGGTCCCCGATCTCGATGCCGTGATCATCCCCATCGGCGGGGGCGGGTTGGCCGCGGGCATGGCGGCGGCGGTCAAGGCGCTGCAGCCGGCGTGCAAGGTCTATGGCGTGGAGCCGGTCGGGGCGGACACCATGTTCCGCAGCTTCCAGGCCGGATCGCCGCAGGCAATCGAGCGGGTGCGGACTTTTGCCGACAGCCTGGGCGCGCCCTATGCGCTGCCGTACAGCTTCGCTATGTGCCGGCAGTTTGTGGACGAGATCGTGTTGATCGACGATGATGCCATGCGCCATGCGATGGCGCTGCTTTTCCATTCTATGAAGCTGGCGGTGGAGCCGGCGGGCTCGGCGGCTACGGCTGCACTGGCGGGGCCGCTGCTCGAACGGCTGCGCGGCCAGCGGGTGGGCGTGATCGTGTGCGGGACGAACATCGACATCGACTCGTATGCGCGCGCCGTGTCCGCGGCGGAGCCGGTGATCGCCTAGTCGCAGCGGGCAGTCGCAGGGACAAGAAAACGCCTTCCCAAGCGGGAAGGCGTTTTTGTGTGGAGCCGTTGATCGGACTCGAACCGATGACCTGCGCATTACGAGGGCGCTGCTCTACCGACTGAGCTACAACGGCGCTTACCTGAGCACAGTATAGCAATTTTGTCCTAAATCGCAAGTTTACGCCCTTGCGGGGAGATGTGCCGGCTTCCGCCGCAAGCAGCCCCGCGGGCGCGCGCCGGGCAACCGCTCTCACTCTGCGGCGAAGCGGCATGACGCCGCGGCGCGCCTCGCTCGTGCTATTTCTGCACGCGGGTGACGTAGCTGCCGTCGCGCGTGTCGACGCGAATGGTGTCGCCTTCGTTGACGAACATCGGCACCTGCATGCGCAGACCGGTCTGCAACTCGACTTGTTTGGTCGGCGCGTTGGCGGTATCGCCGGCGATCGCGGCTTCCGCCCACACGACTTGCAGGTCGACGGTGGTGGGCAGGCTCACACTAAGCGGCTCGCCTTCATAGGTTTCGAGCACCACGACCTGGTTATCGACGAGGTAGTCGACGATGCCTTCCAGCACATCGGGGCCGAGCGCGATCTGCTCGAAGGTCTCGGTGTCCATGAAATGATAGAAGTCGCCGTCGTGGTAGAGGTACTCGACCTCGCGGTTTTCGAGGCGCACATCTTTGACGCGCGCGCCGTTGTTGTAGGTGCGCTCCACGGTGGCGCCGGTGCGGATGTTACGCACCTTAAGGCGGATGGTGGCGCCGCCGCGCGCGACCTTGATGTGCTGGTATTCCAGCACGCGCCACAATTGGTCGTCTTCCTCGTAAATATTGCTTTTGCGGAGTGTTTGAACCTCTGCCATAGTTGTTCCCCTAACGGGTATCGCGCATGGTTGCTATGCGTCATTAAATCGGCGCTTGCCGGCGTGAGCGTTCACAAGCTTACAAATTATATGTGCGCACAGGGGCTGTGTCAAAGATTTTGGGCGGCGGCTAGGGGTTGAACTGGCTGAGGGCCAGACGCAGGCGCTCCTCCACGCCTTCGACGTCTTTGGGGATGCGCTGGACGGCGCGCTGCGCTTCGACGACGCTGTAGCCGAGCACGAGCAGCGCGTCGATCACTTCGCCGTCGGCGTCGGTGGCGGCGACGAGGCCGGCGAGATCGCCCGCAGGTTCCACCTTGTCTTTCAGTTCGAGGACGATCTTTTCGGCGGTCCGCTTGCCGATGCCGGGCACGCGGGCGATGAGGGCCGGTTCCTGGTTGGCGAGGGCTAGACGGAAGGCGTCCGGGCTAAGGGTGCTGAGCGCGGAGAGGGCTAGCTTGGCGCCGACGCCGCTGACTCCGAGCAACAGCTCAAAGAGCGAGAGTTCGTCTTCGCTGAGGAAGCCGTAGAGGTTGAGTGCGTCTTCGCGCACTTGCAAGTAGGTGTGAAGCGTGATCGGCGCGTTGATATGGGCGGCGACGGCGGCTGGTTCGGGGACGGCTACCTTGAGGCCAAGGCCGCCGGCGGCGCCGCCTACGTCGATGACGAGGCTGCTTTTGCCGCGGGCGATCACTGTGCCGCGAATCATCCGGATCATGGCTTATCCTCCCCTAGTGGCCGCGCTGAACAGCGCACAGCCGAAGCAAGGCGCATCAACCGGCCTGGTCGACGAGCTGCCGGTAGCGTTGCGTCTGCAAGTGGCAGAGCGCAATGGCGACGCCGTCGGCTGCGTCGTCAGGCCGGGGGACGGTTGGCAAGTCCAACAGGCGGCGCACCATTTCTTGGATCTGCTGCTTGTCGGCGTTGCCATAGCCGGCGATCGCCTGTTTGACCTCTGCCGGCGTGTATTCGGCTAGCTCTAGGTCATGCAGCGCAGCGGCGAGGAGCGCCGTGCCGCGCGCCTGGCCGACGGAGATGGCGTTGGTGACGTTGCGCCCGAAGAAGAGCTTTTCCACGGCCATCGTGTCCGGCTCGAATTCACGGATCAGGCCGCGCAGGTCCTCGAACAACTCGCGCAGGCGTAGATGCATGGCGGTGTGCGGCTCGGTGCGGATGACGCCGCAGGCGAGCAACTCAAATTCGCCGTCCTCCATTTGGGCGACGACGCCATAGCCGGTGGTTGCGGTGCCCGGATCAATGCCCAGCGCAATCTTTTCGTATGGCGGCATGGGCCGCGTCGGTTTTTGCAAGGCGATCAGGCGAATTGGGCAACGACTTCGTCCGTGAGTTCTAGATTGTGATAGACGGCGTTCACGTCGTCCAACTCCTCCAGCGCTTCGATCAAGCCCAATACGCTGGCTGCCTCATCCGCTTCCAGGGAAAGCGTTGTGTTCGGCTTGCTGATCAGGCTTGATTCGTCCGGCTCGAAGCCCGCCTCGGATAAGGCTTGGCTGACTTGGGCGAAATCGTTGCGTTCGGTGTAGACCTCTACGGCGTCTTCGCTGGTCGTCACGTCGATGGCGCCGGCGTCGAGCGCGGCCATGAAAAGCTCGTCCGGGTCAATGCCGCGCGGCTCTCCTTGGTCGTCGTTGAGACTGAAGAGGATGTATCCGGTTTCCGTGAACTGCCAGGCGACCGAGTTGGGTTCGCCCAGGTTGCCGTTGCCGCGGTTAAAGCAGCGACGTACGTCGGCGATGGTGCGGTTGCGGTTGTCGGTGAGGCATTGCACGATGATGGCGACGCCGTGCGGGCCGTAGCCTTCGTAGGTGACCTCTTCGATCTCGGCTGCATCTTTGTCAGCGCCGGAGCCGCGGGCGATGGCCTTCTCGATGTTGTCCTTGGGCATGTTCTCGGCGCGGGCGCGATCGATAGCAAGGCGCAGGGTAAAGTTGGAGTTCGGGTCGGCGCCGTTGCGGGCTGCGATCTGTATTTCGCGCGCGAGGCGTGTGAAGATCTTGCCGCGGGCGGCGTCGTTAGCGCCCTTTTTTCGCTTGATCGTTGACCATTTAGAGTGTCCTGACATTGGCAAATTCTCCGTTGGTAGTGCCGCTTCTTGTGTTGCGTAGTCTGGGTCGTCACCTCATTATGACACAGAAAGCGCGCCTGTGTCACGTAGGCCGCCGCGGCGACGCTCAGTCAGTTGCTAGGAGTTCGCCGCTTTCTTCTCCCTGCGGCGCTTGGCGAACCGCTTCTTCCGTCGCGCTGCGTTCTAGGCGGCGGGCTTTGGCAGCCTGGATCAGGCCCAAGAAGAGCGGGTGAGGCTTGTTGGGCCGGCTTTTGAATTCGGGGTGGAACTGGCTGCCGATCATGTACGGGTGGTCCGCCAATTCGGCGATCTCCACCAGGCGGCCATCGGGCGACATGCCGCTGAAGACCATGCCGTTGGCGGCGAGATCATCGCGGAAGCGGTTGTTGAACTCGAAACGATGGCGATGGCGTTCGTTCACAACCGTACCATAGCCCAGGCTCTGATAGGCTCGTGTGGCTTTGGCGCCGGGTTGCAACTCGCAGGGGTAGACGCCGAGGCGCATGGTGCCGCCCATGTCGGCAATGTCGCGCTGGTCGGGCATCAGGTCGATAATGGGGTACTCGGTGCTTATGTCGAATTCGGTGCTGTTCGGCTCGTCGCTGTCGAAGATGTCGCGTGCCAGATCGATGCACATGACCTGCATGCCGAGGCAGAGGCCGAGGTAGGGGATGTTGTGCAGGCGGGCGCGGTGTGCGGCGATAATCTTGCCCTCGATGCCGCGATAGCCGAAACCGCCCGGCACGACGATGCCGTCGACTTGGTCGAGCCTGTCCAGACCGCGGCCGCGCTCCAACTCCTCAGAGCTAATCCACTCGATGTTCACATCCCAGCCTGCGGTCAGTCCGGCGTGGATAAGCGCTTCTTTGACGCTGAAGTAGGCGTCCTCCAACTCGATGTATTTGCCGACCAGCCCGATATGCAGAGCGGGCTTCTGCCGGCGGATGTCGTCGACGAAGGTGCGCCATTTGGCAAGGCCTTCCTCCGGGTCGCGCGTGACGGGGAGTTGCATCTCGTTGACGATCCAATCGCCGAGACCGGATTCCTCTAGGCTGATGGGGACGGCGTAGATGGTGTCGGCGGTGATGAGCGGGATGACGGCTTCCTTTTCGACGTCGCAGAAGAGGGCTGTCTTGGCGAGCACGTCTTCGTCGACGGGGTGATCGCTGCGCAGGGCTATCACGTCGGGCTGGATGCCGATGCTGCGCAGTTCGCGTACGCTGTGTTGGGTCGGCTTGGTTTTGAGTTCTTTGCTGGCGGCAAGGTAGGGCAGCCAGGTGACGTGAACGAACAGCGTGTTCTTGCGCCCCACGTCCTTGCGCATCTGGCGAATGGCTTCGAGGAAGGGCAGGCCTTCGATGTCGCCCACAGTGCCGCCGATCTCGACGAGCACGACGTCCGCATTGGATTGGCGGGCGACGAGGCCGATGCGCCGTTTGATCTCGTTGGTAACGTGGGGGATGACCTGGATCGTGCCGCCGAGGTAGTCGCCGCGACGCTCCTGGCTCAGTACGTAGTTGTAGATTTGGCCGCTGGTGACGTTGCTCAGCCTGCTCAGGTTTTCGTCGACGAAGCGTTCGTAATGGCCCAGGTCGAGGTCGGTTTCAGCGCCGTCTTCGGTGACGAAGACTTCCCCGTGCTGGTAGGGGGACATGGTGCCGGGATCGACGTTGAGATACGGATCCAACTTCATGGTGGCGACTTTGACGCCGCGCGCCTTGAGAATGCGACCGATGGAAGCCACGGTCACGCCTTTGCCTAAGCCGGAGAGAACGCCTCCTGTGACGAAGATATATTTGCTCATGCTGTCCCCTGTCTGGAACCCTACTCGTCTGATTTGCGGCTACAGTATATCACGGGGTCGGGCGATTTCCAGGATGAACGCGTGCTTTTCGCGTCTCTGCCGCGCTGTCTT
>JASGTU010000058.1 GCA_030058085.1 Chloroflexota bacterium
GCCCTGGCCCTCGTGGCGCTAAGCCTGCTGCGCGCCGAGCCGTTCATCGCCCTGGGCCAGCGCCTGGTCGACGGCAGCGATCTGGCGCAGATGGCCTTCCGCGACGGCCGCATGTTCTGGAGCTACCAGGCCATGAACCTGGCGCGCTTCGGCCTGTTCGCCCTGTTTAGCGCCGGGCCGGCGTGGATGCTGCTGCGCCGGGGGACGGCCCCCACAGCCGGCCGTCTCTGGGCCGCGGCGCTGCTCGTCGTCGTCATCGCCGACCTGTTCGTGGCGCATGGCCGCTTCAACCCGGCCGCGGACGTGGCGCTGTCGCCGCTGAACCCGGACGCCCAGCCGCCGGTGGTGCGCTTCCTCAACGAGCGCGAAGCGCGTACGGATGGGGAGATCGTCCCGTGGCGCTTCACCACCTTCAACGCGCCCGGCGAAAAGACCTTCAACGCCAACGCGGGCATGTACTACGGTTGGCACGACGTCCGCGGCTACGATTCTATCATCCCCGGCCAATACGCCGCGCTGATGGGCCGCATCGCCCCGCAGGATAACGAACTGCTCTACAACCGCATCGCCCCGCTCTACGCGCAGCAGGGCGGCGATGTCTACGCCGTGCTCGATAACCCGCTGCTGGACCTGCTCAACGTCAAGTACATCCTCACCGAGCATACCATCCCCAACCCGCGCTGGCAGGAGGTCTACCGCAACAAGGCCGCCGGCGTCTACGAAAACCGCGACGTGATGCCGCGCGTGTTTGTCGCGCCGGAGGCGCGCGTCGTCCCGGCGGCTGAGCAGCCCCTAGCCGCCACGGACCTGCACCGCGTGGTCTTTCTGGAGGAGACGCCCGCCGACGCGCACGCCCTGGTCCCTGCAGGCCCCCAGGTTGCCGAGGCGCGCATCAGCCGCTACACCGCCAACGACGTCTTCGTCGACGTGAACTTGGGCGACCGCGGCTGGCTCGTGCTCGGCGACGCCTATTTCCCCGGCTGGAAGGCGTTCGTGCGTCCCTTCGGCGCGGACGAGGGGCAAGAGCGCGAATTGACGATCTACCGGGCCAACAGCGCGTTTCGCTCCGTCTATCTGCCCCAAGCCGGGCAGTGGACCGTGCGTTTCGTCTACTCGCCCATGAGCTTCAAGCTCGGCCTCTACCTCAGCTTCCTGGCGGGCATGACCTTGCTGCTGCTCGGCCTCTACTGGGCGTGGGGACGCTTTTACCGGCCGGACAGCGCCGCGGGGGACGTGCGCACCGTCGCCAAGAACTCGCTTGTGCCCATGTCCCTCAACTTGCTCAACAAGGCGGTCGATTTCGCCTTCGCCATGCTCTACGTGCGCATCTTGGGGCCGGAGGGAACGGGCAGCTACGCCTTTGTCGTAGCCTTCTACGGCTTCTTCGAGATCGTCAGCCGCTACGGGCTGGGCACGCTGCTCACGCGCGACGTAGCCGCCGACAAGAACCGCACCAGCCGCTACTTGACCAACGTCCTCGGCCTGCGCACGCTGCTCTGGCTGGCAAGCCTGCCGCTCATGGCGCTGGCGGCGTTCGGCTTCTGGGGCGTCGGCCGCGTCGACTTCCTGGACGCCAGCGGCATCGGCAGCCAGGAACTGCTGGCTATCGGCATCTTCGCCGTGGCGATGCTCTTCGCCAACTGGAGCGACGCCTTCAGCAGCATGTTCATGGCCTTCGAGAAGATGGAATATCCGGCCGGCCTCGCCAACGCCGTCGCCCTGCTCAAGGTGACGCTGGGGGCGCTGGTTCTCTTGCTCGGCTGGGGCTTCGTCGGGCTGGCCGGCGTGAGCCTCTTCGTCAACATCGTCGCCATGGCGTGGCTGTTCTTGCTCATGCGCTCGACGCTCTTCCGGCCCGAATGGCGCTGGGATTGGCCGCTGCAGCAGTGGATGCTGCGCACCAGCGGCCCGCTCATGCTCAACCACCTGCTGGCGACGATCTTCTGGCGCATCGACGTCTGGATCCTGCGCCCGCTGGTCGGCGCGGCCTCCGTCGGCCTCTACAGCGTGGGGCTGAAGTACCTCGACGGGCTGAACATCATCCCCAGCGTCTTTACGATGGCGGTCTTTCCGCTCATGAGCCGCTATGCCGAGCGCGAGCGCGAAAGCCTGCACCGCGCCTACCTGATCGCCGTGCGCCTGCTGCTCATGGTCAGCCTGCCCATCGCCGCGGCCGTCACCTTCTTAGCCGGGCCGCTCGTCTGGCTGGTCGGCGGCGCGCAGTATCTCGACGTGCCGCTCACCGTGCGCCTGCTGGGGCAGACCTTCACGATCCAGGGCGGCTCGGACCTGGCGCTGCAGATCATCATCTGGAGCATTCCCATCGGCTTCGTCAACAGCGTCACACAATACGTACTGATCGCGGTCGACCAACAGCATTTCCTGACGCGCGCCTTTCTGCTCGGCGTCACCTTCAACATCGTGGGCAACCTGATCTTTATCCCGCAGTTCGGCTATGCGGGCGCGGCCGTCGTCACCGTCCTCAGCGAGTTCAGCCTGCTCTTCCCCTTCTACTACAGCGTGCGCCGCCACGTAGGGACCGCGCCGTGGCTGCGCATTGCGACTCCGCCGGCCGGCGCGTTGGCCCTGATGATGGCAGCTATCGCGCTTGTGCAGCGCATGGGGGTAAACGTCTGGCTGGCTGTGGCGGCGGGCGTCGTCGTCTACCTATTGGCATTGGCGCCGCTGGGCGCGTTCCGCGGCGACGACATGGCCTTGCTTCTCAAGGCGCTGCCGCTTGGCCCCTTCAAGCGCATGGCGGCGCGCACCTAGGCGAAAGAGCAAACCGTACAGCAGGAGCGACAAGAATGCCGCTCGCGTGTTGCTCGTGCGCCCCTCATGTCCGCGTTCGGCGGCAGGGATGCCGCCTCTACGGCGAAGATAGCCGGCATGTAAGGGTGTGAAAAGGAAATTTACCCGCCCGCGCTGTTGACCCGACAGCCGCCAGGCACTAAACTATAGCCACGCCGCAGATCGCGCCGAACCGGGCGCATCCTGGTCGACCAGCCGCCCATCCCCACCTATTCGGGAGCGAATAGCCATGTCACAGTCGACTCTTCCCCTCAAAAAAACCAAGATCGTCTGCACCATCGGCCCGGCATCCAACAACCAGGAAACGCTGGAACAGATGATCGCCGCCGGTATGAATATCGTGCGCATCAATTTCGCCCACGGAGACTTCGACAGTCACCGCCACACGATTGCGACTGTGCGCGCCGCCGCCGCCGCCCGCGGCACGCGCGTCGCCATCATGGGCGACCTGCCCGGCCCCAAGATGCGCATCGGCAAGCTGGCGCATGAGCCGATTGAGCTGGTGCGCGGCCAGTCCTTTATCATCCAGACAGAGGACGTTGCAGGCACGCTCGGGCGCGTTTCCATCAACTTGCCGGGCCTGCCGCGCGTGGTCAGGCCCGGCGACCGCATCTTCATCAACGACGGCATGGTCCAGGTCACAGTGATCGAAGTCAAGGGCGACGAGGTGCACACCGAGGTGCGGGCCGGCGGAGAACTGCGCTCGCACAAAGGCGTCAACTTTCCTGGCATCGACCTGGGCATCAGCGCCTTCACCGAGGAAGACAGGCAATTTCTGGCCTTTGCCGCCGAAGAGAAGCTGGACGCCATCAGCCAGTCTTTTGTGCAAGACGACCGCGACATCGGCGCCGTGCGCGATGCCGCCAAAGAGCTTGACTACCACCCCCTCATCATCGCTAAACTGGAACGGGCCAAAGCGCTCGAAAACCTCGACGCCATCTTAGCCGGCGCCGACGGCATCATGGTGGCGCGCGGCGATCTGGGCGTAGAAGTCCCCATCGAGGAGATCGCCATCATCCAGAAGGACATGATCTTCCGCGCCAACCTGGCGGGCAAGCCGGTCATCACCGCTACACACATGCTGGAGTCCATGACCATCCACAGCCGGCCTACGCGCGCCGAAGCGACCGACGTCGCCAATGCCATTCTGGACGGGACGGACTGCCTCATGCTCTCCGGCGAGACGGCCATCGGCCAATACCCGGTAGAGTCGGTGCAGATGATGGCGGACATCGCCAAGTATACCGAGACGAATCGGCCCCGCAACATGGTCGCCGATCTGCTGGAAGAGGCCATGAACAAGGACGAGCAGATCGACCAGCGCGACTTGCTCGCCGTCAGCATCAACTCCGCGGTGCGCAAGCTGCGCCCGGCCATCGTCTTCGCGCCTACCGTCAGCGGTGAGACAGCGCGTCGTGTGGCGCGTTTTCATCTGCCAATCTGGATCGTGGCAGCCAGCCCCTACGAAGCGACGGCGCAGCGGCTGCAGTTCACCTACGGCGTCTGTCCCGAATACCTGCCCATGCGCCCCGACAATTGGGAGATGTACGTCCGCAACTGGGTGCAGCGCAACGCCGTCGCCGGCGACCTGGCCCTGCTCACGCGCGGCGCTTCGGCGCACCATCGCTTCGGGGCCAACATCCTGGAACTGATCGACCTGGACACGACGACCATCGACCCGCTGTGGTGAGGAATGTGGCTGTGAGGAGGCCGGCGCCGCTATTCCGCTCCGCGGCCTGAACGACCCACCCGGACGCCGCTCGCCGTGCGCAAACTAACGCTCTTACTGCTCGCCCTTGCCATCGCCCTCTATGCCCATTCCGTCGTCGCCGGCGCCGCCAGCGCCGCGGGCTACATTCTGCGCGATGGGCTGATCCTGTTCGCCGTCGCCGCGATGCTTTTCGGCCTGGCGGCGGGCCCCTGGGACGTTGCGCCGGTCGCCGGCATTCTGCGCCGTTGGCCGCTGGCGGGGCGCGTCTTGGCGGGGTTATCGCTCGGCGGGGCGGTGACGGCAACCGTGCTCGGCCTGGGCAGCGT
>JASGTU010000059.1 GCA_030058085.1 Chloroflexota bacterium
AATCCGACGCTTGAGGCTCTACATGTCCTGG
The DNA here is from genome assembly GCA_030058085.1 of Chloroflexota bacterium. Classification (GTDB taxonomy): domain Bacteria; phylum Chloroflexota; class Anaerolineae; order Caldilineales; family Caldilineaceae; genus JASGTU01. The sequence goes on from JASGTU010000059.1 coordinate 32, forward strand.
GCGGGTCGGGCACGATCCAGGAAATCTACAGCAAGGTCACGGAACTCATCGGCCTGTCAGAGGATCAGTTGGAAGTGCTGCACGATCCCGAAAAAGGCAGCCAGACTGAGATCGAGTATCGCCTGGCCTGGACACGCACCTACCTCAAGAAGTACGGCCTTATCGACAACTCCATTCGTGGCGTCTGGGCATTGACACAAGAGGGCCGCAAGACAGAACGGGTCGATCCCGATGCCGTCAGACGATTTGTAATGGATCAGCTTAAGAAGGAGAAAGCCGCCGCTAAAGACTCGGAGCTAGGCGACCCAGAAGAATCCGACGCGGAGCCATCGTGGCGAGAGATTCTGCTCGAGACGCTGCTCGATATGTCGCCTGACGCCTTTGAGCGGCTGGCCCAACGTGTGTTGCGAGAGTCGGGCTTCACCCAGGTAGAGGTCACCGGCAGGAGTGGCGACGACGGTATTGACGGTAAGGGCATCATGCGTCTGGGGGGATTGTTGAGCTTCCAGGTTATCTTCCAGTGCAAACGGTATCGAGGGCCGGTCAGCGCAGACAAAATACGTGACTTCCGCGGAGCCATGATTGGCCGTGCCGACAAGGGGCTGGTCATCACCACCGGCAACTTCACCAAAGATGCTGTACGTGAGGCGACACGTGATGGCGCACCAACCATCGACCTGGTTGACGGGGATTCGCTTGTAGACAAGCTAAAGGAGCTTGGCTTGGGCGTGTCGGCCAAACTGGTGCAGTTGGAAGAAGTTGAGATCGACAGGGATTGGTTTGCAACGCTCTGACGAAGATGATTCGTCAAACAGGCGCTTCCGGCATTCGCATTTATTGAGCCCTAGTTCAGGAGTTTCTTCATGTCCTATGCGGTAGGTTCCCTCGTCAAGACCCGTGGCCGGGAGTGGGTCGTACTGCCCGAATCCACCGACGACCTTCTCGCCCTGCGCCCCCTGGGCGGCAGCGACCAGGAGCGTACCGGCGTATTCCTGCCCCTGGAGGGCGACGATGTGCAACCGGCAACCTTCGATCTGCCCGACCCTTCGCGGCCTGGCGACTTCCGCTCCTGCCGCATGCTGCGCGATGCCGTGCGGCTGGGCTTCCGCAACAGCGCAGGCCCTTTCCGCTCCTTTGCCCGTATCAATGTGGAGCCGCGCCCCTATCAGCTCGTACCCCTGCTTATGGCGCTGAAGTTGGACCCGGTTCGCATGCTCATCGCCGACGACGTGGGCATCGGCAAGACGGTGGAAGCCCTGTTGGTAGCGCGCGAGCTGCTGGACCGCGGTGAGGTGAAGCGCCTGGCCGTGCTCTGCCCGCCGCACCTGGCCGAGCAGTGGCAGGCTGAGTTGGCTGACAAGTTCCACGTCGAGGCCGAGCTGGTGCTGCCCAGTACCGTCAACCGGCTGGAGCGCAATACGGGCGTGGGCGAGTCGCTCTTCGACATCTATCCCCACGTCATTGTCTCCACCGAGTACATCAAGTCCAGTCGACGACGTGACGAGTTTGTGCGCACGTGCCCGGAACTCGTAATCGTCGATGAGGCGCATACTTGCGCCTTCTCAGCCGATAATCGCGGCGGCAGACATCTGCGCCACCAGTTGATTGAAGCTCTCAGTGAGAATCAGAACCGGCATCTAATCCTGGTGACGGCTACCCCGCATAGCGGCGACGAGGGCGCGTTTCGCTCCCTACTTGGCCTGCTGCGAGAGGACTTTGAGGACCTGCCCGAAGACATGAGCGGGCCGCAGAATGAACAGGTTCGACGCGAGGTAGCCGCCCATCTGGTACAACGGCGGCGGGCAGACATACGCCAGTACATGGATGCCGACACCCCTTTTCCGACGCGTGAGGAAGCCGAGGAAAACTACCGGCTCACGCCCGACTATCACAATTTCTTTGAGGCCGTCCTAGCCTACACGCAGGAGCGCGTTCTCGACACGAGCGGTGACCGCCGCATCCAGCGTGTTCGCTGGTGGTCAGCCCTAGCCCTGCTGCGCAGTCTTGCCAGCAGCCCTGCTGCCGCCGCAGCTACACTGCGCGCTCGCTCCGTGACGGTGGAGACGGACGACGCTGCTGAGGCCGACGCCGTCGGCGAGCGCACCGTGCTTGATCTGGAAGACAGTGACAGCACGGAGACGCTTGATGTGATACCAGGCAGCCAAGAAGACGATGAGGATGAAGGCGCCCCAAAGCCGAGCCGGTCACGCCTACTGCGCCTGGCTCGCCAGGCCGATGCCCTACGCGGCCCCGACAAAGATGCCAAGCTGGCGACGGCAACCAAGTTGGTCAAGCAGCTACTCAAAGAGGGCTACCAGCCGATCCTTTTCTGCCGCTTCATCGCCACAGCGGAGTACGTCGCTGAAGAGCTGCGCAAGGCCCTGCCGAGTACGGTGGAAGTGGCGGCTGTCACAGGCACGCTGCCGCCCGCAGAACGAGAACAGCGCGTACGGCAGCTAGGCGGGCATCCACAGCGCGTGCTGGTGGCGACCGACTGTCTGAGCGAAGGCATCAACTTGCAGGACAGCTTCGATGCCGTCATGCACTACGACCTGAGTTGGAACCCAACCCGCCATGAGCAGCGCGAAGGTCGAGTCGACCGTTATGGACAGCCCAGCCCCGTGGTGCGCACCCTCACCTACTACGGCGTCGACAACCAGATCGACGGCGTGGTATTGGACGTATTGTTGCGTAAGCACAAGTCCATCCGCAGCTCACTCGGCATCTCTGTGCCGGTCCCTGGCAATACCAGCGACGTCGTCCAAGCCCTTATGCAGGGGTTGATGCTGCGCGGCAGCAGCTATCGCTCTTCCGGCCAGCTTTCCTTTGCCGAATTGGGCGGAGGCTTCGACGAGAAAGCCTACAACGACCTACATCTGGAGTGGGACAACGTCACGGAGAAGGAAAGCCGGTCACGCACCATGTTTGCCCAGCGCAGTCTGGACGTCAGCGAAGTGGCTGCGGAGTGGGCGTCCATGCAGGCGGCCATCGGCACGCACGTTGATGTGGCCCGCTTCATGAGCGATGCCATCACGGCATACGGCGGTTTCGTGAGACAGAACGGGACGCAAGCCGAGATTCATGTGCCAAACCGGGCGGCGATCCGCGAACTCTTCGACGAGAAGCACCAGCAACGGTTTACCGCAGGCTACGAACTGCCGGTCAGCGACGGCACGATTCACCTGACGCGCACGCACCCCTATGTGGAGGGGCTGGCAAATCATGTCATGGATGCGGCTCTAGACCCGTTATTGGAAGGAGAGGCGCGCCGCTGTGGGGCGATCCGCACGAAAGCCGTGAGCCAGGTCACCACCCTGCTGCTCATGCGCTACCGCTACCACATTGTCGTTCGCAGGGGAAACGACGAAGCGCCGCTGTTGGCAGAGGCATCGGACTTGGTCGGCTTCCAGGGACAGCCGCAAGCTCCACGCTGGCTGGACAACGAGGAGGCGGAGGCGCTGCTCGCCGCGGAGCCGGACGCCAACATCGCACCGGCGGACGCCACTCGCTTCCTCAGCCGTATCTTGGAAAGCTTCCCGAAGCTGCAGGAGGAACTTAATCAGCGCACCCAACAGCGTGGAGACGAGTTGCTGGAGGCCCACCGGCGGGTGCGTACGGCGTCGCGCCTGACCGGCGTGCGCTACCGGATTGAGCCGCAGCTTCCGCCTGATGTACTTGGCGTGTACGTGCTGTTGCCGGTGCAGGTGACGCTTTGAGTAACGAGTGGCGAGTAACGAGTGATGGGGGACCGACGGAGGCGGCTGTGAATTACGCTGAATGGGAGAGCAACGTTCCGGAGGTGATCACTACCGATGTGCTCTGGACTGTAACGGCATACCGGCTGTCGCTCTTCGTCGCCGATATCGGTTGGGCTGACACGGGTAAGTTGGCGAGAGATGCCCGTACTCGCTCGTTGGCTGATCAGCTATACCGCTCGCTGGGCTCGATCAGCGCCAATATCGCCGAGGGCTATTCCAAGAGCGGAGCCAAAGACCGCGCCCGCTTCTATGAGTACGCCTTGGGCTCCGCCCGCGAAAGCCGCGACTGGTACTACAAGGCCAGGCACATCCTTGGCGATGAGGTCACCAACCATCGCCTAGCCGAACTGACCAGCGTCATACGGCTTCTCATCACAATGATCCCGCGGCAACGCGCCGCTCCGAATTTGAGAAGTGATGAGTGATGAGTGACTAGTTACTCGTCACTAGTTACTCGTTACTCGTCACTCGTTACTCCCCTTTTCCAGGAACGCTCCATGCAAACCATCTCCCGATCCACCTTCACCACCGTCAAGACCGAGGGCGGCCTTCTGCCCGCTGACCTGCTGCAGCGCATCGTCGACGGGGCGGACCTAGACGGCCTGCGTCCGGAGGACTACCACCTGCTGCCCACGGAACGGCTCAACGAGGCCATCAACCGTGCCTGGAATCGATGCTTAGGCGCATGGACGGCCTTTGATGAGCAGCGGCAGAATCTGGCTGCATCCAACACCGGCACGACCCTTACCCGGGAGCGATGGCTGCTGATCCTCTTCACTGAGCTCGGCTATGGCAGACTCCCGTCGGGGCGCAGCGTCCAGATCAACGGCGATTCATACCCCATCAGCCACATGTGGGAGCGCACGCCCTTCCACCTGGTCACTTTCCGGCAGGACCTGGACCGGCGCAGCGAAGTGTCCACTGCCGTACGGCGCAGCCCGCACAGCCTCATGCAGGAGTTCCTCAACCGCTCCGATGAACACCAGTGGGGCATCATCAGCAACGGTCTGCGCCTGCGCATCCTGCGCGACAACGCCAGCCTGAGTCGGGCCGCCTACGTGGAGTTCGACCTGGAGGCCATGATGTCGGGCGAGCTCTACGCCGAGTTCTCCTTGCTGTGGCTGGTCTGCCACCAGAGCCGCGTGGAGAATCTTGGGGAGATAGGGAGTAGGGAGATAGGGAGTAGGGAGGGTCAACCTACTGCCTACTCCCCACTCCCTACTGCCTCCTCTGATTGCTGGCTGGAACGCTGGTCGCAACAGGCCGCGGACCAGGGCGCACGGGCTTTGGATTCGCTACGAGACGGCGTGCAGGAGGCCATAGAAGCCCTGGGACACGGCGTTCTGGCACATCGAGACAACAAGGCCCTTCGCGAGCGTTTGCGCAGCGGAAAACTGACCACACAGGACCTCTATCAGCAGCTCCGGCGGCAGGTCTATCGTTTCATCTTCCTTTTTGTGGCCGAGGACAGAGACCTGCTGCTGCTGCCCGGCGCTGCCGACGCCGTCCGTAAGCTCTATGAAGAGCACTATTCCCTGCATCGGCTGCGTGAGTTGGCAGCCAACGTGCGGGGCGGGCCGCATCCTGATCGTTACCGGCAGGTGCGCCTTCTTTTTTCGATGCTGCGGGAGGGCTATGCGCCGCTGGGGCTGCCCGGCTTGGGCAGCTTCCTTTTCTCCAGTGGGGCGACGCCGGACCTGGATGACGCCGAGATCGCCAACCACGATCTGCTGGACGCCGTGCGCGCCCTGGCCTTCACCGTTGAGAACTCCGTGCGCAGGCCCGTCGACTACCGCAACCTGGATTCGGAGGAACTGGGCAGCGTCTACGAGTCGCTGCTGGAACTTCATCCTCAGATGAACCTGGATGCCGCCACCTTTAAACTGAAAACCGCAGCCGGTTCCGAGCGCAAGACCACGGGCAGCTACTATACGCCCACACCCCTGGTCAACGAACTGCTCAATTCCGCCCTAGAGCCGGTGGTAGCCGATCGCCTGGAGAAGGCCCGTCGCCAGGCTCGACAGCGCAGCGGCGGCGAGACTGGTTCGCTTCAGGCCGCGCTGGAACAGGCCATCCTCTCCATCAAGGTGCTGGACTACGCCACCGGCTCCGGTCACATGCTCATCGGCGCGGCGCGAAGGTTGGCGCGCCACTTGGCCAGCATTCGCAGCGGCGACGAGGAGCCATCGCCCGACGCCATCCGCCACGCCCTGCGCGACGTGGTGCGCCACTGCATCTACGGCGTGGATATGAACGACACGGCCGTCGAGCTGTGCAAGGTGGCGCTGTGGATGGAGAGCCTGGAGCCGGGCAAGCCGCTCAGCTTCCTCGACAAGAACATCCAGTGCGGCAACAGTCTGATCGGCGTGACGCCGGGGCTGGACATCGAGGAGATCCCCGACGACGCCTTCCGGCCCAAGACCGGCGACGACAGGGCCACGGCTACTGCGCTGCGCCGCCGCAACAAGCGCGAGCGCGAAGGCCAACTTGGCATGCGCTTCGACGTCACGATCATCGAGACGCCCGAGGACCTTGCCCGCTGGCGCGCCCGCCAGGTGCAGCAGGTGGCCGCCATCGCCGAAGACGACGTGGCGCAGCTAGCCGTCAAAGAGCAAGCCTACGCCCGCTATCTGCAATCCGACGAATACGGGCGCGGGCGGCTGGCGTATGACCTGTGGACCGCGGCCTTCTTCTGGCGCATCCCCGCCGGCGATGCCGAGGCCATGCCGGCCCCCACGCAGCAGGCATTGGTGGAGCTGCGCGCCGGGCACACGCCCGACGCCGAGCTGGTGCGTCGCGTGCAGGAGACGGCCCGCCGCCATCAGTTCTTCCACTGGGAATTGGCTTTCCCGGACGTGTTCGAGCGCGAGCAAGCCGGCTTCGACGTGGTGCTGAGCAACCCGCCCTGGGAGCGCATCAAGCTGCAGGAGAAGGAGTGGTTCGCCGCGCGCAGCCCGGAGATCGCCAACGCGCCCAACGCCGCGGCGCGGCGGCGGATGATCGAGGCGCTGCAGAAAGAGGACCCGGCGCTGCACAAGGCGTTCCTGACAGACCGCCGCGCCGCCGAGTGTGAAAGCCACTTCATCCGCAACAGCAGCAAGTATCCCCTCTGTGGCCGCGGAGACGTCAATACCTATGCCGTTTTTGCTGAACTAGCCCGCCAGGTGCTCAGCCCCGTTGGCCGCGCCGGCGTGATTGTGCCCACCGGCATCGCCACCGACGACACGACCAAGTACTTCTTCCAGGAGATCATGGAGACGCGGTCGCTGGCCAGTCTCTACGACTTCGAGAATCGCCGCGCCATCTTCCCCGGCGTTCATCGCAGCTACAAGTTCTGCCTGCTGACGCTGCGGGGAGCTGTGGATAGGGAGGTAGGGAGTGGGGAGGTAGGGAGTAGGGGCTCCGTGTCGCAACGCTCTCCGGCTGCTGAGTTCGTCTTCTTCGCCCTGGACGTGGCCGACCTGCGCCTGCCGGAGAAACGCTTCACGCTGACCGCGGAGGAGATCGCGCTGCTCAACCCCAACACGCGCACCTGCCCCATCTTCCGCAGCCAGCGCGACGCCGAGTTGACCAAGGGCATCTACCGCCGCGTGCCGGTGCTGATTAAAGAGGGCGGGGGCCCTCTGGGCGCGGAGGAGAACCCGTGGGGCGTCACGTTCCGCCAGGGCCTGTTTAACATGACCAGTGACTCGCACCTGTTCCGCACGCGCGAGCAGTTGGAGGCCGAGGGCTGGCGGCTGGAGGGCAACCGCTTCGTGCGCGGTGGCGAAGTCTTCTTGCCGCTGTACGAGGCGAAGATGTTCCACCACTTCGATCATAGGTGGGCTACTTACGACGGTCTCGACACGCGTGATGTGACCCTGCCTGAGAAGACCGATTCCGGCTTCACTGTGCTCCCGCGGCATTGGGTATACGAAGCAGACGTCAGAACCGCCACCGGAGACTACACGCCGAGATGGTTCATCGCTTTTCGGAATGTTGCACGAGCGACCGACGAGCGCACCGGTCTCTTTTCTCTGG
>JASGTU010000060.1 GCA_030058085.1 Chloroflexota bacterium
ATCAATGCGTGCATCGCCGTGTGTGCAGTCTTTGGATTAGTTGGGACGAATTTTATGACGAAATTGGTGATTGTCGAGTCGCCTACCAAGGCCAGAACGATAAGCGGCTACCTGCCCGCCGGCTATAAGGTCGAGGCCAGCATGGGCCATATCCGCGACTTGCCCGCTTCGGCGAGCGAGATACCGGAGGCGCATAAGGGCGAAGCCTGGTCGCGGTTGGGCGTTAATGTAGAAAAAGACTTTGACCCGCTCTACGTGATCCCGTCCGGGAAGAAAAAAGTGGTCAGCCAGTTGCGTAAGTTGCTGAAGGAAGCGGACGAGCTGATCCTGGCGACGGACGAGGACCGCGAGGGCGAGAGCATCGGCTGGCATCTGAGCGAGGTGCTAAAGCCTAAAGTGCCTGTGCGGCGCATGGTCTTTCACGAGATCACGCGCGAGGCAATCCTGCAGGCGCTGAGCGAGCCAAGACAGATCGACCTCGACTTGGTGCATGCGCAGGAGACGCGGCGCATACTCGACCGGCTGGTGGGGTATACGGTGTCGCCGCTGTTGTGGAAGAAGATCGCGCCGAAGCTGTCGGCGGGGCGCGTGCAGAGCGTGGCGGTGCGCCTGTTGGTGCTGCGCGAGCGCGAGCGCAGAGCGTTTCGCTCCGGCACGTATTGGGACCTGAAAGCGTTGTTGAACAAGCGTCCGGACAAGCCGGCGCACCGTTTTGAAGCGCAACTGCTGTCGGTGGGCGGGGTGCGCGTGGCATCGGGACGCGACTTCGACGAAGCGACGGGCCGCGTGCCCGCGGGCAAGAAAGTGCTGCTGCTGGACGAGGAGCAGGCGGCGGCATTGGCGGAGCGCTTGCGCAACGGGCGTTGGGTAGTGCGTAAAATTGAGGAGAAGGATTCCAAGCGCTCGCCGGCGCCGCCCTTTACGACCAGCACGCTGCAGCAAGAGGCGAATCGCAAACTGGGGCTGGGGGCGCAGGAGACCATGCGCATCGCGCAGCGACTGTACGAAAACGGGCATATCACCTATATGCGCACCGACTCCGTGAACCTCAGCGATCAGGCGATCCAGGCGGCACGGCGGCGCGTGACCGAGTTGTACGGCAAGGAGTACCTGGCAAAACAGCCGCGGCGCTACAAGACCGCGTCCAAGAGCGCGCAAGAGGCGCATGAGGCCATCCGCCCGGCGGGCGACCAGATGCTGCCCGTGGAGCAACTGCCCTTGAGCGGGCAGGAAGCCCGCCTATACGACCTGATCTGGAAGCGTACGGTGGCGACGCAGATGGCCGAGGCGCGGCTGCGCAATGTCACGGCGACCATCCAGGTGGACGATGCGCTGTTCCGGGCGACGGGACGCACGGTGCTCTTCCCCGGCTTCTTTCGCGCCTATGTGGAGGGGTCGGACGACCCGGAGGCGGCGCTGGAGAGCCAGGATACGCCCCTGCCGCCGCTGGAGGTGGACGAGGAGGTCGACTGCCGCGATTTGGAGCCGATCGGCCATGAGACGAAGCCGCCCGCCCGTTACACCGAGGCGACGTTGGTCAAGGCGTTGGAGGCTGAGGGCATTGGCCGGCCCAGCACGTATGCCAGCATCATCGACACGATCCAGCAGCGCGGCTACGTGTTCAAGCAGCGCCGCGAGTTGGTGCCCACCTTCACCGCTTTTGCCGTGACCAAGCTGATGGAGGATCACTTCCACGACCTGGTCGACCTGAAGTTTACGGCCAACATGGAGCAGAAGCTGGACGATATCGCCGCGGGCGAGGCGGACTGGCTGAAGTATCTGCGCGATTTCTATCTAGGCGAGAACGGGTTGGATGCGCTGGTGCGGGAGAAAGATGCCGAGATCGACCCGCGCAAGGTGAGCGCGGTCGAGTTGAGCAACCTCAACGCCGAGGTGCGTATCGGCCAGTTCGGCCCCTTTGTGGCACGCGAGGAAAACGGCGACCGGCTCACGATCGGCCTGCCGGAGGAACTGCCGCCGGCGGACCTGACCGAGGCGATGGTCGAGGACTTGTTGAGCAAGAAGTCGGAAGGCCCTAGAGAACTGGGGACCGATCCGGACTCCGGGGAGCCGGTACTGATCAAGGTTGGCCCATTTGGCCCCTATGTGCAGTTGGGCGAGGGTAACGGCGACAAAAAGAATAAGCCCAAGCGCGTGAGCCTGTTGGACGGGATGGACGTGGACAGCGTTAGCCTGGAGGAAGGGCTGGAGTTGTTGAGCCTGCCGCGCACGCTGGGCGAGCATCCGGAGACCGGCAAGCCGGTCCAAGCCGGCATCGGGCGTTATGGCCCCTACGTGGTGTATGAGCGCCGCTATGTGAACCTGAAGCCGCCAGACAGTGTTCTGGATATCGATCTGGATCGTGCTCTGGAGCTATTGGCGGCAGCCCCGGCAAGGCGCGGCCGCGGAAGCGGGGCCAATGTGCTGAAGGAACTGGGCGAGCACCCGGACGGCGGGCCGGTGCAGGTTTTGGACGGGCGTTTCGGCCCGTATGTGAAGCACGGCAAGGTGAACGCGACGCTGCCCAAGGGGACGGATCCGGCCGAGGTGACGCTGGAAGCGGGGCTGGAACTGCTGGCGGCCAAAGCGGCCAAGCCGAAGAAGCCGCGCTCACGGGGACGCAAGTCCAAGAAGTAGGGGTGGCATAGCGTGGCGTCTGACAGTCGCCGGAACGGGGCGTAGGGAGCAAGTCTCCGTGCGCCCCGTTTTGCGTAGTTCGGCGGGCGTCTAGACTGCGTCGAGGGCTTGCGCCAGGTCCTGCAGGAGATCGCCGGCATCCTCGACGCCGAGACAGAGGCGCACCAACTCGTCGCGGATGCCCAGGGCGGCGCGCTCTTCGGGCGAGAGGTTGGCATAGCCGATCAGCGCCAGCGGGCTGACGACGGACTCGACGCCGCCGAGGCTTGGCCCGATGGCCGGGATGTTGAGGGCGTCGATGAAGCGGTGGGCTGCTGCGCCGTCGCCGTCGATCTCGAACGAGACCACGCCGCCATAGCCGCGCATCGTCGCCGCAGCCGCGGTATAGTCGGGGTGACTCTCCAGGCCGAGATGCCAGACGCGCCGCACCTTGGGGTGATCCTCCAGGAAGCGGGCGACGGCCAACCCGTTGGCATTTTGTCGCTGCACGCGCAGCGACAGCGTCTTCAGCCCGCGCAAGATCAGGTAAGCGGCGTGCGGGTCGGCGATGCAGCCGAGCATGGCATGGGCTTGGCGCAGCCGTGTGGTGAGGTCATAGCGGCCGATGACGGCGCCGGCCATGACGTCGTTGTGCCCGGCTAGGTATTTGGTGACGCTGTGGATCACCAGGTCTACGCCGTAGTCGAGGCAGCGCAAGTTGGCCGGCGTGGCGAAGGTGGCGTCGACTACGGTGGTGAGGTCATGGCGGCGTGCGATGTCGACGAAGCGGGACAGGTCGAGGCAGTGCATGAAGGGGTTGGTGGGCGATTCGGAGAAGATGAGGCGTGTGTTGGGCCGGATGGCGGCCTCCAGCGCGGCGTAGTCCCCGAAAGGCGCGAGGGTGCATTCGATGCCGAAGCGCTGCAGGAAGCGGGCGCAGAAGTCGCGGGTCGTGTGGTAGGACTCGTCGGTGAGGATCATGTGATCGCCCGCGGAGAGGAGCAGCAGCAACGTGGCGGTGACGGCAGCCATGCCGCTGCTGACCAGGACGGCGTCCTGTGCGCCTTCCAGCGCGGCCAGTTTGGCTTCGACGGCGCGCACCGTCGGGTTGCCGTAGCGGCCGTACTCCTCGCGCAGCGGTTCGTCGGCAAACATGCGTTCGTCCAGGAAGTCGACGAGCGCGGCGCAGTTGCGAAAGGTGTAGACCGCGGTCTGCACAATCGGCACGGTAAGGCTGTCGTGGGCGCGGTAGCGAGGCTCTCCGGCGTGTACGGCCTGGGTGGAGGTCATGCCGCCGGCGCGGGCGGATTCTTCGGCAGAGGGGTCGTTGGACATCTGTTTCTCCGCAATGGTCTTTGCACAAACAATGCGAACGGACAGTAATCGACCGGGCGCGATCCGGGCGAGATGCAGGAGCGCCTGATCAGCCGAGGGGGGCGGGCTGCGCGCCAAGCATATCATTCGAGTCCGATCCGGCAAAATGGCCTGCCAAGAGCCTGAAAGGAGCGCCGTCGGGCCCGGTTGAGAGGGCTAAGCCGGGGAGCGAAGGGGCGAAAAGAGAGAAAAAGCGCAATTGGGAGATTTTCTCTATAGGTTCGACAGGCCTTGTGGTATAATCCGGAATCACGCTGCCCCGGCAGGCAGCATTTCTTTTGGGCATGGTTTCGGTTGCACAGGCGCGTGCAGTTTGGGGAAATCCGTCTCAAGGTTGGGCGGCCAGCTTGTGCAGCTTTGTCCGTTTGCAGAGTGTTACTTGCAGAGTGTACTACGCGTTGCCGGCTTTGAGCCGGAGCGATAGAAGGCGGAAGGAAGAGGATCCGAGCGGTTCATTGCGGCGGCGATGGCATGCAGGGGCGCAACGAGCGGCCTTTGTGCATGTCCTCATCGCCATTACAGGAAGGATAAGGTAGGAATGCCAATTTCGGTCGAAGCAGACATACTTTCGTCGAGGGCGGATACCGTCATCGAACCTGCTGTCTTGTCGAACGAGACGCTCACCAAGATGTACCGAGATATGGTGCTGATCCGGCGTGTGGAGGAGTCTTTGCTGGAGCTAGCGGAATCGGGCAAGATCGGCGGCGCAATGCACACGGCGATCGGTCACGAGGGCACCGCTGTGGGCATGGCGGCGGCGCTGCAGCCGGACGATTATCTGACCTGCACCTATCGCGGCCATCACCATTCGCTGGCGCGCGGCATGGACCCTAAGCGGGCGATTGCCGAGGTGTTGGGCAAGGCGGACGGGTTCGCCAAGGGCAAGGGCGGCTCGATGCACTTCCTCGACCCGTCGCTGGGGCTGATGGGGGCCAACGGCATCGTGGGCGCGCAGGTGCCGCACGCGGCCGGCATGGCGCTCGCCAGCAAGATTCGCGGCGAAGGTCGCATCGCCATTACCTTTTTCGGGGACGGCGCGCTCTATCAGGGCGTGATGCACGAGACGTTTAACATGTCGCAGCGCTGGCTGCTGCCCATCATTTTCTATTGCGAAAACAACCGCTATTCGGAGATGACGCCCATCGGCCGCACCTCGTCTGTGCGCGACATTTATATGTTTGCCCGCGCCTACGGCATGCACAGCCTGCAGATCGACGCCAACGATGTCGAGGTGGTCTATGCGGCGGTCACCCAGGCGGCGGAGCGGGCGCGTGCGGGCGATGGCCCGACCTTTATCGAAGGGATCACCTACCGCTTGGCCGGCCATATGGCGGGCGACCTGGAAACCTACCGCTCGCCGGACGAGATCGAAGCGCAGCGTGCGCACGAGCCGCTGGTCGTCTTGCAGCGCCGCCTGTTGGATCGGGGCGCGGACGAGAAGACGTTGGCCGAGATTCGCGCCGAGGTGGAGGCCGAGGTGGCCGAAGCGGTGGAATTCGCGCAAAACAGCCCGTGGCCGCATCCTGCCGAAACCTATACCGATGTGTTTGCGCTCTAGCCGGCCGCACTGCGACTACTCGAACCAGTCAGGGGAATGACGATGCGTACGACAACGTTTATCCAGGCGATCAATGAGGCGCTGAAGGAAGAGATGCGCCGCGACGAGAGCGTCTTTCTGATCGGCGAAGATGTGGGCCGGTATGGCGGTCTCTTCCGCGTAACGCGCAACCTCTTCGAGGAATTCGGCGAAGATCGCGTGATCGACACGCCGATCAGCGAGCAGGGCTTTATGGGCATGGCGACCGGGGCGGCCATCGTGGGCATGCGCCCTATCGTCGAACTGATGTACATGGACTTTTTCCTGGTCTGCGCCGACCAAATCTTTAACCAGGCGGCGAAGATGCATTACATGACCGGCGGCTTGGTCAACGTGCCGATGGTGATCCGCGGGCAGCATGGCGGCGGCAAGCGCTATGGCTCGCAGCACAGCCAGTGTGTGGAGAGCGCGTTCGCCCAGTGGCCCGGCATCAAGGTGTTGGCCCCGTCCACGCCATATGACGCCAAGGGGCTGCTGGTTTCCGCCATCCGCGACAACAACCCGGTCGTCTTCATCGAGCACAAGATGCTCTACTTTACACGCGGTGAACTGCCGGAGGCGGGCGAAGAGCTGATCGTGCCCATCGGCAAGGCGGACGTTAAGCGTGAAGGCAAGGACCTGACGCTGGTTTCGTTCAGCTATACGCTGCTGGAAGCGCTGGAGGCCGCCGAGGAGCTGCAAGCGGAGTACGGCATCGACGTGGAAGTGGTGGACCTGCGCAGCATCGTGCCGCTGGATACCGAGACCATCTACACTTCGGTGGAGAAGACCGGGCGGCTGTTGGCGGTGCATGAGTCGCAATCCAATTGCGGCATCGGCAGCGAGATCGTGGCGCGCATCTACGAAGAGGCGCCGCATCTGCTCAAGGCGCCGGCGCGGCGGCTGGGCATGGCCCCGGCGTCGCTGCCCGTGTCGCAGAAGCTGGAAGAGGAATTGCTGCCCTGGAAGAAGAACATCAAGGCGGCTGTGCTGGAGATGTTACAGCCGGTTGCGGCGTAGGCGGCAGCATTGAGGGCCGCAGGCGCATGCCGGACGGTCGCTGCAAAGCGCCGCCACGACCTACACTAGCGAGGATGAGCCATGGCAACAGAAGTGAGACTCCCTGATCTGGGCGAAGGCATCGAAGATGCCACCATCAGCCGGTGGCTGCATCAGGAGGGAGACGACATCAAAGAGGGCGAGGTCTTGCTCGAGGTGGCGACCGACAAGGTGGACACCGAGGTGCCTGCGCCTGCCGGCGGGAAGTTGTTGAAGATCAACCACGGCGAGGGAGAACTCGTCTCCGTCAATACCGTGCTCGGCCTGATCGGCGAAGCCGGCGAAGAGGCGCCCGCAGAAGGCGGCGGTCAGCCCGCTGCCGAGCCAGAAGCCGCTGCGGAACCAGAGCAGGAGGAGCCGGAGCGGAAGGTAGTGGAGCCGGCCCCCGCGGCAAGCAACGGCCAAGAGATCAAGGCTTCGCCGGTGGCGAAGCGGGTTGCCGCCGAGAAGGGCGTCTCGCTGGATTCGGTTGCGGGAACCGGCCCGGGCGGGCGCATCACGAAAGAAGATGTGCTGGCTTCGGCTGATGGCGGCAAGCAGGCGGCGAAGGCCGAAAAGGGCGGTGCGCTGCCGGGCGACCTGGCGGACGTGCCGTCGCTGGCGGTGCGTCGCGAAGCGGCGCACGCCAATATTGACCTGCGCGAGATCGCCCAGGGGCGACCTCTGAGCAGCCTGACGCGCTACGACGTGATGAGCGCCGTGGCGAGCCGCGAGGCGGGCAAGACAGTCGAGATCGAGCCGCGCTTTGCGCCGCCGCCCGGATGGAGCCAGGCCGCGCCGGCGGAGGCCCCTGCATCCGCACCAGCCGAGAAGGCAGCCCCGGCCAAACCGGCAGCGCGGCCTGCGCCGGCTGAACTCGGCGCAGGTGACGCACTGGTCAAGCATTCGCGCATGCGCCAGATCATCGCCCGCAATATGGTGGAGAGCGCCTTCAGCGCGCCGCATGTGACGACCATGTGGGACGTGAACATGGCCGCGGCGCTGGCGCATCGCGCGACGCACAAGGCTGAGTTCGCCAAGGCCGGCGTGAACCTGACCGTGACCGCCTACTTGGTCGCGGCTACGGTGGCTGCGCTGCAAGCCGTGCCTGCGGCTAACGCCGAGTGGACCGACGACGGCGTGCTGATCAAGCGTACCATCAACCTGGGCATGGCTGTGGCGCTGAAGCAGGACGAACACGGGCTTGGCGGCCTGATCGTGCCCGTTATCAAGAACGCCGGCGATCTCAACCTGATGGGCATCGCCAAGGCGGTCAACGACCTGGCGGAGCGGGCGCGCAATAACCAGCTCAAGCCCGACGACATCCAGGGGGCGACCTTCTCGCTGACCAACTACGGCACGTCCGGCAGCCGTTTCCAGACGCCGATTATCTCGCAGCCGCAGGTCGGCATTCTGGGGGTGGGCGCCATCGAGAAGCGGGCCGTGGTCGTGAGCCAGGGCCATCCGCTGGAGGCGAACACCGGCGATTATCTGGCGTTCCTGCCCATGACGACGCTGGGCTTCAGCTATGATCACCGCGTGCTGGACGGCGCCACGGCGGACGCGTTCTGCCAGGCGGTGAAGGACGCGCTGGAGAACTGGGAGTAAAGCGCTGCGCCTTAGCGGCGACTTAGCATTTACGAACAAGACGGGGGAGGACCGCACGGTCCTCCCCCGTTCTATTTGCGGCGATTTCGGCAGGGGGCTGCATACCCCCTGCGCACCCCCTCCGTGTACACCCCATCGATTAGGCCATAATTGAGCCGATTTGAGGCGTTTCCCTGTGCCTAGGCGGAGCGATGCAGCAGGCTGTTCGCCAGCGCCAAGAGCGGCGAAGCGGCCGCGCTGTCGCCCAGCGCGGCGCGCAGCGCATCCTCCGCCTGGGCGTGCTGCGTGCGCATTTCCGCCTCGGCGTAGGCGCGGGCGCCGGCTTGGTCGAGCAAGGCCATGACCGCGGGCACATCGCCGGGAGAGACCTCGGCGGCGAAGGCTTTGTGCAGGGCTTTGCCTGTCTGCGCATGGTTGAGCGCGTAGAGCAGGGGAAGGCTCTTCTTGCGGCGCAGGATGTCGTTGCCCGCCGCCTTGCCGGTGACCGCGGGGTCGCCCCAGATGCCGAGGATGTCGTCCTGTATTTGGAAGGCGAGGCCGGTGGCATGTCCAAACCGGCGGAGATGGTCGATCACGGACGGAGACGCGCCGCCGATCAGCGCGCCGAGCGCCACACTTGCCCCGACGAGGGCCGCGGTCTTGCCCTGGATCATGCGCAGGTATTCATCTACACGCACCTGATCGCGCGACTCGAAGCCGATGTCGAGGTGCTGGCCTTCGGTGAGGGCCAGGCAGGTCTGCGTGAAGATGTCCAGCGCGGCGAGCGTAGTCGCCGGGTCGACGCCGCGGTCGCCCAGGCGCTGAAACGCGGCAAAGGCGAGGGTGAACATGCCGTCGCCGGCGTTGATGGCCTGCGGAACGCCCCACAACTTCCAGACGGTGGGGCGGTGGCGGCGCATCTCGTCGCCGTCTTCGATGTCGTCATGGATCAACGAGAAGTTGTGCAGCAGTTCGATGCCTGCGGCGGCGGGCAGGCCGCGGGCGACGTCCCCGCCGACCTCACTGCAGGCGAGCAGGCACAGGATGGGGCGCAGCCGTTTGCCCGAAGGGAGCGTCTGCGGCTGTAGCGATGCGTCGGCCCAGCCCAGGTGGTAGCGCATCATGGCGTAGTGGGCGGAGACAGCGGCGTCGCCTACGTCGAGCACGGCGCGCATTTCCGCTTCGATTTGGGGCAGCCAGTGGCCGATAAAACCGCTGAGCTCGTCGGCGGGCATGGTCTTCTCCTTGCTGGCGGGTTACTGGCGGGCGAGGACGTCGGGTTGGCGCAGGGCGGCGATATTGGCTGCGCCGCTGCAGAACATGGCGATGCGCAGTTCGGCCATGAGCAACTCCATTTCCTCTACGACAGCTTCGGCGGATTGAACGGCGCGCTTGAGAAAGGGCGAGGCGAGGCCGGCTAGGTCCGCGCCTAGCGCGGCGCATTTGGCGATGTCTTGGCCGGTGCGGATGCCGCCGCTGGCGAAGACGGGCAGATCGGGCCGGTCCAACTCGGCTCGTGTGGCGCAGACTGCCTGCAGGCTTTCGGCGGTGGGAATGCCCCAGCCGGCGAAAGCTGCGGCGAGGCGGCGCAGGCGCACGGTGGGGGCGCGGTGCATCTCGACCTGGCTCCAGGAGGTGCCGCCGGCGCCGGCTACGTCGATGGCCCCGATGCCCGCTTCGATGAGCAGGCGGGCGGTGCGCGCGCTGATGCCCCAACCGACTTCTTTGGCGATCACCGGCACAGGCAGCGCCCGGCACACCTCTTCGATCTTTTGTAGCAGCCCGCCCCAGTTGGCGTCGCCCTCGGCCTGCACCACTTCTTGCAGCGGGTTGAGGTGCAGGATGAGTGCGTCGGCCTCGACCATCTCCACGGCGCGGCGGCACTCGTCCGGTCCATAGCCGTAATTCAACTGCACAGCGCCTAGGTTGGCGAAGAGCAAGATGTCTGGGGCGATGGCGCGCACGCGAAAAGTGCCGGCTGTCTCGTCGTTTTCGAGGCCGGCGCGCTGGCTGCCCAGGCCCATCGCCAGGCCGCAGGTTTGGGCGGCTTGGGCCAGGTTGCGGTTGATGGCCTGCGCTTCGGGCGTGCCGCCGGTCATGGAGCTGATGAGGATGGGCGCGGCCACGCGTTTGCCGAAGACCTCGATGGCCGGATCGACCTCGGCCAGATCCAGTTCGGGAAGCGCCTGATGGACCAGGCGATAGCGCTCAAGGCCGGTGGTGAGTTCGGGGAAATTGACATTCTCTTCCAGGTTGATGCGGATGTGCTCCGCTTTGCGCCTGTCGATGGTCACGAAATGGCCTCTTTTTGGTGGCTGCTGAAAGAGATCTCCGCGTATTTATTCCGTGCGTTTGACGTCATAGGAGTTGAATCGGCGTTGCATCTCTAATCGTCCGGTCTGACCGGCAGGAATCGGCAGGCCAAGCGGGACGGGAGCGATGAATCCGATTCCCGAGAAGTGTAACCCAACTCTGTGATTTCGGCGTAACTTATCGAACGGCGTGACGTCATCGTGTGTATGAACGGGTCACTGCACCAACGGCAAGGGAGAGTAGCGAACCATGCCCGCGCCGCAGCCGGTGAGCCACGGTTGGCCCGACAGGCATCTAGCGGAGCAGAAGATCCAAAGGGCGATGGCTGGCAGCCGGTGCGGCGAACCCGCCATTGAACACAGAGCGAGGCTCGCAGCGACAGTGCTGCACGTATCGTGAAATGGGGGTAAGGGTGAAATGTAGCGTGAATAGAAAGCATATGATTGTGGACAGAATTCGGCGTATGGGCCGAGGTCAATCAACAGGTTCAGGTTCTTGTTCAGCAACTTCTCATTGCGCAAGGGCATAGGAAAGGAGAAACTCTATGTTCCAGAATCGGATGAAGCGCCGTGCGGTAAGCGGTCGCTTGTTTGTACTGCCCGCTATCGTGGTCGCACTGTTGCTGGCAGCCTCGACGGTCTTTGCCTTCTCAACGGTACAGGCCCAAGGCACAGCTGCAGGCGATTACTGTGTGGAAGGCATCGTCATCGACTGGGAAGAGCAACCGTTGGGCGGATGGACTGTGAACCTCCAGACCCCAAGCAGCGGTATCATCTCCAAGGTGTCGGAGACGGATGACGACGAGGATGAGGGCACCTTCGAGTTCGAGGCGCCCGATGACATGGCGGCAGAGCCGGGCCTGTACACGGCTAGCATCGACGTGCAGCCGGGTTGGGCGGGCGTGACCCCGACCAGCTTCGACTTCAACATCGAGGCCGGCCGCGACGGCTGTGTGCGCATCCGCTTCAAGATGAAGCAAGAAGTGCAGGTGACGGTCTTCAAGATCGACTCCGATCACAACCCGCTGCCAGGCTGGACCATCGACGCCATCCCCGGCCCCGGCAACCTGTTTGCCGAGCCGCAGGATGAGGAGACAGGTGTGGACGGCAGCGCGGTCTTCACGCTGACCCCCGGCATCTGGATCTTCAGTGAGCGCCAGCCGGAGCCTGCGAACCACGAACGGCCCGACTCCTACAACAATGTGTTGCCGCCGTCCGGCCGCCACCAGCTTGAGGTGCGTGCGCTGGGAGAAGGCGACCCGCCTTACATCGTCGTCTTCAAGAATGAGTTCAAGAACAACGGCTGTGTGGTCATCCGCAAGATGGCGGTCGGCTTCACGCCTGAGGTTGGCGGCACGGGCTTCCTGGTCCCGACGGACATCACCGGACAGCAGTTGGGTTACGGCGCCGGCGGCTGGGGCTTCCAGCTCCTGACCATGGACGGCAAGGTCGCACGCGATGGCGTGACGGATGCCGAAGGCTATCTGAAGTTCGATCACCTGCCCTACGGTCCGTATGTCATCGTGGAAGAGGATCGCCCGGGTTGGGCCGAGAACACGGCACGCGCCATCGAGGTGAATGTGACCAGCGGTGAGTGTGTGACGCAGACCTTCGAGAACATCCAGGACGACAGCGGCTTCTGCATCGAGGGTTACAAGCTGGACGCCAACGGCCTGTACGGCATCCCCAACTGGGAGATCGAGGCCAAGCCTTTGGCAGCCGGCGGTTACGAGCCTGACAACGTCTTCACCGACGGCATGGGCAAGTACGTCTTCAACTTCCCGGCTAACGACTACCGCATCCCCGGCGCCGAGTACGAGATCTGCGAAGATGACGACGTAGACGGCTGGCTGCCTCACACCCCGACGTGCCAGGTTGTGAAGCTGCCGCTGCACCCCGGCGCCTGTGTCAAGGCCCTGGACTTCGTCAACCAGCAGGTCGGCCACTCCGAGAGCCTGAAGCACAACGACGGCCCGAAGAGCGGCGGCAAGCCCGCGATGGGTTGCAAGTTCCAGCATGTGGTGAAGAAGGGCGAAGGCCTCTTCTCCATCGGCGCCCAGTACGGCGTCTCGCCGCAGGCGATGGTGGATGCCAATCCGTCCGTGCGCAGCAGCAATGACTTCTGGGTCTACATCGGTCAGACGCTGTGCATTCCGTAATAGCCTCCGGACGAGGGTTGTTAAGCGCATGAGCGACTGCTCGCAAGCGGGAAGCGAATGCCTTAGCCAATCCTGAACACCACCCTATATCCTCAGCACGGTGGGGCAGAGTCTCTAACAGGCTCTGCCCCATCCCCCTTTTTTCACGAGTCAGGCTTCACCAGTCAGTCGTCATCCGTCACGAGTCATCCGTCATTATTGACCCGTGACTTGTGACTCAGACTTCCTGACGCTTCCGCTTCCCGGTAGACCGCTTTTCGGGTACAATCCAGAGATGCACGTCGGCGTATTGACCCACAATTACCCGCGCTTTGCCGGCGATTTTAGCGGCACGTTCGTCGAGGCGCTGTGCGAAGAACTGGCAGCGCAGGGCGAGCGCGTGACGGTCTGGGCCCCGTATGACCCTGCCTATGACCGCGAATTGCGTGGCCGGGTGAGGCTCAGTCTCTACCGCTATGCCTGGCCGCAGCGTCTGCACCGGCTGGGCTATATGCGCACCATGCAGTCGGACCTGGCGCTGCGCCTGGAGGCGTATGCGCTCAGCCCGGCGCTGTTTGCTGCGGGCATCGCCACGCTGCTGCGCCAGGCCAAGCGCGAGCGGCCCGATGTGCTGCACGCCCACTGGCTGCTGCCCAACGGCTTCATCGCCGCGGTCGCCAGCCGCCGCCTGGGCATTCCCCTGGTCGTGTCGGTTCCCGGCTCGGATGCGCAGGTGGCGGGCAAGAATGCGCTCTTCCGGCGCATGGCCCGCTTTACGTTCGAGCAGGCCAGCCTGCTGACGGCCAACAGCGAAGCGCTGCGCGACAGCGTGATCGCGCTGGGCGCGGACCCGGCCAAGTTCGACATGATCATCTACGGCACGCGGCCGGATGCGCTGCGGCCCGACCCGGCGGGCGTGGACGCGTTGCGCGCCGAGCTTGGCATCGACCCGGCGGCGGTGATCGTGCTGTGCGTGGGGCGCATGGTGCCCAAGAAAGGGTTCGACTACCTGATCCGCGCGTTGGCCGAACCAGCGCTGCGCAGCCGCAACGTGGTCGCCGTGATGGTCGGCGGCGGCGATGAGTTGGCCGCCTGGCAGCAGTTGGCGCGCGATCTGGGCGTAGATGACCGGCTGCGCTGGGCCGGCTATGTGCCCATCGACCGCATTTCAGTGTATTACAACCTGGCTGACGTACTGGCGATGCCGTCGGTGAGCAGGCCGGCGGACGGGCTGAACGTGTGCGTGCTCGACGCCATGAGCTGCGCCAAGCCGGTCGTCGGGTCAGAGGCGGCGGGCAATACCCTGGCGGTTGTGGACGCGGAGACGGGCGTGATCGTGCCGGAGCAGGATGCGGGCGCGCTGGCGGCGGCGCTGGCGCGGCTGGCGGATGACGAGCAGATTCGTATAGCAATGGGGCATGCGGGCAGGCGGCGCATCGAGACTGAGCTGGGATGGCCGCACCTGGCGCGGCGCTACCGGGCGCACTTTGCGCGGCTCGCCCAGGGCCATGACCGCGCCGCCCCTACAGGAGTGGAGGCGACGCAAACGCGCCGATGAGCGAAGCCGATTACCTTGCGTATTATGCGAAAAAGGCGGTGTTGATCACGGGCGGGCTGGGCTTCATCGGCTCGAACCTGGCGCGGCGTCTGGTCGACCTGGGCGCGGACGTGACGTTGGCGGACTCGCTGATCCCCGACTACGGCGGCAACCTTTTCAACGTCGCCGGCTATGAGAAGCGGCTGCGCGTCAACATTGCCGACGTGCGCGATCCGTATTCGATGCGCGCGCTGGTGCAGGGGCAGGACGTGATCTTTAACCTGGCGGGCCAAGTGAGCCACATCGACTCGATGCACGATCCCTTCACGGATTTGGAGATCAACGCACGCAGCCAGCTTTCCATCTTGGAGGCGTGCCGCCACGAAAACCCCGGCGTGAAGGTGGTCTATGCGGGGACGCGCCAGCAGTACGGCAAGCCCCAGTACTTGCCGCTGGACGAGCAGCACTTGCAGAATCCCACCGACGTGAACGGCGTTAACAAGCTGGCGGGCGAGTGGTACCACATCGTCTACCACAACGCCTATGGGCTGCGTACATCTTCGCTGCGGCTGACCAATACGTACGGCCCGCGCCAGTTGATGCGCCATAACCGGCAGGGCTTCATCGGCTGGTTCGTGCGCCTGGCCGTAGAGGGGGCCGAGATTCAGCTCTACGGCGACGGCCAACAGCGTCGCGATCTCTGTTTTGTGGACGATGTGGCGGACGCGTTTCTGCGCGTGGGCGCGTCGCAGCAGGCGGACGGCAAGGTGTACAACCTGGGCGGCAGCGCGCCGATTACGCTGCTGGAACTGGCTAACCTGTTGGTGGAGATCGCCGGGCAGGGCTGCGTGCGGCTGGTTCCTTGGCCGGAGGAACGCAAGCGCATCGACATCGGCGACGTCTATTCCAGCTATGCGCGCATTCAAGCCGACCTGGGCTGGTCACCGCAGACGCCGCTGCGCGCGGGGCTGGAGCGGACCGTGGCCTATTACCGGCGTTACCGCGAGCATTATTGGTAACCGCAACTTGTATTGGCGACCGCAACCGGGAGATGTGAGGCGGAGATGGCTCAGGCGATGAGTGTGCCCGCGGTGGACCTGCTGGGCGAGTACCGTTCGATTCAGGCCGAGATCGATGCGGCTGTGGCGCGTACGCTGCACAGCGGTTGGTACATCCTCGGCCACGAGGCGGCATCCTTCGAGGAGGAGTTCGCCGCCTTTTTGCAGGCGCGCGGCGGCGATGCGCTGGCCTGCGTCGGCGTGAATTCGGGCACGGACGCGCTGCAGTTGGCGTTGATGGCCTGCGACGTCGGTCCGGGCGACGAGGTGATCACGGTGTCGCACACCGCGGTCGCCACGGCCGCGGCCATCAGCCTGACCGGCGCCACGCCCGTCTTCGTGGACATCGACCCGCAGACCTATACGATGGACCCGGCGGCGCTGGCCGCGGCCATCACCCCGCGCACCAAGGCCGTGATCCCCGTCCACCTCTACGGCCATCCGGCGGAGATGGAGCAAATTCTCGCTGTTGCGGCGCAGGCGGGGATACGTGTGATTGAGGACTGCGCTCAGGCGCACGGAGCGTGCTACCGAGGCTGCTGCGTGGGCGGGCTAGGCGACCTGGGCTGCTTCTCCTTCTACCCGACCAAGAACTTGGGCGCGATGGGCGACGGCGGCGCGGTGGTGAGCCGCGACCCGGAACTGGCGGAGCGCGTGCGGCTGCTGCGCGAGTACGGCTGGACGCCGGCGGCGCGCTATGTGTCGCAGGTGCAGGGCATGAACAGCCGGCTGGACGAGATGCAGGCCGCAATCTTGCGCGCCAAGCTGGCGCATCTTGAGGCCTGGAACGAGGCGCGTCGCCAGGTCGCCGCCTGGTACGCAGATCTGCTGCCGGATACGCTGGTCAAGCCCGTCGAGCGCGCCGGCTGCGAGCATGTCTATCACCTGTACGTGGTGCGCGTAGCCGAACGCGATGCGGTGCGCCGCGAACTGGCCGAAAGCGGCGTCGGCAGCGGCATTCACTATCCCGTGCCGATCCACATGCAGCCCGCGTACAAGGGCGCCTCGGGTGTGCGCCATGCCCTGTCGCATACGGAGAAGGCGGCGGGCGAAATCCTGTCGCTGCCCATGCACCCGCATATGAGCCAAGAGCAGGCGCGGGCGACAGCGGAGGCGCTGCACAGGATTACGCAGCGCGCCGCCGGCAAGTCCCCTGCGGTCTAGAAAGGCCGCGCTTCTCGCATGACAGAATCAGGCAAGGGTAACCGGCTGGGGAGGCGTTTGGCCGCGGCGTTGCAGGCCGCGGGCGGCTTCCGGCTGCTTCTCTTCGGGCTGATTCTGCTTTACTGCTGGGTGTTCACCGGCCTGGCCTTCAACCAGCACGCGGGCATGCGCACGCACAAGGCGGACCTGGGGCAGATCGATCAGGCCGTGTGGAACAGCAGCCGCGGGCGATTCGTGGAGATGACGGACTACGGCTACATCTCTACGCGCATGAGCGACCATGTCGAGCCTATCTTGGCGCTGGTCAGCCCGGTCTTCTGGGTGTGGGACGATGTGAGGGCGCTGTTGTTGCTGCAAGTGGCGGCGACGGCTTTGGGCGCATGGCCGCTGTATGAGCTGGCGCTGCGCCAGATGGCCGCGCTGTTGTCCCCGGCGGACCGCTCGAAAATATGGCTGTGGGAGCCGGTGCGCCAGGCCGCGCAGCCTGTGGCGCTGGCCCTGGCCGCGGCGTACTTGCTGGCCCCGCAGCTTCAGTCCGCGGTGTTGACCGAGTTTCATGCCATTCCGCTGGCTGTTCCTTTGATCCTGTGGGCGCTGTGGGCTGTCGCTGCAGGGCGCTGGGGGCAGTTTGCCGCGGCCGCGGCGCTGACGGCGCTGGTCAAGGAGGAGGCCGCGTTGCTGGCGGCGGGGCTGGGGCTGTGGGCGCTGTGGCGGCTTTGGCTGGAACGCCGGCTGGCGGCGCGTCGCGGCGAGGCGAGCGCGCCAATCCGCCGCCCCGCGCTCTTGGCGCTCGGCGTGATGCTGGCGTCGCTGGCCTGGTTCTATGTGACGACCTTCGTCATTGTGCCGGCGCACGCCGCGCAGACCTACGGCGTGGCGCAGAGCGGCTACTTCGCCCGCTACGGTGCGTTGGGCGATTCGCCCGTGGACATCTTCAAGAGCTTCTTCACGCAGCCCCATGTGGTGTGGCGGATCGCGACCGAACCGGCGCGGCTGGAGTATCTGTACAGGCTCGCCATGCCTTACGGCTTTGTAACGCTGCTGGCGCCGGAGGTCGTGCTGCTGTCGCTGCCGGTGCTGCTGGCGAACCTGCTCAGCGCCTATCCCGCGCAGTATTACGGCGAGTTCCACTACAGCGCGCCGGTCTCCGTCTATTTCGCGGCGGGCGCGGCCTACGGCGCGGCGCGGCTGTGGCGTTGGCTGGCGCGGCGCACGGATCGGGCGTCGGGGCACTTCCAGCACCTGCCCGCGTCCGGCCTGGCGACGATGAACCTGGTGGCGGCGCTGCGCAACTCGCGTGCGGCGCTGCGTCCCCTGGCGGGCGCGCTGTTGGCGCTGTGGATCATCGGCTGGGCGATCGGCGCCTATGCGGCGTTTGGCCGTGGGCCGGGCGGCGCGCGCTACGATCCCGCTCCGGTCAACGCGCATCACCGGCAGTTGGGCCGCTTCACGGCGCAACTGCCCGCCGACGCCAGGGTAACCGCCACCGCCGCCGTGCATCCGCATGTGAGCCACCGCCGCTTTGTCTACCAGTTCCCGCTGGGGCTGGAGCCGCCTGCGGATGCGGATTGGGCCTTGCTCGACGTGACGACCGCCACCGACATGGCGCCGGGCGATGTACGGGCGGCAGTCGAAGCGATGCTAGCCGGGGAGTGGGGCGTGGTGGATGCGGCTGACGGCTTCATGCTGCTGGCGAAGGGCGCGGCCGACAAGACGCTGCCCGCCGAGTTCTACACGTTCGCGGTCACGCAGCAGGGCGCTGCGCAGGCGACGGAGGCTGCGCAGCTGCGTCTGGCAGGCGTGGCGGCGCACGACTGGCCGCGCTGGCGGCGCAGCGAGGTGGAGACGCGCTGGCGCGTGGGCGAAGGGTTCGACGCGGCGACGATGGCGCCCCAGATCGAGCTGCGCACGCCGTCCGGCGAGACGCTGTACCGCTTTGCAGACGCCATGCCGCCGGCGCTGGTATGGTATCCGCCGGAAGCGTGGCAGGCGGGCGACGAGGTGCGGGTGACGACGCTGCCGCTGTATTTGCCGCGCGCGTGGGGCGTTGTGACGGAGAAGACGCCGGGCTTGGATGTGCCGCCGGAGTTGGCGATTGCCGAGGAGGAGGGGGGCGTTTTGGCGGCGGCATACCGCCGCAGCGCCGGTGACAAACTGGCGCTACTACCCGCGGGCCTGTTCGGCGACGTCGGATGGGGCGACTGGTTCGGCGCGGCCGCGGCGCCGGAGGCTCGTCTGCGCACGGCGGACGGGGAGACGGTGCAGGTGCGCGCCTGGCTGCCGGCGCAAACGTTCCGGCAGGGCGGGCTGGTCGACGTGCATCTGAGTTGGACAGCGGCGGGCGGTTGGCCGGAAGGCGCGACGGTGTTTGTACATCTGCGCCAGGACGGGGCCAACGTCGCGCAGAATGACGGCTTGCCGCGCTATTTCGTCAAGTACGCGGCGGCGGATGCGCTCGCTCACGGCGCGGCGGTCGACTGGCGGCAGCTTGCCGTCCCGGATGCAGCCTTATCCGCGGGCGAGTGGTCGGTTGCGGCGGGGCTGTACGACCCGGCGAGCGGCGTGCGCGCTGCCGTAATCGGGGAGAACGGAACGGTTATCGGCGATGAGATCGTGTTGGGCGTAGCAGTGGTGGACGAGCCGCCTGTGCCCGACCAGGCGTGCGCGCTGATCCCGGCGACGTGCGCATCGCAGCCGCTGCGTTGACGGCTTTGTCAGAGAAAACAAAAAGCGGCTGGTCATTTCGACCGGCCGCTTTTGCGTCTGTAGTTCGCTAAGTGCGTTAGTTATCGACGGGGCGAAGGCCGAGATAGACCCTCTCGCCGCCCAGGGTGCGCAGGATTCTGTCGGCGGACAGCCAGGGCAGGAGCTGGTTCAACTCGTTGGGCGAAAGAGGCGTGTTGTTGTTCGCCAGAAAGACGCGGAAACAGGCCGAAGCAAGAGGCAGCCGTTCGTTGATGTATTCCGGGTCGTTGGCGCAGCGCGTGCGCAAGCATTCGCGCAGGGCGTCGGTCTGGTGCACTTCTCCGGTGTCGGGGTCCACCCAGTCGACGTTTTCCGTGTTTTGGTGGTCGGCGAAACGCTCGCGGCATTCTTCGCAGAGTTGGTCGCGCAGATAGAGGCGGAAGTCGCGCCCGCTGTTCTCCCACCAATCGTGATCGATGTGGAATTTTGTATCTATGGAAGGGCGGAACCTTCGTAAGCGGCGAAGTGTGGCGGTTGGTTGGCTCATATCTTGCTCTTTCTGATCTCCGGCAGGCCGTCATCGCGGCTGCGTTGGCTCTTAGGCAAGGGCGAACAGGCCGTCGCCCACATCCCGGAAAGCTCGGTTGGTGAGCAGGGCATGGAAGATGGGGCCGGGCGGGCAGCGACGGACGATGTTGACGGCGCTGTAGACGCTCTTGGCGTGCACGGTTCCCTGCGGGTTCAGTTTGGTGAGTTCGGGTACGATCTGCTCGACGATGGCGTGCAGGGGGACGTCGTCGCGGTTCAACTGCTCGCGCAGTTGGTCGACGCCTTCGACATCCTCGGTGGCGACGATCAGGGTGTCGTCGTATTCGCAGGCGACTTGCACTTTGTTCATCTCGAAGGCGAGCCGGCCGGCCTCCAGGTCAGGGTTGGCGATGCGCGCCCATTCGCGCTTGGGGCGTCGGGCGCGGTAGTCGACCAGGATTTCGCCTGTATCCGGGGCGCGTTCGAGGGTGACGTAGGCGCCGACGGGGACGGCGTGCTCCTCCATCCACTCGGCGAGGCCCGCCACGTAGCGGCCCTGCGGGACGACCCAGCCTGTGTAGCGTTTGCCCCAGCGCCCGTCGACGAAGGTGACCATCGACTTGATGTTGGACGCGGTTGGGAAGAAACTGCGCGTGCGCCCGTTGAGCGGCAGGACGCCGTAGCGCCGGTGCGGGTAGGCGAGGGTCAACGTCGTGTTGGGCACGATGTTGGGCAGATCGCTGCTCAGGGTGCTTTCTCCCCATTCGTCGTCGAGTTCCCACTCGATCTGCAGGAGTTCGACGCTGAGCAGGGCGCGGTTGTAGCGCGGCGTTTCCGGGCGCAAGGCCAACGGCGTAGAGACGACGACGGCCGGCTCCATGCGGTTAAGGAACCACATGGTCTGATTGTTGTGCTGCACCGGGTCGAAGCGCGAGTCAGAGGCAAGGCCATGCTCTAGGCTGATGCGCTGCATGGGCGGCGGCACGTTCGGGTCCAAATCCACTTCGGCCAAGAGGTCGTCTGTGGTAACGGGTTCGGCCCGCATGTCGATGAGGGCCTCGGCGAGGTGGAGATGGCCGATATGGACCTCGGCGAGCATGTCAGCCAGGAGCCATTTGCCGTCGACGGCGACGAATTGGTCGCTGCGGTCGCCCTCTTCCAGTGCGTAGAGGATGCTTTCGTTGATCTCGTCGGCATAGAGCGAGTAGATCTCCTTGGCAGAGAGCAGCGACTCATCGCTGAGCAGGTTGTCGCCGGTCGTCTCATTGAGGCGATGGGCGGTTGCCAGCCCGGCGGCGAACTCGCGTTGGGCGCCGGAGTCGGCAAAAGCGACTTGGATGACGTCGAACTCGCCGTGTTCGGGGTTCTGACCGGGGCGCAGACCGACGACTTCTCCGGCGGCGAAATCCAGGGCAGGGAAGACCAACGTCTGCCCGACAGTGTAGTGATTTTTCGGAACGTAGACGGCGCCCTTGGCCAACTCGGTTTCGATTGTGGCGGTCTCGCGACGGATATATTCGTCGATTAAGGCTAGAGCCAATTCGTCAACTGTTTTGGGGGCGAGCGCGTCGAGGAGCAGGGTGTAGATGAAGTCCAGATCTCTTGATGTGACCTCGAACTGGTCACGCCAGAAAGCTGCTGTTTGGGTTTGGCGAGGCAGCACGCTTTCCTCCTATTGGGTGAACGACAAGAATTGCCGGTAAATTACGTCAACTGCAACAGATGATTATAGCAGGCTCGCGAGGAAAATCAAAACAGGGTCGCCGCTGTGATGGAATTTGGATTGGGGCGTCCAGACGCAAGGTCGTCGGGTGCATTTCATCTTTGGGGCGCGCATGCTGTCACCCTGTACCCAGAGGGTCCCCGAGCGAAGGGTCTAACCGACCAGCAGATGCTTCGCCATGCTCAGCATGACAACTCGCCCCCGATTTGAAATAGACCCGGTCGTTGGGCTGATTGATGATTGGCGCGATTTGGGTTACTATAAGATCGCGGGCGGTTTGTACGATTTGTTAAAATTGTGACCTCCTCTGTTTACCCGGCGCAACCAGAGAGATAGCCATGACGAAGACCATTGCGATGATTTTGGCGGGCGGTGAAGGGACGCGGCTGACCGTGTTGTCTGAAGCGCGGGCGAAGCCGGCTGTGCCCTTTGCCGGCAAGTTTCGCATCATTGATTTCGCGCTTAGCAATTGCGTCAACAGCGGCATCTATACGGCCGGCGTGCTGACCCAGTATCGGCCTCACAGCCTGAACGACCACATCGGCATCGGCAAACCCTGGGACCTGGACCGCAGCCGCGGCGGCATCCGGCTCTTGCAACCCTATCAGCAGCGCAAGGGTCAGCACTGGTATGCGGGGACAGCCGATGCGATTGTCCAGAATATGGAGTTCGTGTGGGATAACCGCGCCGATACGGTGCTCGTCTTGTCGGGCGACCACATCTACAAGATGAACTATGCGCCCATGCTGCAATACCACTGGGAGATGGGCGCAGATATGACCATCGCCGTGATGCCGGTGCCGCTGGAGGAGACGGACCGGTTCGGCATCATGCAGGTGGACGAAGAGCAGCGCATTGTTGCGTTCCACGAAAAGCCAAAGGAGCGTGACAAGGGCAACCTGGCTTCGATGGGCATCTATGTGTTTAATGCATCGACGATGGAGAAGCGGCTGCGCGAGGGCAGCGCCGACAACCCGCGCGTCGATTTCGGCAAGCACGTCATCCCGGCGATGATCGAGGCGGGAGACCGGGTGTTTGCCTATCGGTTTGAAGGGTATTGGGTGGACGTCGGCACGGTGGATTCGTATTGGGCGACGAACTTGGAACTGCTGCAGCCTGAGCCGGCGCTCGACCTCTACACGGACAACTGGCCGATCCACACGCGGTCGGAAGAGCGACCGGCGGCCAAAATCGGGCCGCAGTCCAAAGTGGTGAGCAGCATGATCTCCAACGGCTGCGTGATCCGGGGGGCGGTGATCAACAGCGTACTCAGCCCCGGCGTCTATGTCAGCCCGGGCGCGGTCGTGCAGGATAGCGTCGTCATGAACGACACCTGGATCGGGCCGGGCGTGCATGTGCACAAGGCCGTAATCGACAAGCAGGTGATGGTCGGCGCCGGCACGGTTCTGGGCACGGGCGACGATAGTGTGGCGAACATGCAGATGCCGGACAGGCTGTTTGCGGGCATCACCGTGGTGGGCAAGGGCGCTGTGATCCCGGACGGAGCCTATATCGGTCGCAATGTCCTGATCAACAGCGGGCGCGATGAGTCGGCTTTTCCTAACGACGGGATCGTGGCTGACGGGCAGACGATCTGACGGAAGCCGGCTGATGCAGGTCGCAAGTGGACTGCATGCTGAGTGGATGCGCACGATGATGACCGCCTTTTGGGCGAATAAGCCAAGCAGTTTAGAGCGAACATAATCTTACGAAGAGGTATGCCATGACCCGCGCCTTTGCCATGATTATGGCCGGCGGTCTCAGCGAGGACCTGAGCGTTCTCACCGAAGTGCGCTCCGAGCCGGCGGTTCCTTTCGGCGGCAAGTTTCGCCTGATCGATTTTCCCTTGAGCAACTGCGTCAACAGCGACATCTACAACGTGGCGGTGCTGACGCAGTACAAGCCGCGCAGCTTGAATGACCACATCGAGATCGGCAAGCCCTGGGACTTGGACCGGGCGTCCGGCGGGGTGCGCCTCTTGCAGCCCTACCGCGGGGGGCCGTATGGCGACTGGCAGCGGGGGACGGCTGACGCCGTGCGCCGCAATCTGGATTTTGTGGAATTGCAGTCTGAAGAGCATATTTTGATCTTGGCGGGCGACCATATCTACCTGATGGACTACCGGCCTATGTTGCATCAGCATTTGCAGACGAAGGCCGATCTGACGGTGGCTGTGCGCCGCGTCAACCTGTATGAGACGCACCGCTTTGGCATTGTGTCAGTCGGCAGCGAACAGCGCATCGCCGATTTCCAGGAGAAGCCCAAGCGCACGCGCGAAACGCTGGCATCGATGGGCATCTACATCTTCCGCAAGCAGGCGCTGATCGACATTTTGCAGGATACGGACTACGTTGATTTCGGCAAGAATGTGTTGCCGGCCATGCTGAAGGGGTCGGGCGAAGTCTATGCTTATCCGTTCCCCGGTTATTGGGCGGACGTGGGCACGGTGCAGGCCTATTGGGAAGCGAACATGAGCCTGCTGTCGGAAAGCCCGGCGCTGGATTTGTATGACCCGGAGTGGGTGGTCCACACGCGCAGCCAGGAACGCGCCCCGTCGAAGATCGGGCCGAATGCGCACGTCGAGGGCAATTTGCTCTCGAACGGCTGCCGCGTATACGGCGAGGTGCAGCGCAGCGTGTTGTCGCCCGGCGTCTACGTAGCCGAGGGAGCAATCGTGCGCGACAGCGTGATCCTCAACGACACGTCGATAGAGGCGGGCGCAGTGGTGGACCGCTGCATCATCGACAAGGGGGTGACGGTGCGCGCCGGCGCCAAGGTGGGTGACGGCGAGGATAATACGCCCAATACCGATATGCCCGAACAGATCAACACCGGCCTAACCCTGGTAGGAAAGGGCTGTGTGATCCCGGAGAACATGGTGATCGGGCGCAACGTGGTGATTCACCCCTTCTGTGGCGAAGAGGCATTCGGCAAGCGCAAGAAGGTCGCCAGCGGCAAGAGCATCGGCAAGAATCTGCGCTAGCTTGCAGGAGGCGCTGGAAGGCGATGTGCGGCGCACTCGAAAAGGGGTGCGCCGCTGTTATTTGTGGCGCATTGCTTCAGCCGCCGGCGCGCTTGGCCTGGTAGCCTAGTTGGTTGAGGATGGCGACGATATCGTCGCGCCGGTCGCCTTGGATTTCGAGCGCGTCGTCCTTGATGGTTCCGCCTGCGCCCAGCTTTGTCTTGAGCAGTTTGAGCAACGCCTGTTTGCCGCGCGGCGGGCTCATGACGCCTTCGATCACCGAGACGGCCTTGCCGCCGCGTCCCTTGCGGTCGAGGCGGACGCGCACAGGCTTGTTGTGCTGCAAGGTGGGCAGGGGCGCGGCCGGGTTGGCGGGCAGGGCGGGCTGTTTGGCGGGCGCGGAGTCAGCCGGTTCTGGGTCTGTCGAGTAGACGAGCTTGCGTTTGGGTGCGGTCATGCAGACGGTTCCTGTCCAAGTTCGCGCTGCACGGCCAGGTATTCGGCGTAGTCGCGGCTGCTGTAGCAGACCGCGATCACGCGTTGGAGGGTGTCGTCTTGAGCCAGGAAGTCTGCCATCGTACGCAGGGCGATGCGGGCGGCGCGATCAAAGGGGAAACCATAGACGCCCGTGCTGATGGCGGGAAAGGCGATGCTTTGCAGGTCATGGGCGACGGCCAACGCCAGCGAACTGGTGTAACATTCGGCCAGGAGTTCGTCTTCATCGTGGTCGCCGCCATGCCAGACCGGCCCTACCGTGTGGATGACATAGGGGGCGAGCAGGTTGTAGCCGTGGGTGATCTTGGCTTGGCCGGTTGAGCAGCCGCCGAGTGTGCGGCATTCGGCGAGCAGGCCGGGGCCTGCGGCGCGGTGGATGGACCCATCTACGCCGCCGCCGCCCAGCAAGGAACTGTTGGCGGCGTTGACAATGGCGTCTACGCGCAGTTTGGTGATGTCACCCTGGACGATTTCGATACAGTGCATGTTGTCTTCTGCTTGTCAGTCGCTCATCGGGGGATGCCGTATGCTGTGCTTGTATTGTACCGGGGCGGCTAGAGCATTGCAAGCACCGCGGTGAGGGTCAGCGCGCTGGCAAGCGTGGAAAAGAGCACCGTAGTGGTAACGAATTCGGGGGCGAGGTCATATTCCAGCGCAATCAGCGAGCAGAAGACAGCGGAGGGCATGCTGGCCTGGATGATGCCGGCATCGCGCGGCAGGCCGGACAGGCCGAATACGCCGGCAAGCGCTATGGCCAACAGCGGCCCGACGATGAGGCGCACGAAGCCGGCGGCGGCGACGTTGGCGTTGAGGCGCGGACGATGGATGCCGCCCAACTGCATGCCGAGCGTGAGCAGCATGACGGGGATCAGGGCGGCGGAAAGCAGGTCGATGGAGCGGTCGAGAAAGAGGGGCACGGTCCAGTCCATGCCATTGACCAGCGCGGCCGGCAGTACGGCGACGATGGCGGGCGTTGTGAGCGTGGACCAGACGGCCTTCTTAGCCCCGCCGCGATCCCAGGCGGCGGCCATCACGCCGACGATGAAGCCGAAGGCGCTGAGGGTGAGGAAGTAGATTGAGGCGGGCAGCAGCCCCTCTTCGCCCAGCTTGAACTGGATGATGGGCAGGCCGAAATTGCCGGCGTTGCCGAAGGCGGCGAGCAAGATGAAGGCCGATACCATCTTCCCGCGATGGCCCATGAGCCGGGCGCTGAGCATGGCCGCCAATACGCAGCCGGAGGTGACGACGATGATGAAGAGGCTCATGCGCACCGCCAGCGAGAGGCTGATGGCGGCGGCGCTGAATAGGTTGAAGATAAAGGCGGGGGCGAGTATGTAGTAGGCGATCTTGGACAAGGAGCGCCCGCCAACGCCCAGACGAGGGCCGGCTAGATAACCGACGGCGACGATGGTAAAGACAGGCGTGAGAACGTTGACGAAGATGGAGAGTAGTTGGCTCACGGTGTATTCCGGTTTGGTGTGTGGGTTAAGGCGCAAGCGGGCGGCAGAGCGGCTGGAATGCTCGACGCGACGCCGTCGCCACGGCGGCAGGCGGTTAATGCCCTCAAGTATAGCATCAGATGATGAGGGGCTCGAAGACAGCGGCGTTTGCGGCGGAGTGGATCGAGCCTAATGGACGCGCCGCCGCTTGGCGGCAAGCAAAACATCTACGACTACATAGCGGAAAGAAGGTGCGGTGTGGAACGATATCGTGTGAAGCCCGGCGTGCAGGTGAAGCTGGCGGAGTGGGACCCGTCGGATTACAGCGAGTTCGACGAGGGCAAAAAGAAGGGCAAGGCCAAGCTGGATGAGTTGACCGACCAGTTGGAGGAACTGCAAGAGCTGCTTTATGCCGAGGGCAAGCACAAGTTGCTTGTGGTCTTGCAGGGCACCGACACGGCAGGCAAGGACGGCGTCATCCGCCATGTGTTCGACGGCGTGAACCCGCAGGGCGTCAAGGTTGCCAGCTTCAAAGTCCCGACTCCTCAGGAGTTGAGCCGCGATTACCTGTGGCGCATTCATCAGCACACGCCCGCCCGCGGCGAGATCGTGATCTTCAACCGCAGCCACTATGAGGATGTGCTCGTCGTGCGCGTGCACGAGCTTGTTCCGCAGGAGGTGTGGAGCAGGCGCTATGAGCACATCAACGCCTTCGAGAAGATGTTGGCAGACGAGGGCGTGACCATTCTCAAGTTCTTCCTTCACATCGATATGGACGAACAGAAGGAGCGGCTGCAAGCGCGGCTGGACGACCCAACCAAGCACTGGAAGTTCAGCACGGGAGACCTGGCGGAACGTAAGCGTTGGGATGAGTGTGTCGCGGCGTATGAGGAGATGTTGAGCCGCACGAGTACGGACTATGCGCCGTGGTACGTGGTTCCGTCCAACCGCAAGTGGTATCGCAACTTGGTGATCTCGACGACGATCATCCAGGCGCTGGAGGACCTGGAGATGGACTTCCCGCCGGCGGAGGAAGGGCTGGACGAGGTGGTGATCGAGTAGCGGACGGGACAGTGCGCCGCGCTTGTCAGCCGCGCGCCGCCGGCGCGGGCCAGGCCGGATCGAGGAAGGTCTGGATCTCGATCAGGTAGCCGTTGGGGTCGCGCAGGAAGCAGTGATAGATATTGAACTTGGGGTTATGGGCGGGCGGCTTCTCGAAGGCCATGCCCTGACCGCACAAGCGTTCGTACCAGCCGTCGACGTCTTGGCTGACGAGCGTGAGGATGACGCCCTGCGGGTTGCGCGGGGCGTCATCGCGTGTGCAGAAGCCGAGAAAGGCGTCGCCGCGCACACGGTAGATGCGGCAGGCGCCCTGGTCGAGGACGAGCGGTAGGCCGAGCGCCTGTTCGTAGAAGGCGGCGGTCTGCGCCAAGGCTGCGGTATAGAGAAACGTGACCAGTTGGTCGAAAGCTGAGTCCGGCATGGTTCGGCTTGTCTAGTCGGGTGCGGCTAGTTCGATGGCGGACATGGCCGCGCCGATGATGCCGGCCTCGTTGAGCAGTTGCGCCGGGACGATCTCGGCGCGCGTGGAGAGATAGGGCAGGAACTTGTGCTGCTTTTTGCTCACCCCGCCGCCGATGATGAAGAGATCGGGCGAGAAGAAAAACTCCAGCAGGTGCAGGTATTCCTCCACGCGCTTGGCCCATTGTTTCCAGGAAAGTTTTTGTTCTTCGCGGATGCGGGCGGCGGCGCGCAGTTCGGCGTCTCGCCCGCGCAGGGGCAGGTGGCCTAGCTCGGTGTTGGGCAGCAGGTTGCCTTCGACGAAGATGGCGGTGCCGATGCCCGTGCCGAAGGTGAGCATGATGACGACGCCGTCGCGCCGTTTGCCTGCGCCGAAGGCCATCTCGGCCAATCCGGCGGCATCGGCGTCGTTGAGCACGCGTACCGGGCAGCCGGTCGTGCGCTCGAAGAGGGTCACGGCGTCGACGCCGATCCAGGAGTCGTCGACGTTGGCCGCGGTCAGGACCGTGCGGTGGTGGACGATGGCGGGGAAGGTGCAGCCGATGGCGCCGCGCCATTCGAAGTGCCGGGCGAGCTGCCCGACGACCTCCGCCACGGCTTCCGGCTCGGAGGGGTCCGGCGTGGGAATGCGGTGGCGGGGGCCGGCTAGTTCGCCGGTGGCGAGGTCGACCGGGGCTCCTTTGATGCCGCTGCCGCCAATGTCGATGCCGAGGACTTTCATCGTCACCCTCCTGAGCGCATGGATAGAGAGACTCTGCCTGGTACCGCAATGGGGTCAGTCTACCGCCGAGGGCGGTGATTGGCAAGCGGGTGAAAATCGAGATGGGACGGCAGATGACGGATGGGGCGCACTCGGCGCGTTATGCTGTGGCAAAGGGCATTGGGGCGGGTAAAGTGGCGGAGATGGGCGCAAGATCGATGGAGAGAGGCAAGCTGAGGAAGTTAATAAGGTCCGTATGGCGGCTGATAGCGGCGCTAACGGTGGTGCTGCTGGCCGCGGGGTGCAGCGCGCCGCCGTCCGCGGCCACGGCCGGTTCGAGCGTGATCGCGGTGTTGAGCGAGGAGGCGGACGAGGGCTTTGCCCGCGCCGTCGAGCCAATGCCGCTGGCGTTCCCGCGCGATCACGGCGCGCATCCGGCCTATCAGATCGAGTGGTGGTACTTCACGGGCAACCTGGCGGATGATGGCGGCGCTGAGTACGGCTACCAGTTGACCTTTTTCCGGCGGGCGCTGACGCCGGAGATGCCGCCGCGTGCATCGGGCATGGCGACGAACCAGGTGTATATGGCGCATTTTGCGCTGGCGGACGCGGCTGCGGGCAGCCATGTCGCTTTTGAGCGCTTCAGCCGGGGCGATGGCAGCTTGGCCGGCGCGGCCGGCGAATCGCTCGTAGCCATCTGGCTGGAGGACTGGGCCGTACGAGAAGTTGAGCCCGGCGCGTACCGCCTGGTTGCCGCGGCGGAGACGGAGGCGGGCGAGGTAGTTGCGCTTGACCTGACCCTGCGCGAGACGCGTGCGCCTATTCTGCACGGCGAGGAGGGGTTGAGCCGCAAGGGGGCGGAGCCGGGCAACGCCAACTATTACTACAGCCTGGTCGGTCTGGAGACGGCGGGCGCGGTGACGTTCGGCGAACGAACTATCGCCGTTTCCGGCTTAAGCTGGATGGACCATGAGTTCGGTACCAGCGCCCTGGGCGAGGACGCACTGGGCTGGGACTGGTTCAGCGTGCAGTTGGCGGACGGCAGTGCGCTGATGTTGGCGCAGCTTCGCCTGGCGGACGGCGGCGTGGAGGAGAGCTTCGTGGGGACGTGGCTGGGGCCGGACGGCGAGCAGACGCCTGTTCGGGCCGGCGATTACGCGTTGGACGTGCTGGGCGAGTGGACCAGCCCGCACTCGGGCATCGCTTATCCGTCGGGTTGGCGCATTACGCTGCCGGCGCAGGCGTTGCGGTTGACGGTTACGCCGCTAGTGCGCGACCAGGAAATGCGCGTGAGCTATGTGTATTGGGAGGGCGCCGCGCGCGTCGAGGGCGAGCGAGGCGGGCAGCCTGTAGCCGGGCGCGGCTATGTGGAGTTGACGGGCTATGGCGGCGTGCAGAGCGGGTCCGTGCGCTAAAGGATGCGGGAGGCGCCTCAGCGCGAATGATTGTCTGCGGGACCTGTGAGATCCTGGCCGGTCAGCGCGGCGCAGGCTTGCTGCGCGGCCTGCACTTCGTCCTTGAAGGTCAACGTTTCGACAGCTTGTTCAAACGTAAACCAGCCCACGCCATCCACCTCGTGGGAGGCGTCGCTGAGCTGGCCGCCGACGACGCGCAGCAGGAAAAAGTCGACGGTTTTGTGGACCAGTTCGGGTTCGATCTTGCGATGGGTGTCCCAGTACCAATAGTCGACACTGCATAGGAAGGCTTCCGGTTCGGTGACCAGTCCAGATTCTTCCTCCACTTCGCGAATGGCCGTTTCTTGGGCAGATTCGTTTTCTTCACGCGAGCCTTTGGGCAGTTGCCAGCGCTTGCCGCCTCGGGTGGCGATCAGGGCGATTTCGACGCGGCCGTTGCCGGGCGTACGTCGATAGGCGATGCCGCCGGCGGAATGGTCATGGCGGGTGCGGCTATAGTCGGGGTGAGGTTGGGGCGCTGCGTCGTCAGGCATTGGTCAGGGTTGGCGGCGATCCTGGCGGCGTTTACAGCCAACGCCGGCGGCGGAAGAAGGTGAGCATGGCGGCGGCGATGGCGACGAATGCCAGCCAGGTAAACGGGTAGGCCCACGCCCAGCCCAACTCCGGCATATGGCGGAAGTTCATGCCATAGACGCCGGCCAGGAAACTGAGCGGCATGAAGATTGTGGAGATCACGGTGAGCACTTTCATGATCTCGTTGAGCCGGTTGTTGGTGACGGTGAGATAGGTCGTGATCGTGCTGTTGACCAGATCGCGCATGCTGTCCACCATGTCGGTTAGGCGCAGCACATGGTCGTAGACATCGTGGAAGTAGATCTGGGCTGAAGCGGGCACGGCTGCGTAGTCGATGCGCGCCAGGCGGCTGAGGACCTCGCGCTGGGGCATGAGGATGCGGCGCAGACGCAGGGCGCTTGTCTTGGCGGTCAGGATCTCGTTCAACATGCGGTTGACTTCTTTGGCCGAGCTTGTGAAGATGATGTCGCCCAATTCTTCGACCTGGTCCTCGAATGTGTCCAGGATCGGGACATAGTTGTCAAGCTGCGTGTTGAGCAATTCGTAAAGGAGCATAGCCGGGCCGCGCGTAAGCCCGTGTTCCTCGTGGTATTCCACAGTCCACAGCTTTTCGATCACGGCGCTGTGGTTCTTGTGGCTGGTGATGAGGTAGTTGGGGCCGAGAAAGACATCCATTTCGTCGCTGTCGATGTCCATGCGTTCGGCGCCCAGCGAGAAGGTGTGGACAACCAGATAGAGATAGCTGCCGTAGTCGTCGATCTTGGGTACATGGACGTCGTTGATGGCGTCGTCGATGGCAAGCGGGTGGAAATGGAAGGCGTCGACCAGTATCCGCTCGTACTCCTCCTGGGTGGGAGCGCTGAGGTCGATCCAGAAGCGCGACTGGGGGTCCTTGAGCGCGCCGGCAAGCTGGTCGAGCGGGCAATCTAGGATGACCGTACCGCTGCGATGCCGGTACAGAATGCGAATCATACGGAGTCCTGCTGGTTATGTCGCCCATCAGGCGAGCGATGGATTGGCGCGTCGAGCCGTTGGCGCTGCGATCTTAGGGGATCATAGCACAAAGCCGGGCGTGCGTTAAACCGGGCCCGGCCCAACCGCTTCGTGATACTTGGAGCCGGGGATTCGACGTAACGAGCGAAAAAAGCAGGGGAGCGGCGCGGCTCGTGGCCTGTGCTGCTCCCCTGCGCGGCTTGTACGCCTATTTGCGCCGCATATAGATGCCCCGCATCTATTTGCGCCGCATGGTGATTTCCAACTCGTACGGGTCTGTGGAATCCGCCTCGATCAGGAAGTCGTCCACGGTGATGGCGCGGTAGTCGTCGTGGAGTACGGCGACGCTGTAGCTTTCGCCGGGCATGACTTTGGCGTCGAGTTGGAATTTGCCGCGGCGGTTGCTTGTGCCGGACGCGTAGACCATGTCGTCGGGGAAATCGGCGTCGACCCAGTCGTCGATGGTGACGCCCGGCT
This sequence comes from Chloroflexota bacterium, assembly GCA_030058085.1. Classification (GTDB taxonomy): domain Bacteria; phylum Chloroflexota; class Anaerolineae; order Caldilineales; family Caldilineaceae; genus JASGTU01. Next base: position 31,912 of record JASGTU010000060.1, read on the forward strand.
GCAGGAAGATGATCAGCGCGCCGGAGATGAGTTGGCGGCTGTTGTCCTCGTCGCTGACCACGCCGATCAGGTTGATGGGTTGGACTGTGGGCTGATCCGTGTCCGTGATCTCGAAGTCGCCGCTTTGGGCTAGATCGTCCTCTACGTAGAGTTCGAGGGTATAGTCGCCGGCGGGCAGGCCGTAGTCATGGGCCAGGCTGACATAGTAGGTTCCGCTTTCGCCGGCATCCCATACGGCGGGCGACGAGAAGACTTCTTGGCCGTTGAGCAGCCAGCGTGTGCGCCATTCCGCGCCGTTGGTCATGCCCGAATAGTCAAATAAGGCGTAGACTTCGTTACGGTCGCTGAAGACGAATCCGGCATTGATCGCCTGACCGGCTTGTACGTCTTCGGCGAAGGTGATGGCGCCGAAGACGGGTTGGGTGAGCGAGACGCGTTGGTCGACTTCGCCGATGACCACGCCGCCGCGGTAGAGCGACTGCCCATCGTAGATCAGTTCGACCTCCACAAAGCCGTCGGCCAATCCGTCGTCATTGTAGAGACTGACCCAACTGGCTCCTTCTGCGCCGCTGTCCCAGGCGAACGAATCGCGCGCCGATTCGAAGCCGTCGCGATACCACACATAGGTGAAGGGCGCGCCATCACTAAAGCCGGCGAAATCAAAGACGGCGTAGAGATCGGTGATGCCTGCGGAAAAGCGCACGTTCGGGTTCACGGGCTTGCCGCGGCGGTTGATGGCCTCGGCGAACTGGACATTGGCAATGCCGGGCCCGTCACCGCCGGAGGAGGGGAAGTAGCTGCGCACGAAGTCGAGGGCGATGTTGCCGGAGCGGACCAGGCCGAGCGAGCCGGCGTCATCGCCCGCCACCAGGGTGGGCACGCCGACGAAATGGCCGTTGGCGTCGGTCGCCAGGCCGCCGGAGTTACCATGCGCCAGAGAGGCGTCGGTCTTGATCCACTCGTAGATGCCGTTCCGGTCTTCGTCGAGGAAGCCGGCGACGATGCCTTTGGTATAGGTAGGCGTGTTGCTGCCGATGTCCGGGTAGCCGAACATATTGATTTCATCGCTGATGATCAGGTCGTCGCTGTTGCCGAGCGTGATGGGGGTGAGGCCAAGGTTGCTGGGCAGCTGGGCTTGCGGATTGTCAATCGGGGCCACGATCTGGATCAGAGCGAGGTCGAGTTCAGGGTGCGTTTTGACGACTTCGCCGAAGAATTTGAGCACAGATTCGCCGCGCAGGTCGGCGGGGGCGACGGCGATGGCAGCCCTGCCGTCGTCGTTGCGCAACCCGTTGGGGCGATCCCCCTCGACTACATGGTAGTTGGTGAGGATCAGCCCGGAATCGTTCATGACGGTGCCGCTGCCCAGGCTGAAGATCTCGTAGTCATTGTCCGGCATGATGATCTGGACGGTGGCGAGGAGCGCGTTGGCGATGCCGTCGCGGTCGATGGCGGCGGCAGGCTGGGCGGCGGAAGCGCTGACGAGCAGCGCTGTCAGGAGTATTGCAAGCCGTAAGGCTGTGCGCTGCAGACGGGCGGCTCGGGTTCGGATTGGGCGGGAAAACTCCGTCATTGTTCTACCTCCTGGAGTCGCAGGCTTCCGAATATGATATCAATCTCCTTTTGGGCCGAGTCCCATGCGGTGACGTCCGCCGCAACCGATACGACGACGAGTTGGTCCTCGTAGATAAAGAGCAGGTCCTGACCTTGCACGACGACGGGCGGCGAACCGGCCCCGGCAAGGCGGGTCGGGTCGGCGACATAGGCATAAGTGACGAGCGCAGCCGGCTGCCCGTCGAGCACGGTGACGGGTTCGGCGCTGAGTTCGCGGTAGCGTTCCAGGTCTTGGCTGCGCCGGACGCCCCAGGCGGTGCGCGCCGAGATGAGCGTTTCTTCGTTGCGGAGCCGGCGCGTGTAGACGGCCATTTCGGTGTCGAAGATGCTGGGGCTGCCGGCGCTGCGGGCATAGAAGTCAAGATTATCGGCAGTTCCCGGCATCCAGTGGGCAGGGATCGCCAGCGGCGGCATCCCCTCTAGCTCTACCTTCTTGCTGGCGCTAAGCGTGGTGTTGCGGACGGCTAGGCCGAGCAGAAGCGCGGCGATGATCAAGGCGACGGTCGCCAGGTCGCTGCGCATGATCTCGCGGGAGGTAGGCGGCTGATTGGTGACGCTGGGCTTGCGTATGGCGTCGAGTAGAGCGGACATCAGATGTTTGCCTCCTCAGCGCTGGGCGCGGCGGGGGCCGCGACAGGGCTCTCGGGTACATAGGCGGGAACCTGCGCCTGCGCCAAACGCAGCGTCTCTTCGTTGGCTCGGGCGATTAGCCAGAAAACGACGGCCATGCTGATGGCGGCGACGGCAGCGGCAAGCAGGAGATCGGTCCACGGATAGGAGTTGAGCGCACCGGCCGAGGTGCGTTCCAGGAGAAAGGCGAAGAGGCCGTTGATGGTAGCGGCGACGGTCAACCCCAGGGGCATGTAGTAGACGGGCGTGCGCTCGAAGCGCGCCTGGCCGATAAAGTAGCCGAGCACGCCGGCGAAGCTGGCCTGCGCCATAGACGTCACGACCATGCGGATGGAGCCGATGCTGAGGTCGACCCCGCCGCGTGAAAGCACATATTGGAAGTTGAGCACGGTCGCCACGCCCAGCCCGGCGGCGATGGCATAGATCACGCCGTCGACGCGTTCGTCGAATTCAGGATGAGAGAAGACCGTATAGCGGACGATGCCCCAGACGATTATCTGCTCGACGAAGCCGATGACCAGGATGTTGCCGAGCAGTTGCGACCACCAGTTGGCATAGAGCCATTCGTTGACGGCAAAGACGCCGTCGAGGATGGGCGCGTGCAGCGCTGCGGTGACGAAGATGCCAAGCAGAAAGACGTTGAAAACCATCTGCTTCGGCTCCGGCTCCAGGCGGTCAAGCCGGTAGAAGAGCAAGAGCCAAAGGACGGCAGGAACCAGGGCGAAGAGCAAGCCGAGGCCGATTAGGGGGACGCCGTCGAGGCCGGCGCCGAAGTTCGGGATGACCAGGTTGAAAACGGCTACGAACGCCAGCAGGCCGGCCAGAGCGATGATTACGGCGAACCATAGCCCGCGCCGGTTATGCGCGACTCTTTCGAGTCGGTTCAGTTCGTTGTCCGCGGTGTAACTGGCTTGCACCGATTCTCCTCCTTGTGGGTTAGGTGATGCGGACAGACTTTTCGGTACATGGGCAGGGGCGGCACGAGCCAAACGGCTCACCCCGAACCTGCGGGCGGATAAGGACGGGCGGCATCCGGCGGCGCTGCGCCGTGTGGGAGCGACGCCGCCGGCAAAGCGGCCTTGAGTGTTTGACACCCGTTGTAGCTGCGGGTAACATGGCCTAATGCCGATGCGCTGTCAAATGCGCTCTCAAATACGCTGTTTGATACTCTATCCGATATTCTATCCGATGCACATGGGGACTGACAATAGGCAAAATGTCCGGTGATAGCGTGCGTAAACCGGTTTTGGTAGACAACGAAACGGCTTTCCGCCGGATGATGGGCGTATTGGAGAAGCGACGCCGGTTTGCGGTGGATACGGAAAGCGACAGCCTGTTCAGCTACTATCCCAAGGTGTGTTTGCTGCAGATCACCGTGCCGGCGAGCGGCGGCGAAGACAGCGAACAGCCCGACGAGATGGACGTGCTCGACTATCTTGTCGACACGTTGCGCTATCAGGCGCTGGAGCCGCTGGGCCGGCAATTGGCGCGGCCCGAGGCGGAGGTGATCATGCATGCGGCAGAAAACGACCTGCTGCTTTTGGAGCGCGAGTTCGGTTTTTCGATCGCCAACGTGTTCGATACGCAACTTGCCGCGCGCATTTTGGGCTGGCAACATGCGGGCTTGGCCGCGATCTTGGAGGAGTGCTTCGGGGCGGTATCGGATAAGCGCATGCAGCGCACCAACTGGAGCAAGCGCCCGTTGACGCCGGAGCAGATCGCGTATGCGCAGATGGATACGCACTACCTGTTTGCCTTGCGGCGTAAATTGGCCGCGGAATTGAAGGCGGCTGACCGATGGGAAGAGGCGCAGGACGCCTTTGCGCTTTTGGTGCAGACGGATTACAGCGAGAAAGAGCCACCGGAGCGCAATATCTGGCAGATGAAGGAGACGCGCAGCGTGCCGCGCAAAAATACCGGCGTGCTCGAGGCGCTGTGGGAATGGCGCGAGGCGGAGGCGCAGCGGCGTAACGTGCCGCCCTTCAAGGTGTTGCGCAACCGTGTGCTGACACAGTTGGCGGAGTCGCAGCCCGCGACTGAAGGCGAACTCGCCCGGACGCCGGGCTTAGGCGCGGGCGATGTGCGGCGTTATGGCGCCCAGTTGCTCGCGGCCATTGCCGAGGGGCGCAAGCGTCCGCTGCCCGAATTGCCCGCACCGACGCTGCGCCCGGAACAGATGTTGGACCGCAAGGTGCTGAACCGTTATGACGCCCTGCGCAAGTGGCGTACGCGCACGGCGGAGGCCCGCAATGTGGCGCCGGAGATCGTGTTGGCGAACGGCGCTCTGTTGGAGATCGCTAAGCGCCGCCCACGTACACAGGCCGACCTGCTTGACTTCCGAGAGATCGGCCCGTGGAAGGCGAAGACCTATGGGCCGGCGATCCTGGAGATCGTCGCCAAGTAGGGCATCGCTGCGCGGGTTTGTCGGAAGGTGATCTCGCACCTACAGCCGGCGACGCAGCCAGCGCCAGCCCGCCGTAATCAGAAACCACACCCCGCCCAACGCAAAACCTGTCAACACCACGCCGACGAACAGCGCAATCGTCTCTGTACGGAACGTCTGGACGGGGCTGCCCAGCAGCCAACGCCAGCCGCCGGGGATGGGCGCGTCCGGTTCGAGGCGCCAAATGCCGAGCAGCGAGTCGCCCAGCAGGCCGCTGATCAGGGTGCAGAGCAGAATGGCGCCGAGCACGGAATAGCGCTGGACTAGGTGTTCGGTCCTCGCTGCGGGCGCTCTGTGGGGGGCTGGGCGGGGCATGGCGCGGTCCTGTGAAGGTTGCTGTGTCGTGTGGCGTGGTTTGCGATCCATCATTGTTCGTTACTCCCTGGCGGCACGGTCGCCTGCTCAGAGGGCTAGGCGATTCGCCAGCGCCTCGGCCAGGTGCAGGGGCATGCGTCCGGTGAACTGCTCGATCTGATGGCGGCAGCTCGTGCCGCTGGCGATGACGGCCGTATCGGGCGCGGCGGCGCGCACCGCGGTAAACAGCCTCTCCTCCCCGATCTTGCGGCTCATTTCGAAGTTTTCCTTCTCATAGCCGAAATCTCCCGCCATGCCGCAGCAGCCGCTGGCGATCACTTCCACGTCGTAGCCGGCGGCTTTGAGCGCGGCGAGGGTGGAATCGTTGCCGGCTAGCGCCTTGTGGTGGCAGTGGCCGTGGAGCAGCGCTTTGGCCGGCTCCTTTTTCCAGACGGGGCGGAAGCGCCCGGCGGCGACCTCGCGCGCCACGAACTCGTCGAAGGTGAAGGCTTGGCCGGCCACGATGCGGGCGCGGTCCGGGTCCGCCGCCAGGGTCAGGTATTCGTCGCGCAGGGTGAGGATGCAGCTCGGCTCGACGCCCAGGATGGGGATGCCGCGCTGGGCGTAAGGCGCGAGCAGCGCCACGTTGTGGTCGATCCACGGCTTGGCCTTGTCGGCCTGTCCGCCGGTGATGAGCGGGCGGCCGCAGCATTTGCGCCCTTCGGTGAGGAAGACCTCATAGCCGGCGGCTTCCAACAAGCGCACCATCGCCATCCCGATCTGGGTCTCGTTGTAGTTCACCCAGGTGTCGTGGAAGATCATGGCCGGGCCGTTTGGCCAATGTTTGGTGACGGAGGCCTGCTCGCGGTTGTTGGCGCGGCGGTGGAACCAGGTCTCGAAGGCTTCGCTCGCGTAGCGCGGCATGGTGCGCTCCGGGTGGACGCCGATCTGCGACATGAGCGCTTTGGCGATGGGCGTGCTCATACCCCAGTTGACGAGGGGCATGAAGGCGGAGGGAGCCAGCTTGAAGAGCCATTCGTCGATCACGGGCAGCCAGCCCATCATACGGTTGAAGAGCGGCGTGCCGTTGGCGTGGAAGTAGTGGACGAGAAACTCGGACTTGATTTTCGCCATGTCCACAGAGGAGGGGCACTCGGTTTTGCACGCCTTGCAACCCAGGCAGAGGTGCATGATCTCATACATCTCATGCGCAAAGAGCTGGTCGGCGGGAATGCGTCCGGCGAGGACGTTGCGCAGCGCGTTGGCGCGGGCGCGGGTGGACTCGCGCTCGTCCTTCGTTGCCATGAAGCTGGGGCACATGGTGCCGATGTCCAGCTTGCGACAGACGCCGGCGCCGTTGCACATTTCGATGGCTCCAACATAGCCGCCGTCGGCGTCCCAGTCGAAGACTGTCTCTAGCTCAATTGTGGCGTAGTCCGGGCCGAAGCGCAGGCTTTCGGCGGGCGAGGGCGGGTCGACGATCTTGCCCGGGTTCATCAGGTTGTCGGGGTCGAAGGCGGCCTTCACCTCTTGCATGGCGGCGTAGAGTTCCGGGCCAAAGAGCTTGGGGTTATAGGCGCTGCGCGCCAGGCCGTCGCCGTGCTCGCCGCTCATGGCGCCGCCGTAGGAGAGGGCCAGGCCGCAGGCATAGTCGCTGACCGCCTGAATCAGTTCCATGCCGCGCGCGCTCTTGGGGTTGATCAGCGGGCGCACATGCAGACAGCCGGCGGAGGCGTGCGCGTAGACGGCTACGCCGGGAATGTCGCCCTGGCTGCGGCAGAAGTCGAGCAGTTGGCCGATGTAGTCCGCCAGGCGTTCCGGGGGGACGCTGACGTCTTCGATGGCGGGGATCGGCTTGTAGTCGCCGCGGCGGCTCATGAGGATGTTGAGGCCGGCCTTGCGCACGGACCAGACCTCGCGCTGGCGGGCCGGGTCCATGACGCGCGTCACCGCGCCGCGCCAGCCGCGTGCCGCCAGGTGGCTTTGCAGCCGGTCCAGCTTGGCGGCAAGCTCCTGTTCATCGGCGCCGTAGTATTCGGTGAAGAGCACGGCAGCGGGATCGCCCTCGACGAAGTGGAGGCGCCGCGCCCATTCCGGCTGGGCGCGGGCCAGGTCCATGAGGTGCTTGTCGAGCAGTTCGCAGGCGCTAGGTTCGGTTTCGAGGATGTCGGTGATGGCGGCGCAGGCTTCAACCACGTCGTCGAAGTGGACGACGCCCAGCGCGGTGCGGGTGGGGCGGGTTTCCAGGCCGAGGGTGATGTCGGTCATCACGGCTAGGGTGCCTTCGCTGCCGGTGAGCAGTTGGGCGAGGTTGAAGCGGTCGATCTTGGCCGGGTCGCTGGCGGGCGGGCGGAAGCGCGAGTCGAAGCTGAGGCGCGGACGCTGGTCGGGCGGCAGCAGCGCGGCGGCAAGCCGGTCGAGCGTGTAGCCGGAGGTGCGCCGCCAGTGCTTGGGCCAGCGCTGCAAGATGTCGTCAAGCGCGCCCTGGACGATGGCGGGGACGCGGTCGTAGATCCGCCCCTGCAGGCCGTCAAGGCGGGCCAGGGCGGGCAGGTCGGCGGGCGCGACGGGGCCGAAGCGAGCCGTCGATCCGTCGGCGAGGATGGCCCCGGCCTCTAGGACGACGTCGGCCAACATGCCGTAGAGAATGCTGTGGCTGCCGGTGGCGTTGTTGGCGACGCTGCCGCCGACGGTTGCCCGATCCGCGCTGGCGGGGTCCGGCCCCAGCATGAGGTTGTAGGGGGCTAGGGCCTTGTTAAGGGCGTTCACGGTAATACCCGGCTCGACGCGCGCGGTGCGGGCGTCGGCGTCGATGTGGAGCACGGCGTCCATGTACTTGCTGAAGTCGAGTACGATGGCGGCGCCTACGGCTTGGCCGGCCAACGAACTGCCGCCGCCGCGGGCGAGGACGGGCAGCTTGCGTCGCGCCGCGATTTCGACCGTGGCCTGGGCGTCCTCTAGGGTGCGCGGGATGACCACGCCGATCGGCTGTATCTGGTAGAGGCTGGCGTCGGTGCTGTAGAGCATGCGCGAATAGCCGTCGAAGCGGACTTCGCCTTTGACGACGCGGCGCAGTTCATCCACGAGGTCTTGGGTCTCTTCGATCGCGGGGCGCATATCGGCGGGCGCGAGGGCAGTGCGCGGGGCGGTCAGGGAAGCGGCCATCAACATGCCTTTCACGGGGGCGGGCTGTTAGAAATCGACGGAATTCACTTTAGCGTATGTCGGGCAAAAGTCAAGGCGCGGGCCGCTCCATCTGGCTGCGCTGCCAGGCGATCTGGGCGGCGAGGCCGTCGACGAGTTTGGTAGCCGGAGCGTAGCCCAAGAGGCGGCGCGCTTTGCCGATGTCGGCGACGGTGCGGCGCTGATCGCCGGGGCGTGGCGGGCCGTGGGTGATGCGCGCGCGCTGCCCGGTAAGCTCCTCCAGCATGCGCAGCACCTCGATGACGGAGATCTCCTCGCCGCCGCCGATGTTGAAGGTCTCGCCGGAGCTGGCGGCGGGCTGCTCGAAGGCCAGGATGAGGCCCTGGACGCAGTCGCTCACATAGGTGTTGCTGCGGCTGTCCGTCCCGTCGCCGTCCACCGTGATCAACTCCTGGTTGAGAATGGAGCGGATGAAGATGTTGTAGCCCATGTCCGGGCGTTGGCGCGGGCCGTAGACGGAAAAGAGGCGCAAGATCGTGACGGGCAGGCCGTGGTTGGCGGCATAGGCGCGGCATAGATGCTCTGCAGCCAGTTTGGTGATGCCGTAGGGCGAGATGGGAGCCAGCGGCGCAGTCTCGTCACCTGTGGCGAAACGGCCATAGACCGACGAGGTGGAAATGTGCAGCAGGTGCGGGACGCCGGCCTCGACCGCGGCGGCGAGCAGGCGTTGCGTGGCGAGCACGTTGCACGTCATGTAGGACTCGAACTCCTGCCAACTGCGCAGCAGCCCGGCCATGGCGGCGAGGTGGAAGACCGCGTCGGCGCCGGCGAGCAGGGGACGCAGGTCAGCGCTGCGCAGGTCGGCTTCGTAGAAGGTGAAGCGTTCCCCCTGGCGCAGGCCGGCGAGATTGCCCTCCTTGAGCGGGCGCGGGTAGTAGGGGATGAAGGCGTCGATGCCGGTGACGCGGTGGCCGCGGGCGATGAGTTCTTCGCAGAGGTGCGAGCCGACGAAACCAGCGGCGCCGGTGACGATGCAATGTGCCATAGGTCTCCTCACGGTATGCCGGATGCGGTCCGGCCCTTGCTTAAGTAATGATGCCACAGGCGGCGCAGGGCGCAGGCGAAGCGCTCTTCGGTCAGGGCGCTCTGCACCAAGACGGCGTCCATCGCCTTACCCCCGTTCGGCCTGCCACACGAGCGAAGACGCGCCTACGGCCCCAGCCGTCACCTGGGAGGGGGTGACCTGGAGGTGGGCGCAGCTTTGCGGGACGACGCGGCGGCTCAGTTCGGCTAGGGCGCCGGGAACGAGCAGGTCGAAGGCGGCGCGGCCCAGCCCGCCGCCGATGACGATGCGCTCCGGGTTGAGCATGACGGCGCAGACGGCGAAGACCATGCCCAGCCAGGCGGCAGTCTCGTCGAAAACGGCGACGGCCAGGGGGTCGCGGGCGAGCGCGGCGTCGAGCACGTTCTCCGGCGTAAGGCCGGCTGTGTCGCGCAGGGCGGACCGCTCGCCGCGGGCCAGATGTTCGCGTGCGGTCGCCAAGATGCCCGGCCCGGAGACGACGGTCTCGACGCAGCCGCGCAGCCCGCAGGCGCACAGCCGGCCCGCCGGGTCCAGCGATAAGTGGCCGAGTTCGGCGGCGGCATAGGTGGCGCCAATGACCAGCCGCCCGTCGAGGACGATGCCGCTGCCCAGGCCGGAGCCGATGGCGATGTAGGCGAAGTTGGCGCAGCTCTGCGCGGCGCCGTAGTAGTACTCGCCCAGCGCCAGCACGTTGGCATCGTTGCCGGCCCACACGTCCAGGCGCACTTCGTGGCGCAGCCGGGCGGCTAAGTCCACTTCCTGCCAGCCGAGGTTGACGGCGTTGCGTACGATGCCCTGCGCGGCGTCGACGTAGCCGGGGATGCCGACGCCCACGCCGGCGATGGGCGCGGGCGCGGCACGCTGCAGCGCTTGCACAGCCGCGGCGATACGCGACACGACCGCGGCGACGCCCTCCGCCGCGCCGGTGAGGGCGCGCTCTTCGGCCAGGACATGGCCGCTGCGGTCGGCTAGGATGGCGGCGATCTTGGTGGCGCCGACATCAACCCCGATGGCGAGCGATGCGGTCACGGCTGCACCTCTTCATATGCATGTTCGTGTGCATGTTCGTGTGCGTGTTCGGATGCGTGTTCGGATGCGTGCGGTTCGTCCCGGCAGAGCGCGGATGCCAACTCTCGCAGCGCCGCCCGGTCGCCGGCGGCGCGTTGGACGAGGACGACGCGTTCGACGTTGTAGACCAGCCCGAAGCCCTGGTCATGCGCCTGTTGGAGCGCGGCTGCGTAGTCTTGGCAAGCCCAGGGATGGTGAGAACGGTAATCGATCGTGTTGAATAGCGCAAGTTCAGCCGGTTCCAGCCCTGTCGTGTCCGCCGGGGCGAACATCAGGTAGAGATCGGTGCGGTGGGCCAGATGCGTGCCGTAGTAGTTGGTGGTCAGGACGGCGGCTTCGGGCGGGATGAGGGAGAGGGCTTGGCGCACCGCTGCCTCGTTGGGCAAGCGCGTCCACGCGGGGGGGACAGCGCCGTCGTCAGCCAGCGGGTTATTGAAGACGAGCGAATGCCAGCCGGTGAAGATCAACAGGCCGGTGCAGATGGTCCAGACCAGCCAGTAGGCCTGCACGCGGCGCGCCCAGGCGAAGATGCGGGCGGACGCCAGCAGCGCGGCGGCGATGACAAAGGGGACGATGGGCGCGACGTAGTGGAAGTAGGCGACGCGCTGGGCCATTTCCGTGGAGAGCAGGTTGTAGACGGCGGCGGGCAGCGCCACGAGGATGATGGTATGCGCAAAGGGCAGGAAAAGCAGCGGCGCGGTGAACGAGACGACAAAGCGCACCGCGTCCACGCCTAGCAGCCGGGGCAGCACGAGGTCCGGGCGCAGCAGTAGGTTGCGCAGCATCTCTATCGGGTCTGCGCCGAGCCACAGGTAGCGGACGAAGGAGTCCGACGGCGCGGCGCGGAAGGCGGGGATGATCACGAACATGGCGAACAGGGCGAAGCCGATGCCCGTCGCGGCCCAGGCCAGCCCGAAGCGGAGCGCTTGCCGCCGCCACGCCAGCCACAGGCCGAAGGCGGCTACGGTCAGGCCGATGTCTTCCTTGCTGAGTAGGGCTAGCGCCAGCCAGAGCGAGGCCCGCCGCCAGCGTTTGGCGTCCGTGTCGTCAATGGCGGCGAGCAGCAGGGGGATGGCCGCGGCCTCCCAGTGGAAGTCGAAGCGATTGACGTAGCCGACGGAGGGATAGAGCAGGTAGAGCAGGGCAAAAAGCAGGCCGAAGCCGGCCGCGCCGAGCCTGCGTTGCGCCAGCCGGTAGACCGGCACAGCGCCCAGGGCCAGGACGACGGTCTGGAAGGCGAGCAGCCAGTAGACGCTGGGCGCGATCAGATAGAAGGGGGCGAGCAGGGCGACGAGCGGCTTGAAGTGGTCGCCCATGTAGTTGCCGACCTCGATGGAACTGGCGTACCAGCGTCCGTGCGCGGTGTTCCAGACGACCTGGTCCTGCACGCCGAGGTCATAGACGCCGGCGTTGAAGTGCCAGTAGCGCTGGGCGGTAAAGGGGAAGTAGACCGCGACGTAGAGCAGCACGGCGAGCGCGGCCAGGCGCGGGGCCCAGCGGTGTAAAGAGAGCGCAGCGGACCAGCGTTGATGGCGGGCGGGATCGACGACGGCGACGAAGAAGGCGGCGCAGAGCAGCAGCAGACCCGTGGCGGCGAGCATCTGCCGGGCATAACGCACGATCTGCGGTGAGATGTCCGCGGGGACGGCTTGCGCCATCCAGCCGGGCGTCACCCCGGCGGCGACGAGGCCCAGCCCGGCGAGGCCGGCGGCGACGGCAGCCGTCTGCAGGCGCGTGCTCATGCGGCATCGTCGCCGGCGCGGCCGGCCTGCGCGTCCAGTAAGCGGCGCAGTTCGGTCAGGGCGCGGCGCAGCGCGTCGATCTGCTGCTGTGCCGGGGCGTCGCTGCCGGCGGGCAGCGCATCCAGCAGAGCGTCGACCTGTGCGGCTAACTGCTCGGCGCTGCGGCGGAGTGCAGCAGAGACCTGGTGCGTTTCGTCCAGGCTGCGCCGCTGGGCGGCTAGGCGGGCGGCAAGTTCCTGCAGGCCGGCGACGGCGCGCAGGTTGAAGGCTTCCTGCCGCTGCAGCGTCGGGTCGATGTACGGCTCGCGCAGATGAGAGGTCAGGTTGCGCCGCACCCAGGCGATCAGCGGGCCGGCGTAGGGGGTGGGCGAGCGCACCCGGTAGTCTGCGAGCATGACGCGGGCCATCGCCTTAAGCTGTTCTAGGTCGTCGACCAGTGTCCAGGCCTGCGCCGCGTATTCAGCGGGCGCGGCGCGGCTGCGGTCAAGCGGCGGCGGTTCCGGCGCGGACTCGGCGCGTTGATGGAGGGGCAGCCAGCCGCAGGCAGCGTTTGTGACTTCGCTCCACGCCTGGCGGTACGCTTCCTGCGAATGGCGGGCGGCGAGGTCGAGGCTGCGGCGCGCCATCGTCCCGTAGAAGGCGTCGTCAGAGAAGAGCCGGGCGGCTGTATCCGCCGCGTCGCGGGGGGCGGCTTCCTGCTCGGCAAGTAGTGCGGCGAGCGCGTCGCCGGGCAGGTCGATCAGGGGCAGGCCGCAGGCAGCGGCTTCGAGGCTGCGCCGGATGGAGGTGCGGTCGTCGTCGAGCGCTATGAAGGCGTCGGCTAGGCGATAAGGTTGGGCCGGGCCGGCGAGAGACGGCAGACGCACGACGGGGAGCGCGTCGCCCAGGTCCGCGGCGGCGAAGGGCGTCTCCCCGGCTAGGGCGAGGACGGTATTGGGTAGGCGGGCGTGGACGCGGCGCATGAACGCAGCCAGTTCGTCCAGGCGCGGCGCGGCGTGCGCCGGCGGCATCGCCAACAGGACGTGGCGGCCAAGCAGGTCGAGGCTGCGCCGCAGTTCCGCATCCGGCGGCGCGGGCGAGAAATCGGCCAGGGAGACCGGCGGCGGGATGAC
>JASGTU010000061.1 GCA_030058085.1 Chloroflexota bacterium
TTCTTGAAGCGCATGTTGAAGGTGGCGGTCGACCAGATGGCGCGACCTGGGGCTTTGGTGGCGAAGCATTGGACTGCTTCGACGTCGCCGCAATAGTAGCGCATGATGTCGACGGTGTGCGGGTGCAGCGCCTTCAGCTGGAAGTAGGGCGATGTCTCGCGCGGGTTCTTGATCCACATGCTCATGTTCATGAAGAGCAGATGTCCGACGCGGCCCTCATCCATCCAACGCTTGGCGAGCAGCGCGGCGGGCGTAAAGCGGTGGTTGAGGTTGATGGCGTAGCGCACGCCCTTTTGGCGCGCTGCCTCGACCATCTCCTCGGCCTCGTGAATCTCGTTGGAGATAGGTTTTTCGCCGAGCACGCTGCAGCCATATTCGATGGCCTCCATGGTGGGCAGGTAGTGCTCGCTGGCATACTCGTGCCCGCCGGTGGCGATGCTGCACACGTCCGGCGCCAGCGATTGCAGCATCTGGCGGACGTCGTGGAAGGCGGGCACGCCGAATCGCTCGGCGCCCTGTGCGGCGCGGGCCGGGTTCCAGTCGCAAACGCCGACCAGTTCAGCCAGCGGGTCTTCTTGATAGAGTTTGGCATGGCGGGCGCCGATTGGACCCATGCCGACTACGCACGCCCTTAGCATTGGTTTGCACTCCAACTTCTAGTTGACTTCTGGTTGACTTCTAGTCGATGAGCCGTTCGTTGATTGGATGGACAGCCGGCAGGTACGGCGTAATGCGACCGGCGTTCATGCTAGCGGGCGGGAACAGATTCCGCCTTGCCTGACTCTACGGAGCGGATGGCGGCCTCGATGATTTCCTGTACGGCCAGGCCCTCATGACCCGACGCCTCGATCTGGTCGCGCGGGACCTTGGCATCAACCTGCTCAAGCCAGCGGTGAATGCGGTTCTGGAACGTGGCGCCGAAGCCGCTCAAGCCGCCCATGATGCTGTTGCGGATGACGGTCAACTCGTCGCTGCGCCGCGGGTAGAGCGTCAATTCTTGGTAGAGGTTTTCGAGCACGAAACGGCCTTCAGTCCCCATGACTTCGCAGCGCTCTAGATTGTGCGAGGGGTTGGCGTCGTAGCTGCCGGTGAGATGTCCGACTACGCCGTTGGCGAACTCCAGGTTCACCTGGACGTTGGAGTAGCAGACGCGGCCGGGCGCGCGATTAGCGAAAGCATGGACGCGCTTCACGTCGCCGCAGAAGTAGCGCATGATGTCGAGCGAATGAGGGTGCAAGGCGCGAAGGTGGAACCAGGGCGACGTTTCGTTGGGGTTGTTGATCCACATGGTCATGTTGATCAGGAGCAGATCGCCGAGCTTGCCTTCCTCTACCCACTTCTTGGCCCTGGCTGCAGGCGGCACGAAGCGGTGGTTGAGGTTGATGCCAAAGTAGACGCCTTTCTCGTCGGCTTTTGCGACCATGGCGCGTGCCTTCTCGATGTCATTAGAGATCGGCTTTTCGCACAGGACGTGCAGGCCGGCTTCCAGACATTGAATGGTCGGTTCGAAGTGGTCACCGCCATTTTCGACGCCTGCGGTCGAGACGGTGACCGCATCGAGCTGCTGGTTCTTGAGAAGGTCGTCGACGCTGTAGTAAGCAGGGACGTCGTAACGCTCTGCCGCTTTGTCTGCGCGTTCTTTGATGATGTCGCAGACGGCGACCAGTTCGGACAGTGCGTCTGCTTTGTAGACCGGCGCATGGGTGTTGCCGATATTGCCCATGCCGATCACTGCGACTCTTAACATGTTGTTCTCTCCATCATAGTAAGGGGGTGAGAATTGGACATTTGTTGCCGACGGAAGCCGCGCCAAAACGGCTTGCCGCAATAAGGAGGCGTGTTGCCGTTAGTGGTTGGAGGAATCGACGGCTGATTGGACCGGCGCAGCGTCTGCGGCATGTTCTTCAGTATACAAGAAGCACTTCACCGTCCGGCCTTGAGCGGTCACGTTTGGCGGCTCGGTATGGCGGCAGACGTCCATGACGTGCGGGCAGCGACCGGCGTAGCGGCATCCTTTGCGCGTGTACTCATCGGTGTCGAGGATGGCGAGATCGACTTCGCTAGACCAGGCATGATCCGGATCCGCCTGGGGGATCGATTCCTTGAGGTTCTGGGTATAGGGGTGGAGGGGGGAGCCCAAAACCTTTTCGACCGGCCCTTCTTCGACAATCCAACCGCGTAGCATGACGGCGATGCGATCGGCGAAGTAGTAGGCGGTGGCGAGATCGTGGGTGATATAGAGGATGCTGACCTGCTGTTGCTCCTTTAGGTCGCGGAACATGTTGACGACCGACATGCGCAGCGATGCGTCTAGCATGGACACCGGCTCGTCAGCGACGATGAGAGACGGGTTGGTGAGCAGCGCGCGCGCCACGGCCATGCGCTGGGCTTGTCCGCCTGACAGTTCGTTTGGATAGCGCCCCCTCACCTCTGCCAGGGTCAGCCCGACCTGCTGGAGCACCTCGTTTACGTAGTCGTCCGTCTCCGACTTCTTGGCCATCTTGTAGTTGTGGACGGTTTCGTAGAGATAGTGGTCTATCTTCTTGAGAGGGCTGAAGGCGGCAAAGGGGTCCTGGAAGACGGGCTGCACTTCCTTGAAGAACCAGGCGCGTTTTTCGCCCAAGGACAGGTCGGCGATGTTGCGTCCCTTGTACTGGAGGATGCCCGAACTGGGTTGCTCCATGCCAAGGACCATGCGCGCCAGGGTTGTTTTGCCGCTGCCGCTTTCGCCGGCGATGGTGAAGATTTCCGGTTTGGCCGCAGTCAGCGTGAAGGCGGCGTCGTCTACGGCGCGGAATTCGCGGGTGGAGAAGCCATGCCGGATTTGGAAGATCTTGGTCAGGTTCTCGACGCGCAGTAGTTCGGAGCTAGGCTGTTGCCGCATGGCGTACCTCTTCTGTTGCTTCTGTCACGACATGGCATGCGACGCGATGACCCGGCTGAATGGCGACCATGGCCGGATCAACGGTCCGGCACTTGTCGACGGCTAGCGGGCAGCGCGGGTGGAAACGGCAGCCGTCGGGCGGGTTATCCAGTGCGGGCGGACGTCCGGGAATGCTGACGCGCGTGCTGCGGTCGTCGAGTCGCGGAAGGGACTGGATGAGAAACTTCGTATATGGGTGGAGCGGTTTTTTGAGAATGGTGCGGCTGTCCGCCTCTTCGACCAGCTTGCCGGCGTAGAGGACGGCAATGCGGTCAGCGAGGTTGGCGTGGACGCCCAGGTCGTGCGTGATGAGTACGAAGGTGCTGCCCTCGCGGCGTTTGATTTCCTTGAGGATCTGGATCACGCCGCGCTGGACGATGACGTCTAGGGCAGTAGTCGGCTCATCGGCAAAGATCAGCTTGGGGGAGAGGATGGTGGCTAGAGCGATGGTCACGCGCTGGCGCATGCCGCCGGAGAGCTGGTGCGGATAGGCCGCCATCACTTTTTCGGGCAGCCCAAGCTCGCGCAGGTAGGTGCGTGTCAGTTGTGTGGACTCGGCTTTGCTGACTTGCTGATGGGCGGCAACGAAATCGTGGAAGATATCTTCGATCCGGCGCACCGGGTTGAGGACATGCATCGAGCCTTGGGGAATGTAGGAGACCTGTTTCCAGCGCAGTTCGCGCAACGTGTTTTCGTCCAGGGACAGCGTGGCAATCTGGGCGTCGTCGAACAGGTATCTTACCGAACCGTCGACGACGTAGAGCGGCGGCTTATGGGCGCCCAAAAGCACCTTGAGCAGCGTGGACTTGCCGCAGCCAGATTCGCCGGCGATGCCGTACACCTGACCCTCGGGTATGTTGAGGGTGATGCCGTCGACGGCCTTTACGGTGCGTTGGACGCCGTAGGCGTGGGTATGGTAATAGGCTTTTAGGTCTTTTACTTCGACAATTGTCGGCATGAATCTATCCCTTCAATTGCAGCCGAGCGAGACGCGTGCGGGGGTCTAGATAGCCGCTGAGGCCGATCGATACCAGATAGAACCCAACGACGATCAGAATGGAGGCAGTGATGGGTGCAATCAACACCCAAATGCGATTGGTAAGCAGCGCCTGGTAGTAGTTGCCCCAGTAGATCATCGTGCCGATGCTTTGGGCGCCGAGGTCGCTAAGGCCCAGGACTGCCAGCGTGACTTCAAAGCCGATGGCGAAGAGGAAGCCGCTGACCACATCTGCAAGCAGGAAGGGAATTAGGAAGGGCAGATGCTCCTGCGTAACGATCTTTAGGGTGTTCATGCCCGCGAAGACGCCGGTATGGGTGAACTCTCGTTCACGAAGACTCAGAATTTGGGCGCGGTAGCGTTTGGACGGGTATGCCCAATCAAGAAATCCCAATAGAACACCTAGGCCAAAAAGCGTCATTTGGCCGCGCAATATGGAGGCGATAAGGATCACGAGCGGAAGGCGGGGGATGACGATGAAGCTGTCGACAATTGAGGAGATCACCCGGTCAATCCTGCCGCCAAGGTAGCCTGAGACCATGCCCAAAAAGACGCCGATAGAACGGCCGATTAATACGGCAATACCTGCCACGATCAGGGTGTTGCGCACCCCAAAAGTCAGCATCCAGAATACATCTTGGCCGGTTGAGGTTGTGCCTAGGATATGCTCCTGCGAAGGCGGCACGTTACGCGGCACTACACGACGTTGGTCCGGGGAGTAGGGGGAGAAAAATGACAATACGACGAGCAAGAATACGACCGTTAAGATCGTGGCCCCGATCCGGAAGGAAGGGCTATAGCGAAATAGATCTGATATGACTTTCATCGGAAATCCTTTGCTGGAATTTCCCTTGCCGGGAAGAGCGGTCCCGATCGATTGATTATGGACGTTGCCGCAACCGGCCCATCAGGAGGGCTACAAGAACGAGGCTGCAGGCGGGACACGCGCTTACCGGTAGCGCACGCGCGGGTCGAAGAACGGATAAGACAAGTCTACCAACAGCGACGCTGTGGCGATGCCGACGATGGACAGCAGCGTAATGCCCATGATCATGTTGTAGTCGGCCGAGATGATGGCGTTATAGAGAGAACTGCCGATGCCCGGATAGCTGAAGACGACCTCTGTGATGAGCGCGCCTTCGAAGATTGCGCCGAGAGAAAGGCCGAGGTCGGTCACCTGCGGCAGCATGGTGTTGCGCATGATGTACGAGAAGATAATTTTTCGCTTGGGCAGTGCGGCCAATTCGGCGTACTGAACGTAATCGCTCGCTATCTCGCCAGAGGTGAGGGCTTTCGCCATAATAAAGCGAAAAGCAGTGGCGCCGATGATGATGGAGAGCGCGGGCAAGGTAGCGTGTTGGATAACCGTTCTGATATAGGTCCACGTGAGACCAGGCGTACCGCGTCCGCCGCCGACCAAGGGGAAGATCGGGAAATAGTATGCAAATAGCATCAATAGCACAAAAGCTAAGATGTAGTACGGAATTGGATAGACGGTGATCAGTGAATTCTCGAGAAAACGCGACCACCAGCGATTGCGGTAATAACTAGCAAGTGTTCCCAGAATGAGACCGAGCAGCCAGGCGATGACTACGCATGTGCCGAGCAAGCCGATCGTCCATCCGATGCTCTTACGGATGATGTCATTGACCATCATGGGGAAAGAGGTGAAAGACGGCCCCAAATCGCCGCGCAGAATACGCTTCCAGAAGGCGATGTACTGCTCAAATATGCTGCCCTGAAGGCCGTAAAGGTCCTCAATCGATGCGCGCAAGGCAATTGTGGCTTCTGGGCTGAGGTTCTGGAAGGCGGTAAGGCGGCTTAATGCTTGGTCGATGGGATTGACCGGCGAAACACGTGGAATTAGGAAGGTGATGGTTACGCCGATGAAGATGACCAGGAGCCATTGAAGTAGGCGGGGTAGGATGAACTCCTTGAGTAGGGTCACAGTTCACTGCCCTCTCTTGTGCCGTGAATGCGGTCAATCATACTTGCGGATCGCGGCCGAATCAGACAGGTTTGGCTGCAGGCGATCCGGCACACTCTCTGGTGAAGTCTGTCGGTTGGATATCCAGCCAGCGAATTACTCCGGGATAACGGTAAGGATATCACTGCGCCGGCATGTTTCGAAGTGTGTGGCGTATGCACAGACGAGCTGGTTGGGAAGCGGGGCATCCCATGGGATGCCCCGCAACGCTAGCGATGGATGCGCCGGCTATTCGACCGGTTCGAGGCCCTGAATGGCGAACTTGCCAGCCTGGAACCAGTAGAGCGGCATGTATTCCGGGTTCTCGGAGGTCGGGAAGCCGGTCCAGTAGCGCTCGTCCCAGGTTACGAACTTCTTGAAACTGATGGCGGTGATGGTGTACATCTGCTCGGTCCAGTACTGGAGGAACTCCTGAACAGCCGCCTGGTTTTCGGGGCTGCCCGGCTCCAGCGGAACCATAGCGTCGATGTATTCGCCGACCCTAGGATCGTTCACGCGTTCGTGGTTGGCGCCGCCTTTGGCCCGGTAGTCCTCACCGATGGGCATATAGAAATCCGGGTGTCTGGTTCTGGTCTGCGACCAGGAGTCACCGTCGGCGAGCACGAAGCTGTACCACGGCGTGGAGATCTGGTAGCCGGTTCCGGTCACGTGGTTCTGATCCCACACGCTGCGCTCGAGACCGAGCAGGTTGACCTCGATGCCGAAGTCCGACCACATGTCGGCGGCAGCGGTAGCCATGCGGAAGGCGTCGTTCTCATCCGGCGGAGACTGGAGGTCGATCTTCCAGGGCGTTCCGTCGGGCTTGAGCCAGTTGCCGCTACCGTCGCGGCTGAAGCCGTTCTTGACCAACAGCTTTTCGGCGGTTTCGGGATCGAACTTCCACCAGCCGGTGCCAAAGACCTCATGAGGCGTGCCGGGGACGGTATAACCTTGTTCCTCAGCCCATGCAGCGATGCGATCGGGCACGGTGGGATCGTAGGGCTTGTACATCTCGCCTGGAGCGACCTCGATCTCCAGGTTCAGCGCCCATTCTTCCATGGGGTCGAGATACATCGCCGACAGGTTAGCCGTGGGCGGTACTGGCGCATAGGTGACTTTAGCTACGCCGCCGATGTACTCGGTCTGGAGCTCGACGATATCAAGCGCGAGAGCCAGCGCCCAGCGCACGTCCTTGATGCCGTAGATGGGATCGGACTCGACGTTGAAGGCTAAGTGGCGGACGTCGATCTCGTTCGGATAGGCCCAAGGGAAGTCGACGTACCACGAACGGGCCGTGGGGGTGGTATCCAATACGGTTTGGAACGCTTCGTAGTCGACATCGAAGAAGACGTCCAATTCGCCGCGCGACATGGCGATGGCCTTCTTAGCGCTGTCGCCGTAGAAGATGGTCAAAACGTTCTTGGGGCCCGGTTTGCCGACGATGATGCCGGCGGGGGTGCGTTCCCAGTCCTCACGTCGTTCCCAGAGTTCCCAGTAGCCATTGGGATCGGTCTCTGCGACGGTGTAGGCGCCAAGACTGACGGGCGGGTTGAAGGTGAAGGTAACCGGGTCATCGACTGCCTCAAAGACGTGCTTGGGCATCATGTAGACGCCGCTCCAGCGAGTCTCGAAGAGGCTGTGGAAGCGGGGATTCGACTCCTTCAGGTTGAACTGGACGCTGAAGTCGCCTGTCTTCTCGACTGACTCGACGAACTGGTTTAGAGAAGCGCCCCATCCTGCTCGGTTCAGGCCGGGGGTCGCCATGAGGAGTTCGACAGTATAGACCAGGTCGTCGGCAGTGAACTGCACGCCGTCGCTCCAGAAGATATTGTCACGCAAGTCCACGCTCATCTGGGTGAAGTCTTCGTTGTAGATCGGATCCGAGGCCGCCGCGCCAAAGAGACGCTGGCCGGTTTCCTGTTCTCGATACCAGAGCGTCTCGGAGATGTAGGCGTGACGATGGGGATCATGCGTGCCGGAGACCCACAGGTTAAAGTTGTCTGTCACGCTATATCGGAAGATCTGATCGACTACGAACATCTCATTGCGAGGCAACTGAACCGGAAGCTGCGACTCACCGGCGGCGGCCGGCTGTTCAGCGGCGGGGCCTACGGCCGGAGCGCCACAGGCCGTGAGCGCAAGAATCATCAACAACGCAAATACTACTTGAAACGGGCTTCTTAACCTTCTGGACATGACAATCTCCTTCTCCCTCTTGTTGATTATTGAACTGCACTGCCTAGGCCGGTTAAAGCCAACGATAACCCGGAAGACGCGTGATCATACGGACGCCGCACAAACAACTATCAACTAGTGCCGGTGAGCGCGTCCACACTGTGAAGCGGTGTTATGCTTCCCGGAAAGCGGGCAACCGGAAGAAGCCTAAACATATGGGCCATGTACTCCCCGAATACGGGTTGCAAGGGGCCAGGAAGCCGTCTTCTCAAGCGGGCGAACAGAATAACGCCGCTAACGAAACGCGGAACCGAAATATCGATTGCATGAATGGGCAACGGATCGGGAACAAATAGGTTTTAATTCCGTTGTGCGCGGCAGTATAGCACAGAACGAGGGGGGCGTCAATTTGTAATTTGGGCGGGCGAATCCCTTTCTTAACACGGTTGGAAGCACATACTTCG
Organism: Chloroflexota bacterium; assembly: GCA_030058085.1. Taxonomy (GTDB): domain Bacteria; phylum Chloroflexota; class Anaerolineae; order Caldilineales; family Caldilineaceae; genus JASGTU01. Next base: position 8,526 of record JASGTU010000061.1, read on the forward strand.
TTCGACCCGATTCGCCAGTTCCGTCGCAGGTAATTGGCGTGCATGAGTTGTAGGTTCGGTTGCGGAGTTTGGGCACAGTGAATCGGGTGACGGCGTACTTGGTCTGGCGCTGATAGAAGCGCGTGCGTGCTGCTATTCGATTTGGCGG
>JASGTU010000062.1 GCA_030058085.1 Chloroflexota bacterium
GACGATGACGACGATGACGACGACGACGACGACGACGATGACGGCGATGACGATGACGATGATGATGACGAGCGAGACTAGCGCAGCGCCTGGCGCATGACCTGCACGCTTGTAGAATACGAACTCATCCAACTTGGGAGAAGCAAATGGCTGAAATAACTGCGCAAATGGTCAAGGAGTTACGCGAGGCGACCGGCGCCGGCGTGTTGGATTGTAAGAAGGCGCTTGCGGAAACGAACGGCGATTTCGAGGCCGCCGTCGAGCAACTGCGCATCAAGGGTCTGTCCACCGCAGCCAAGAAGTCGAGCCGCGCCACCAGCGAAGGCATTGTCGGACACTATGTCCATCCCGGCGCTAAAGTCGCCAGCATGGTCGAGTTGAACTGCGAATCGGACTTTGTGGCGCGCACCGATCAGTTCCAGCAGCTGGCCAAAGACCTCGCCATGCAGGTCGTGGCGTCGCGCCCCGCTTTCGTATCGCGCGAGGATGTGCCGGCGGGATTGATCGAGCAGGAAAAGAACATCTACCGCGAGCAGATGGCCGACAGCGGCAAGCCTGCACAGATCGTCGATAAGATCGTCGAGGGCAAGCTGGACAAGTGGTACGGCGAAGTCTGCCTGCTCGAACAGCCCTTCATCAAGGATCCGGAGCGGTCGATCCAAGACCTGATCGTGGCGAGTATCGCTGCGCTAGGCGAAAACATCCGCATCGGACGGTTTACCCGCATAGAAGTGGGTGAGGATGAATAGGGCAAATGCCCAGCCGGACTCGGCTGGGCATTTGTTTGTCCGGCGGGGAGCCTTGTTGCGCCGCGCTTGGACGGCGGGCTGAGATCTGTGCAGAAACCAGGAGTGACCAATGGCAGAACTGAAGTATCGACGCATCTTGCTCAAGCTGGGCGGCGAAGCGCTCGCCGGCGAGGGCGGCTTCGGCATCAACCCGAGCCAGGCTGAAGACTTGGCCCAGAAGATTGTTCAGGTGCTCAATTTGGGCGTCCAAATCGCCATCGTCATCGGCGGCGGCAACATCTGGCGCGGTAAAGAGGACGGCCTTGATCACGGTATGGAGCGCGTAACTGCCGACCATATGGGCATGCTCGCCACCGTGATGAACTCGTTGGCGCTGCAAGATGCGCTGGAGCGCCAAGGCGTCCCCACCCGTGTGATGACCGGCATCGAGGTGCGCGCCGTAGCGGAGCCCTATATCCAGCGCCGCGCCGTTCGCCATCTGGAAAAAGGGCGCGTCGTGATCTTCGGCGCGGGTACCGGCAACCCCTACTTCACGACCGATACCGCCGCCTCGCTGCGCGCCATGGAGATCGACGCCGAGGCATTGGTCAAGGCCACCAAAGTGGATGCCGTCTACGACAGCGATCCCAAGATCAACGCCAACGCCCGCCGCTTCGAGCGCCTCACCTACATCGACGCACTCAATATGCGCGTCGGCGTCATGGACAGTACGGCTATGGCCATGTGCATGGACAACGATCTGCCGGTCTATGTGATCAACTTGTGGCACGAAGGCTCTTTGCACAAGGTGGTGACCGGCGAGCCGGTCGGCACGTTCATTTCGGCTTAGGCGGCTGCGGCGGGCGGGGATGCGTTGTCCCGCTCGCCGCGCTGTTTTTCTTGTCGGCGCGGGCTCTGATACAATACATAGAAGAAACCCTGGAGAGCGGACCCACGTATACCACTTGAGAGCTTAGCCCGTGGAGGTCGGGAGCGTCCTGAGAGAATCCCGTCGCAGTTCCGGGCTTGCAAGACATAGCCGCCAGGAGGAAACGTCATGATCGAAGATGTATTGTCAGATGCCGACGACCGCATGGAGAAGGCCATCGAGGCCCTACAGCAGGATCTGAAGACGATCCGCACGGGCCGCGCTTCACCGGCCTTGGTAGAGCGTTTGATGGTGGATTACTACAACATGCCGACGCCTCTCCAGCAGTTGGCGACCATCTCCGTCCCCGAAGCCCAGGTTCTGCTCATCCGGCCTTACAGCGCGTCGGATATCGGCGCCATCTCAAAGGCAATAGCCAAGTCCGATATTGGCTTGACGCCCAATAACGACGGGCAACAGATTCGCCTGGTTATCCCTTCCCTGACCGAAGAACGCCGGCGCGACTTGACCAAACAGGTGGCGAAGCGAGCCGAAGAAGCCCGGGTCGCCGTCCGCAACATCCGGCGCGATGCCATTCATGACTTGCGCGAGCTGGAGAAGGAAAGCATTATCTCCGAAGACGATCTGCACCGCGCCCAAGATCGCGTTCAGGAAAAGACAAACGACTTCATCAAGCGCGTCGACGAGATCGCTCGCGAGAAGGATGAAGAGATCATGACCATCTAGGCCGGCGCGACGAGGCGGCTCGTTCCGGCCATTTTTCGGTCGTATACTAGACGGCGGATTCGCGCTTGCAGGAGGGGGTGAGTGACGGCTCACCCTTCTTTTTCGTCGCTGCTCCTACGGAGGGCTGCCCAAGCGGCTGTAGGCGACGGCAACTCGTCGGGTTGAAGTTTTGGAGGCAGCGAGTAAGGAACGATATGGATAGCCAATCGAATCAGAAAGACGAGACGGCAAGCGGCGCGCCCTACCACGTCGGCATCATCATGGACGGCAACGGTCGCTGGGCGCAACGGCGCGGCTTGCCCCGGCTGGCCGGCCATCAGGCCGGCGTCGACAATATCCGGCGTATTCTAGAATCGAGCGTGGAGCATGGCATCAAAGTGTTGACGCTCTACGCTTTCTCGACGGAGAACTGGGGCCGCCCGCCCGAGGAGGTGCGGGGTTTGATGCGCCTTTTGGGGTTGACCATCCGGCGCCAGCTCAATGAACTGGACCGGAACGGCGTGCAGATTCGTCACAGCGGCCGTCTCGCCGGCATCAACCCCGAACTGCAGGACCAGATCCGTCACGCCTTGGAAGTAACGCAGCATAACGACCGCATCATTCTCAACGTCGCCTTCAACTACGGCGGTCGCGCTGAAATTCTCGATGCCGTTCGCCACATCATCGCCGACGGCATCAACCCCGACGATCTGACCGAGGACCTGTTTAGCCGGTATCTCTATACGTGCGATTTGCCGGACCCGGACCTGATCATCCGTACCGGCGGGGAATGGCGTCTCAGCAATTTTCTGATCTGGCAGGCCGCCTACGCCGAGTACTATACCACGCCCACTTTTTGGCCGGACTTCGATGAAGCGGAGCTGCACAAGGCGCTCGTTGAATATGCGGCGCGCGAACGACGCTTCGGCCGCGTACTCCAAAGCTGACTCGTTCGTCCGCTATCCGCTATGAAAACGCGTATCATCACTGCCTTAGTCGCGCTGCCTCTTGTGCTGCTTCCCATTTGGCTGGGGGGCGTGTGGTGCACAGCGTTGTTCGTGGCGGTGGCAGTTATCGCCGGGCTGGAGTTTTTCTATCTCATGGAGATCGCCGGCTTCCACCCCAACCGTTGGTTGGGGATCGCGTGGTTGAGCATGCTGGCGCTCAACGGCTGGTTGCCCGATCTCTTCCCCTTAGCGCCGGTGTTGGTGGCCGGGCTGCTCATCAGCGTCACCGACGCGCTGCGCGTTACGGAGAACCCGGCGGGCAGATGGATGTCGACCAGCGTGGGGGCGATCTACCTCGGCATCGCCACCGGGCAGACGCTCGCCCTGCGCCAGCTTCCCGAGGGTCTGTGGTGGCTGCTCTATGGCCTCGTCGTGGCGTGGACGAATGACACGGCAGCCTATTTTGTGGGCGTGACGTGGGGGCGGCACAAGCTGTGGCCGCGCATCAGCCCCAAGAAAACGTGGGAAGGCACCGTCGCCGGCTGGATCGGCGCGGCGATCGCGGGTGCGGCTGTCGTGTCGCTGACGCCTTTGCCCGATGCAGTGGGGCTGGCTGCGCTGATCGGCGGCGTCTGCGGCGTGCTTGGGCTATTTGGCGACCTCTCGATCAGCATGCTTAAACGGCAGTCTGGCGTCAAGGATACCGGCCATCTCATCCCCGGGCATGGGGGCGTACTCGACCGTCTCGACAGCTTGCTCTTCGTGCTGCCTTTTATCGCCACGGTGGCTTTGCTGCTCGCGCAGTGACGGCCTGTTAGGCCTGCCTCCATATGGCGCCGCCGGCGGCCCGGCGCAGTTCGGCGATGCTCTCCTTAACCGTCGCCAGTCCGTTGAATACAGCGGTGCCGACCACAATCACGTTGGCGCCGTTGCGCACGACATCGTCGATGTTGTCGGCGTAGATGCCGCCGTCCACCTCTAGTTCGCAGATGGGGTTTAGCTCCGCCTGCATTTTGCGCATGCGGCGTATCTTGCTGGTGCTCGTCTCGATAAAGCGCTGCGCGCCAAAGCCCGGGTTCACGGTCATCACCAATATTAAGTCCACGAACGGCAGGATCTCGCGCGCGGCTTCGATCGGCGTGGACGGATTGAGGGCGACGCCGGCGCGGCAGCCCAGTTCGGTGATGTGCTGCACCGTGCGGTGCAGGTGGACGCACGCCTCTGCGTGCACCGTCAAAACGTTGGCCCCCGCCTCGACGAAGGCTTCCACATAGCGCTCCGGCTCTTCGATCATCAGGTGGACGTCGAGCGGCAAGTCGGTCACTTGCCGCACCGCTGCCACGAT
>JASGTU010000063.1 GCA_030058085.1 Chloroflexota bacterium
CCCCAGTGCCCCTACCAGGACTCGAACCTGGGCACATGGTTTAGGAAACCACTGCTCTATCCACTGAGCTATAGGGGCGGGCGCGCACGCATGAACGCTGCCCGCATTATAGCCCATCCCTGCACACTGCATCAAGCTACAGCCGCCGCAAAAGCCGTTCGCTTAGGAGCGCACAGCCGCCCGACGCCCATGCGAACGCAGGCCCGCCACCCACACGGCCAGCCCCGCCGCCGCTAGCAGCCCGCCCATGCTGCGAAACATGGGCGCGTAGTCGAGCGAGGCGATCAGCAACCCGCCCGCAACCGGCCCGACGACCTTTCCGGCATTCTCCAGCGTGCCCGCCAGCCCCATGCCCGCGCCCACATGCCGCTCGTCGATCTGCGTGGAGATCAGCGCCACGGTCGCAGGGAAAACCAACGCCTGTCCGCAGCCCATCAGCACGGCAAGCGCCAGCAGGCCGAAGTCGCCCCTGGCTGCGGGCAAGACCAGGAGCGGCAAGCCCGTCACAGCCATGCCCGCGGCGATGGCATACAGATAGCCGACGCGATCGCCCACGCGCCCGCCGAACGGCTTGAGCAGAAGAGCCGCGCCCTCCTGCACCGAGAAAAACAGCCCTACCACGGCAATGCTCACGCCCATGCTCAGGGCGTAGAGCGGCAGAAAGGCTTTGACCGCATACGTGGCGATGTAGACCGCGGCCTCCAACCCGCCTGACAGCCAGATTGCGGGCGTGCGGCTGCCGGCGCGCAGCGCCTCGCGCACCTGCCGGCCAATCGGCGGGCGGGCTTCCGCCGGCGGAGCGAAGTCGGTCAGGCGCAATACAGGCAGAAAGGCCAGCGTGCTCAACAGGCCGATCACCGTGAACACCGCAACCGGGCTGAACCAAAGCAGCAGCCATCCCGCCACGGCAGGCCCGACGATATAGCCGCCGCTGCGCGCCATCTCGAACCAGCCCAGACGCTCGGCGCGACGCCGGCTGTGCATCTCCGCCACATACGCCAGCGTGACGGGGCCGTAGATGGCCGTAGCCGTGCCGTGCACGATGCGGATGAGCACAAGCTGCTCGGGCGTATGCACAAAGCGGTAGAGAAAGGGCATCAGCGCGAAAAAGGCCGTCCCCGCCAACAGCCACCAGCGCCGGCCCCACCGGTCAGACAGGATGCCGACGAACGGCTTCAGCCCCATGCCCGTGAGCGTGGAAACAGAGACGATGAAGCCCAACAGCGCGTCGGAAGCGCCCAGGCTCGCCGCAAAAATGGGCAATAGCGGCGTCTTGCCCATTTGATAGGCGGATCGGACGAGAAAATCTGCGAGGGTGATGTAGGCGAAGTCGCGGCGCCGGTTCATTACGGACGTTCAGGCTTGGCCGGACGAGCAGGCCGGATGAGAGGATGGCAGTCCTTGCAGTATAGCAGAGGCGACGGATTAGGCCTCAGTTTGGGCCTCGATAAGTCCCACATGATCTTCACAGCTCGTCCATCAGTTCTCCACATCCGCCCCTTATGCTGTAGACATCTTCGCAAGAGCGAAAGTCTGGAGCGCAACACAAACGGCCCCAGAACCAATGAAACGGCGAAAGCCGAAAAGGAGAACAGCTACCATGACACGCAAGTTTATCGTCGCCCTATCCGTTGCTGCACTGCTCGTCTTCACCCTGGCAGTGACTGCGATGGCCGCCGACCCCGCACCGGCCTACGGCGCCGGCCCGAACGCCAACGCCATGCACAACTACGTCGACGCCAATGGGGACGGCCTCTGCGATAACTTCTCGGACGCCGACGGGAACGGCATCTGCGACAACGCGCCGCAGGGCGGCCTCAACCAGAAGCTCGACGGGACGGGCGGCCCCGGAATGGGACAAGCGCTAGGAACCCCTCGCGGTTTGGGCCGTGATGATGCGAACCGCGGCCAGGGCTTTGGCCACTTCGCCAAACAGCAAGCACCGCGTGACGGCTCCGGCCTGCAAGGCGCCCCGCAGGGCCGAGGACGCTGGCAGCAAGCGCAGTAACGCCGGCTTGACCTAACGCCAATCACAACAGCGGTCGCATCCCAAGACAGGCGGATGCGACCGCTGTTTTTGTTTCCTCTAATCGCGTTGCCGCTACTTATATGGTCTCACCAAACGTCTGTCATTCTGAGGCGAGCGCTAGCGAGCCGAAGAATCTCGTTGTGCCAGAGGCAACAATGCTACGCTGGGAAGCCTCCTGGGTGCAGCATGACTGCGTGCGCATTAGGCAATCAAACCGCACATGCCTCCGTTCCTGCCGCCAATCAAGAAACAGGCCGCCGGCTTCTCCGGCGACCTGTTCCAGGAGGTACGCGCCGATTGGATGCAGGCGCTGTTACAACAGGGAGGCCCTAAGTAACCTTTGTCTTTCCCAGTGGGCGTTTCCAATTCCTCGGGGCTCAACCCATCCCTCGCCGGCATCCCTTCCTTCGAAGTTCAACCTCAGAGGGTGATAGCAATCCTATCAGAATTTGGCCGGGCGGAAAAGGGACAGATGTCCCCGGCAAAAAGGGACATATGTCCCCCCGGCGCGCCGCGTGATGATGCGCCCAAACTCCGCACCCTAGCGCAGAACCAACTCCGTCTGAGGCTTGCCCAGGAACACTGCGCCGCTGTCCGTCACCAGCACATCTTCTTCCAGGCCGAGGTAGCCGTAGCCGGGAACCGCGACCGCCGGCTCGATGGTGTAGACATGCCCCGGTTCGACGGGCAGGTTGGGCAGGTTGCCGTACCGCTTCCACAGCGGGCCAAGCAATGCGCCGCCGTCATGGCATGCCCGCCCCATCTGGTGCCCCGTGGCGTAGGAGAAGGCGGGATAGCCCGCATCGACGATGGCTTGGCGGACGACGGCGTCCACCTCGCGGCCGGGCACGCCGGGCTTGAGCGCATCGACGCCGGCCTGTGTCGCCTGCACCACCGTGTCGAAGGCGCGCTGCACCTCAGGCGGAGCCGCGGTCTCGCCGGGACGCAGATAGTAGACCACGCGCTGCAAATCCGACGCGTACTCGTTCTGCAGCACGCCAAAGTCGAAGTGCAGGATGTGCCCCCGTTCCAGCACGACGTCCGTCGGCCCGGCATGGCCCACGACGGTGTCGGGGCCGGCATGGACCGCGGGACAGCCCGCCCGCTCCCACGAGGTTCCCAGGCCAAGCGCATCCACCTGGTCGTGCATGAACTGGCCGATCTGGCGCTCTGTCATGCCGGGCTGGGCGTAGTCGAAGGTCTTGTCGAAGATGTCGAGCGTCGTCTCCACGGCCGTACGGATGCGCTCGATTTCGACGGGCGTTTTGCGCCCGCGCAAAGCCATGAGAACCGGCTCAGCCGACATGAAGCGTCCGGCGAAGGGCGTATCCGCCAGGTAGCCGCTTAGCAGCTGGTAGAGGCCGTGGGTCAGCCCGTCGGCGTGCGCGTCGTTGAGCGAGTAGTTGAGCGCAATGCGCTGCGGCTTCAGCTTCTCCAACACCTCCAGCAGCGGGGCGCGGAAATCCTCGTGGTAGGGGATGACCTCGTCGTAGGCCTCAGTGCGCCGCGCTGTCTCCGCGTCGAAGTGGCCGATGATGATGATGCGCTTGCCCGTGCGCGTGAGGATGAAGGCGGTTTGCCAGGTGACGCCGTGTCCGTAGATGAAGGGCAACACGGGGTCCGCCACGGCGGACGTCTCGCGCGCAACGGTCATCCACAGGTCGATTTCGTTCTCCTGCAAAATGGAAATAGCCTGGGCCACTTTTTCCTGGACCAGGGTCTTGGGTTGGCTGCTGCCTTGCATGATCTGCTCTCCTAAGGCGTGAATGCGAACATGGCAATATGCAGCACTATAGCACCAACCGCTTCATTCCTCTTTGCTCGCCTTCACATGCGCGTCGAAGAAGGCGATGGAACGCTGCATCGCCGTGGAGAAATAATTGGAAAGGTTGTGGTCGTCGCCTTCATAGGCGTAGAACTCGACGTTTCGGCCCGCGTCGAGTATCTCCTGGTGGAGCAGCTCGGAAAAGGCCAGCGGCACATCCGCGTCGTTCGTGCCGTGGTGAAGCTGCACCGGCCCGGATAACTCCGCCGCATACGAATTGGCGGAGATCGAGGCCCAGAAGGCCGGGTTCTCCTCCGGCGCGCCGAACTCGGCGACCAGATCGTCGCGCCAACGCCGCGCCCGCTGCGGTACGGTGGCGGGCGGGCGACGGCTGCGCCAGCGTTCCAGGATGTCGGGGTACGAGGCAACGACGCCTGCCCAGATCACGCCTGCCTTGATGTCGCCGGCGGTGACCATGGCGCGCACGGTGATGAAGCCGCCCAGCGAATGGCCCCACATGCCCAGCCGCTGCGGGTCAACGTCCGGGTGCTGCCTGACCGAGGCGAGCGCGTTGAGCACGTCGATGGTGTAGTCGGGCGCGCCATAGGCGCTGATCGGTTCGCCCTCCGAGTCGGCGTGGCCGCGGTAGTCGGGGCGAAAGACGACATAGCCGCTGCGCGCAAAGCCGTCCACATAGGCGACATAGCGTTCCGTCGGGCGATAGACTTCCGGCGGAATGTAGCCGTGGTTGAAGACGATGGCGGGCCAGCCGGAGGCCGGCTTCTCACCCTGCGGCACGGTCATCAGCGCGTAGATCTTCAGCCCCTCGGAGCGGTACGAGACGAGGTAGCGGTTGTAGTTGGAGCCGGGCGCCAGGGTCTGCTCGACGGTGATGGGGCTGCCGGGGTAGTCCTGGCTGCGCAGATAGTCGATGGTTAGCGGGTGCGGCGCGCCTTCCTGCAGCCGGTGATGCCAGATGGGCAAGCTGTCTTCGGCGGCGACCGCGTCCTGCGCCGTCTCCAGCGATTGTTCCTGTTCCGGGGTTTGCTCCTGCACCGCGTCCTGGGCGGGCGCGGCGGGCGCGTCGCCGGCGGCGGACACGCAAAGCTTCCAGCCCACGGCGATCACGTTGGGGTCTTGAATCGGCGCAAACGACGCATCCAGCGCCGCCGCGGCGTTGCTAGCCGTCACGATGCGCCCGTAGGCCAGCGCGCTGCCCAGGTAGCGCGTCGCCAGCGTGGACAGCGTATCGCCGGCCTGCACCGTCACGGGCTGCTCGCAAACCGCGGCAGACTGAGCCTGGACTTGCGCCGGAAGCAGCGAGGCCGGCACAGCCAGGGCTAACAGCACGGGGGCGAATAGCTTGCGCAGAATGATTTTCATGGGTGGTCTCCTTTCCGCCCGTACGCAGCCGGGTGCGGCTTGCAACATGGGCGATGCGCCGAGAATAGCCGCACAACTTCTGCTCCGTCTGTACGGAACAACCAATTTCGGCGCTGTGCGAACATCGCGAAAGGACGCGAGATGCCGAAAAACGCCTTCTAGGGCACGAGGGTGCTGCCCCAGATTCTTATATGATCAATGTGTAGGGACGGCGCTACTGGGATCGCCGGCATCTTTGCCGGCATTCTCGCCTGTGCCTTTGCCGCCAGGGATGGCGGCGTTCCCGGCTCCGCCCGTGCGCTAAGGATAGCGCACCCACGGGTATGCGCGACGAGTTGGCCAAGATTATGGGATGCGTCTGGGCGCGAGTTGCGATTGACGTGAATGCGCGTTAGGGCATATACTGATACTACAAATGATTAACTGAAACGGGCGCGCTGGCGCCCTGAGCGCCCGCCCTGCGGCGGGTTTGTCGTTATCTGCTTAGTAACTGCTTGGTAACCGCTTGTTGTCGCTTCAGCGTAGTCTGTTTGTCTAGATGGACGGTCCGATGGCTCTCAAGGCGTTGAGAACGCCGATGCGCACCCTCAGGCGGGAGATTTGGAACGCGGCCAATCGACGGCCCCGCTTCTGGTTGTCCGTCGTCGCGACGCTGGGCGTCGCCGCCGCGCTGAGCCTCATGCTGTGGGGCTTGAGCGATCCGCTGGCCCGCTTCCAGTTGCATGCCGGCAATTTTCGCCTGTGGATCCTCAGCTTCGGGGCGCTGGCGCCGCTGATCTATACGGGCGCATTCTCCCTGCAGATATTGCTGGCCCCGGTGCCCGGCAACTTCATGGGACTGATGGGCGGCTATCTCTTCGGCGCGGCGTTGGGCACGCTCTACAGCGTCGCCGGCCTAACGCTGGGCGCGGGCCTGGCGATGCTCATCGCACGCCGCTTCGGCCGTCCGCTGCTCGAACGCTTTTTGGCCCCCGCTCGCCTCGCCCATTGGGAGAAAAAACTGCGGGTGCGCTCGCCCGTCACCTGGTGGCTGATCTTCTTCTTCCCGGTTCCGGACCTGGCTTTCTACGCCGCGGGCCTCACCAGCGCGCCGCTGCGCCTCTTGCTCGCCGCCGTCCTGACCGGTCGCGGCCTATCGCTGTTCCTGGCGAATTTCTTCGGCTCGTGGACGACCCGGCTATCTCCCGAATGGCTGATGGTGCGGTGGACGCTGGTTGCCGTGATGGCGCTGCTCATCTATTGGCAACAACGCCGCATTCGCCTCCATTTCCTCCTCACCGTGCGCCGCGGACGCCGCTGGATGCGCCGCCGGCGACGCTTACCTGTGTCCGCCCCGCGCACCGCGGCTGACTAGACCCGCCTTACAAGCCGCCCAATCTGCCGGCGCGCTCCGGGCTGTGCTATAATTCGCGGCTATGTCGCGTAATCTTCGCACGCCGGCGATTCTCCTGTTGCTGCTGACGCTCGCGGCATGGCTGCGGCTGTGGCGCATCGCCGATCTGCCGCCCGGCTTTCACTTCGACGAAGCGTTCGAGGGGCTGGAGGCCTGGCGCATCCTGCACGAGGACGGCTATCTGCCCGTCTTTCTCACCGGCAACTTCGGCGTTCCGCCGCTCAACGCCTACGCCAATGCCGCGGGCTTCGCGCTGGCGGACATGCTCGGCGGCGAGGCCGGGCCAACCGCCATGCGCATCGTCGCCGCGGTCTTCGGCGTGTTGGGCGTGCTCGCCGTGTTCGGGCTAGGCAATGAACTGCGCCGCCTGGACGCTGGCCCCCGCAGGCTCTCCGCCGCCTTCCCGCTTCTCGCCGCCGCCAGCCTGGCGGTCATGCGCTGGCACATCCACTTCAGCCGTATGGGCATCGAGCCGGTGATGGTCCCGCTCATCTGGGCGGGAGCCGTGTGGCTGCTGCTGGCGGGCTGGCGTACGGGCCGCTGGGCGGCCTTCGTACTAGCCGGGGCCGTCACCGCCGCGGGCATGTACGCCTACCAGGGCGCGTGGATCATCCCCTTCCTGATGGCAGCCTACGCCCTGCTCCTCCTGCTGCGCGCCTACCGCACCGGCGACGCGGCGCTGCCGCTGCACAGGCGGCGCTGGACGGGTCTGCTTGTGGCGGGCGGCGTGGCGCTGACCCTGTTCGCGCCGCTGGGCTGGTTCTTCTGGCAGCACCCCGACTTGCTCTGGATGAGGCCGGCGCAACTCGCCATCGTCGGCGAAACCAACAGCCCAGCCGATAACTCAGTCGGGCGCAGCCTATGGGACACCGTTACGATGTTCGTGCCCTTCGGCGCTAGCGGCGACCTGGACCCGCGGCGCAACCTGCCCGGCGCGCCCGTCCTCAACCTCTGGCAGGCGATCCCGTTTGGCATCGGCCTGGTCGTCGCCGCCTGGCGCATTCGCCGTCCGGCGAATGCCATCGTCCTGGCGGGGCTGGCGGGCCTGCTGCTGCCGGGCGTCGTCAGCGAGTACGCGCCGCACTTTCACCGCGTCCTGGGCGCGGCCGCGCCGGTCGCTCTGCTGTGCGGCATAGGGCTGGATTGGCTGCACGGGCGGATCGCAGCGCTGCCGCGGCTTGCCCCGCGCATGACCCAAGCAGTCGCCGCCGGCGCGGTCTGCCTGCTGCTCATTGCCGGCGCAGCCGTCTCGGCGCGCGACTACTTCGTGCGCTGGGCCGCCTTGCCCGACCTGTTCTACGCCTTCGACGCCGGCCTGTGGAAACTCGGCCAACAGACGTACGCCTTCTCCGGCGAGCCGCTTTACATCACCCCGCGCGGCGCGGAGCACGCCACGCTGGCTTTTGCCTGGCGGGCGCGAGACGGCCTGCCCCCCGCCCAGCCCGTCTCTTTCGACGGGCGGCACATCTTCCCCCTCAGCGCGGGCGTGACGAGCGGCCCCGAGCGCTACGCCGTCGTCGAGCACGAGGACTTTCGCACGCGCTTGCTGCTGCCGGAGGTCTTTCCCGCGGCGAGCGTCGATTACGAACTGGCTGATGCGCAGGGCGAAGTCTATGCACGCATCTACACGCGCCCGGCGCAGGTCACGCCGCAGCGCCCGCCCACTTTCGCCCGCAGCCAGGACGCACAGGAGGTGGGCGACGGCATCCGCTTGGCCGGTTACGACGTACTGCCGGACCCGCCGCGGCGCGGTGAGCCGCTCTACCTGCAACTTCACTGGTTGGTCGACGCTGCGCCTGCGCACGATTGGACCGTGTTCGCCCATGTCGTAGACCCGGCCTCGGGGCAGGTCGCAGCCGGGCACGACAGCCAACCCGGAGCGGGCAGCCTGCCCACCCTGCGCTGGCAGTCCGGCTGGCGCATCCTCGACGAACGTCAAATACCGCTGTCCGCCGACCTCCCGCCCGGAGAGTACCGCCTGCGCGCCGGCCTCTACCGCGGCGCCGGCGCACGCCTGCCCGCCGAAGGCCCCGGCATCGACCTGGGCGTGGTGATCGTCGAATGAGCGGCGCGCCCAGGTCACCGCACAGCGCGGCGCTGCTGCTCGCCCTCTACCGCAACGAAGAGCGTTCCGGCTGGAGCGTGGGTATGCGCGCCATCACCCGCGTCCTGATCGCACAGACGGCGCTGCCGGACGGGCCCGCGGCTGAATTGGGGTGCGGCGGCGGGCATCTGTTGGGCGAACTGGGGCCGCTGCTGCCGGGCCGCCTGCTGACCGGCATGGACCTCCACCCGCAGGCGTTGAGCCACGCCGCCCAAGTAGCCGGCGATGCCGCCCATCTCACCCAAGCGCACCTGCACCGTCTGCCCTGGCCCGACGACGCCTTCGCCCTGCTCC
>JASGTU010000064.1 GCA_030058085.1 Chloroflexota bacterium
GTACGCTGGACATGGCCGGGCGGCGCTCTGACCAGGAAACGCAAATCCACTGGCCGGATGCGCTGCCGGGCGATGCGTTGGCTGAACGGCAGACGGCGCTGATTGACAAACAACTGGGCGTGAGCGATGACACGCTGTTGCAGCAGTTCGGCTATGACCCGGACGCGGAGCGTGAGAAGCGGCAGCAGAACGTGACGGACATGGCCGACGCCATGCTGGGCGCGTTCGACCGTGGCGAGGACGAAGGCGATGAGCAACAGGAATAGAGCGGCGATTGTGTGCGCAGTCCTGGCATCTGCCGCGCTTTACGCGCTGGGCGTGTGGATGCAGATTGAGTTTATCCGCTGGGCGGCGCGGTAATGCCTAGCGCGCTGGAGTTAGCCGCCGCGCGCTTCCGCCGCGAACTGCTGACCAATGAGCGGGCGGCGGCTTCGGACATGGTGCGCGTCTACGGCGAGGCATGGCGGCGCACCAGTCAGCGGACAGCCGACGTGCAGGCGCAGATTCGGACGGCGCGGCTGACGGGGCAGTCCATTTCCCCAGCGTGGTTTTACCAGCAGGACAGAGCGGAGACGTTGCAGGCGCAGATTGAGGCGGAATTGCGCCGCTTTGCCGCGTATGCGGAGGAGAGCACGACGGCTCTGCAGCGGCAGGCGGTGACGGCTGCGGGCGGCCATGCGGCAGGGCTGGTGGACCTGGCGGCGGGCGTGCGGCCGGCGGGGCTGGAGGTTCCGTTCGACGTGCTGCCCACGGCGGCGCTGCAGGACCTCGTCGGCTTTGCCGCGGACGGGTCGCCGCTGCGCGATGTGTTTGAGCAGATTGCGCCGGGCGTGGCGCAGCGGGTGACGGACACGCTGGGGGTTTCGCTGGCGGCGGGGCTAGGGCCGCGCGAGACGGCGCGGCTGCTGCGGCGGCAGTTCGGCGCGGGGCTGGCGCGGGCGCTGACCATCAGCCGTACGGAGACGCTGCGGGCGTACCGTGAGGCGATGCACCGCAATTACGAGGCTAACGACGATGTGATCGACGGCTGGGTGTGGTTGGCAAAGCTGGACACGCGCACGTGCGCGGCGTGTTGGGCCATGCACGGCAGCGAGCATTCGTTGGATGAGCGGCTGAACGACCATCCCAACGGGCGCTGCACGGCTGTGCCCAAGCTCAAGCCGTGGCGGGCGCTGGGCGTGGACATTCCCGACCGCCGGCCTGTGGTGGAGCCGGGTCCGACAGCGTTCGAGCGTTTGCCGGACAAGGGCCAGGAGCGCGTACTGGGCAAGGCGGCGTACGCAGCCTACCAGGACGGGGCGGTGACGCTGGAGCAGTTCGCCCGGCGCCGGCACAGCGATGCATGGGGCGATACGCTGCAGGCGGCCAGCCTCGAGGCGCTGGTAGGCCGGGAGTTGGCGCAGAAATACATCCGCGCCGTGCACGAGGCGCTGCGCCGGCGCAAGTTGGCGGACGCGGTTGACAGTTAGTCAACCGGCGAATGCTACGCTGGGGGCAGGCATGGTTATTGACAACCCGGGAGGTTGCAGTGAGCGATGAGACAATGGCGGGCCAGGAGCCTGTCATCGAGTCCGATGGCCAGGCGCCTGAGGGCGGTCAGGAAACGAAGGCGTTTGACGCGGGTTACGTTAAGCAGTTGCGCGACGAGGCGGCGGCTTACCGGCGCAAGGTCAAAGAACTGGAAAGTAAAGTCTCCGGCTTTGAGCAGGCGCAGATGACGGAGGCCGAAAAGCTGCGTGCGCAGGCGGAGGCGGCGGCGAAACAGGCGGCGGCGGCCCAGGAGGCACTGCGCCAGGCCAGGGCGACGGCGGCCATCAGCCGGGAGGCGGCGCGGCATCAGGTTGACCCTGATCTGCTCGCCAGGCTGGTCGACGTGCAGTTCGACGACGACGGCGAGCCGGCAGGCGTGGATGCGGCGGTAGAGCAGGTGTTGAGCCGCTATCCGAATCTGAGGCCGGCTGCCGGCGTGAACATGGCCAGCACGAACCCGCAGCGCAAGCCCGCGTTGACGCTCGAGGAGGTCAAACGGATGTCGCCCGACGAGATCAACCGACGTTGGGACGAGGTCCAGTTGGCGCTGAAGACGGGCAGGTAACAGGAGGGCCAGATGGCCATCGAAAATTTCATTCCGACTCTCTGGAGTGCGCGGATTCTCCAGAATCTTCACAAGAGCTTGGTGTTCGGCCAGGCGGGCGTGATCAATCGGGACTACGAGGGCGAGATCCGCAACGTCGGCGACAGCGTGAAGATCAACGCTATCGGCAGCATCACGGTGGGCAGCTACACCAAGAACAGTGACATCAATGACCCCGAGGACATCACCGGGGCCGGCACTACGCTGCTCATCGATCAGGCGAATTATTTCAACTTCCAGGTCGACGACATCGACCGCGTGCAGGCGCGGCCGGATGTGATGAGCGAGGCCATGCGCGAGGCGGGCTATGCGCTCAAGGACGAGCTGGACGGCGACCTGGCGGCGCTGTGGTCGCAGGTGAGCGCAGACAACTTCATCGGCACCAATGGTTCGCCGAAGACGGACATGGGTACGGCCGGCTATCCGCTGAACTATCTGCTGCAGCTCGCCACGATCCTTGACCAGAACAACGTGCCGACCGACGGGCGCTGGGTGATTATCCCGCCGTGGTACAAGGAGTTGTTGCTCAAGGGCGACACGCGTATCCTCAACCCCGGCACGCCGCAGGCTGAAATGCGGCTGACCAACGGCAACATCGGGCGCATCGCCGGTTTCGACGTGTTGGTGAGCAACAACGTAGTCAACACGTCCGACGACAACTACAAGATCATGGCGGGCCATCCGATAGCGTGGACGTTGGCGGAGCAGATCGTCAAGGTCGAGGCGTATCGCATGGAGAAGCGTTTTGCGGACGCGGTCAAGGGCTTGCATGTGTACGGCTGCAAGGTCATTCGCCCGTCGGCGATGGCCGTGCTGCACTGTGACCGGCCGTAAGGAGGACTGAGATGACTAATGCAGCGGTGTTGACGGTAACCGAACTGACGGCCAACGACTGGAAGGCGCAGCCGGACGGCGCGGCTTTCGACAGCGGCACGGTGGCGGTGACGGTGTACGGCACGATTGACCCGTATAAGAGCGGGCGCGTGATCATGGAGGTGTCGAACGGAGGCACGGCGGCGCTGACCGCGGCTGTGCTGGCCGGCGATGCGCCGCCCGCTTTCCGCTCGGGGCTGGGCAA
>JASGTU010000065.1 GCA_030058085.1 Chloroflexota bacterium
GCGTAGGAATGGACGCCTGCAGCCGGGGTGGTCGTACCGCCTCCCGCCGGGTCAACCGCCACGGTCAGATTGTGCATGATCTGAACGTAGTTGACACTGGCCGTGTGGGCGGCGGCGGGCATCTCGACGGTGTTAGTGGTCGCGGTGCTGGCGTCGTTCTGCGTGCCGGTCCAACTGCCCACAGTCCAACCTGCGCTAGGTGAAGCGGTCAAGGTCGGAATGTGGCCGGCGATATATTGCCCAGCAGGGCAGCCGGTGGAGTTGGGCGGGGTGGCGGTGGGATCGCTACCCTGCCCGGTGTGGGTCAAGGTCAGCGCGTAGCACGTCGGCGCGTCGCTTACAACCACCGAGCCGTCGTTGACGGTCAGGATTGGGAGCAGATTCTGGAATGTCGTGGCCGCGGCCATAGCCGAGAAGGCGAGGTCAAGATCGCTGGTTCCGGTTGCCGCTGCGTTGAACGTGACGGTCAGGACGAGGACGTTGCCCTCGGCTCCCTGTGCATTGGCGCCGTTGCAGATGAGTTGCCCGGTCCCAACATTGGCGACATTGACCACGCCGGTGAAGCCGGACGGCAGTCCTCCGTTGCTGACATACGTCAGGACGGCGGGGTCCCAGTTTAGGGTGGCCGAGAAGCTTCCCAACTTGTTGTCGGGCGCGATTGCGGCGGTCATATCGATGTGGATCTCGACGTCGATCTGTTGGCCGATGTTCGGCGCCGCATTGGAGGGGCTCGCCGTTGCTGTCACGGCGCCGCTAACTGACGGCACGGTCACTTGGCCGTCTGTGACCGCAAGGATCGATGTGAGACTATTGAAGGTTTCGGCCGCGGCCATAGCCGTGAAGGCGAGGTCAAGATCGCTGGATCCGGCTGCGACCGTGTTGAACGTTGCGGTAAGGACGAGGACGTCGCCCGTGGCGCCGGTGGCGTTGGCGCCGTTGAAGGCGAGATGTCCGGTTGCCACGTTAGTGGTATTAATCACCCCTGTGAAGCCGGCCGGCAGCCCGCCGTTGCTGACATACGACAGGACGGCGGGATTCCAGCCGAGGGTTGCCGTGTAGCTCCCCAACTTGTTGTCGGGCGCGTTGACGCCGGTCATATCGATGCGGATCTCGACAACGATCTGCTGGCCGACGTTCGGCGTCGCATCGGACGGGCTCGCCGTTGCGATAACGGTTCCGGTCTGCGCAAAAACCGGCGCACTGGCTAGCGCTACCCCGAATAACATCAGAAGGGCCACAATTGGCCACTGCCACCTGCGCAAGCTAGATAACGTTTTCATCAGTATCCCTCCTCGGGTAGGAATTCTTGGCTAGGCGATACGCGTAAGTTGCACATCATCGGTTAGGGAGTGCATCCGGCACAGGGCGTTACGCCGGATGGGCATCCGGGCTGCCCGATAGGAAAGGATACCGTTGAACCTGCGTCGAAGGTGAGAATAATCAGGGCGTCGGTGGAATTGACCAACCCGTCGGCGTTGACATCGCCGCAGTTCATGGGGCAGTACGTAGACGTGTCCACGCCCGCGTCGCAAGATAGGACAATCAGGGCGTCGGTGGAATTGACCAGCCCGCTGGCGTCCACGTCCCCAAGGATGCCGGGGGGCGTCGTGTCTGCCTTGAAGGTGGCAATGGCGGCGGCCCAATCACGGGACGTAGATAGGCCCGTCTTAGCCGCTGTGAAGGCGCCAGTGGCCCCCACGATGCGCCAGCCGAGGCCGATGGTCACGTCCGTGTCGCCGCCGCTGCTGGCGCCGTAGCTGGTGCCGCGGCGCAGCCCGTCGGTGAACGAGTTCAGCCAGGTGCCGGGGTTGTCCACGTTCGGGCCTTCCAGCCCAATGGCGCCGATCAGCAGTTCATCTACTTGCGTAGTGGCAGACGTGGCGCCCGAGGCTGGCTCCGTACCCGATCCGGCGCCTGTGTGAGTTTGGTCTAGTACATCGCTGTTGGCCAGGCCGCGGAACACGCTGACCACGGCGGCTCGGGCTGTGACCGAAGCGTGATTGATGGTGATGTTGCTCCCGCTGGGCAAGGCGGTCACGTTGTAGGCGGCGAAGATGAATGTCCGAACGTTGCCCGAACTGGTGACGTCTACGACGCTGGCATAGGTGTTGCCGCTGCCGTCGCTCACGCTGCTTACCGTGGCGGCGGGATCGGCGGCGAACGCCACGAGAATGTCGTCGCCGGCCGCGACGGCGGCATTGATTGTGACAGCCAGGCTTGTGCCGGCCGTCTTGCTATCGGCGGCGCCGATGCTGCCTATGTAGGAGATGCCCGCGTCCGTGGTCTTGAACGTGGCGATCACGGCGGCCCAGTTGCGCGAGGTGATGCCCGTCTTGGCGGCGCTGTAGGAGCCTGCGCTCGACACGATCTGCCAGCCCATCGACACCGTGACGTTATCGGTCGCCGTGCCGCCGGTCGTGCCGGCGCGAGGACCCGCCGTCCACCCTGATGCCCAGGTTCCGGCGGCGTCTTCGCTCGGCCCGTCCGTGCCGATAGCGCCGATCAGCAGTTGGTCAGCCGCTACGGTCGTAGCCGTTCCGGACGATGGGCTGACGCCGGAACCGTCGTCGTTGCTGGTCTGTTCGAGCGCGCCGGCCGGCGCCAGCCCGCGAAAGACGCTGACGGTTGCAGCTCGGGCGGCGACTGCGGTCGTGCTGTAGACTACCTGGTTGATGGTGATGCTGCTGCCTGAGGACAGTGCGCTGACATTGTAGGCGGCGAAGACATACGTGCGCAGGTTGCCCATCGAGATGCCCATGCCCGCCTGCTGGTACTTATTGCCTGCGGAATCCGTGACGGTGATGTTGAGGTCCTGGCTTGGGTCTGTGGCGTAGGCGATGACAATGTCGTCGCCTGCCGCCACGGCAGCGGTGGTCGTCACGACGAGATCGGCCGTGCTGGAGTTTTTGATCGTGGCTGTGCCGATATTGCCGACGTGGGCCAGGGCAGCAGCCTGTACCGGTACGGCTGTCGCCGGCCCGATCAAGCCTACTAGCATGGCCGCGGCTACCAAAAGGCGAAAAGCGAGTTTTGTGCGATACATCATGCCCTCCTGAACAGAGATGTTGAAATATGCTGCATTCGTTCGTTGGCTAATTCGATCAGACAGGGCTGCCTATGCAAGCGCGCCGCGCAGCCGGACAGTTAGGGGGCGCACCCTGCGCAAGGCGTTACGCTTGCCGGGCAGCCGGATTCACCTACCGAAAACGGTACTGATG
>JASGTU010000066.1 GCA_030058085.1 Chloroflexota bacterium
TCTCGAACAGGGTCTAGCCATAGCCTGTATAGATTACGCACCATAGGAGGTGCGCTCCTGTATTCCTTCGTGGAATTCGTCAAATTCGTGGCAAAAAGCCTGCACGGAACAATGCCCTGCGCCATGCCGTCTACTGCATATCTCGATAATGCCAGATGTGCGTGCTCGAATCCTAGATTCGCCAACCCGCTTTGAAGGAGCGCCCTATGCCCCACACATATGCCCGGCACAGCCTGATAGCCCTTCTCGCCCTGGGCAGCTTGCTCCTAGCCGCCTGCACCGCCGCCCTGCAGCCGGCTAACGTCACCTCCGTCACCGTGGAAGCGCGCGATGACGGCTATGTCGCGGTTATCCAGGGGGAGCACCCGGACGCCTGCGCCCAACTCGGCGCCTCGACGCAGACAGCCGGCGAGGACGGCATCCAAATCGCCCTCCTACAGGCGCCTGCCGACCCGAACACCATGTGCGCCCAGGTGATCACGCCCTTCACCGTAGAGACGCCGCTCGACGTGAGCGATCTGCCCGACGGAGCCTACACGGTGACGGTTAACGACGTGCCCGCCGAGTTGACCGTCGGCGCGCAGCCTGCGGCCTCCCCGGCTGGGCAGCCAGCCTGGGTGACGTCGGTCGAACTGGTGCAGCGCGACGGCGCGCCCGTGCTGATCGTATCCGGCGACCTGCCCGATCCCTGCCACGAGATCGGCGCCATCACGCCGCGCGTCGAGGCAGACGCCATTACGGTGGATGTTCTGGTCAACCCGCCCGCGCCCGACATACTGTGCGCCCAAGTGATTACGCCCTACACGGTCGAGGTCCCGCTCGATGAACCGCTCGCGCCCGGGCAGTACGCGGTGACGGTCAACGATTACGCCACGGATATCACCGTGCCGTAACCGGCTAGGGCGCAAGACGCGCCGGACACCCGCAAACACGATCCTCAAGCAGGATAGGCGCCCCGATCGCACCGCCGGGCGCCCATCTGAGCGCGTTGGACGATTGCATCCAATACCTGCATTCGTGTGCGATTGTTGTAAAATGACCGGTATTGCTGCGCCGGCTTCCAATGGTTTGGCGCAACAGTACGGCGCATGTCATAATTATTTGCATTTACCCAAGATTTCGCAACCCAAATTTCCCGCGCATTTCGACGGAAAAGGTGAGTCATGAAAGTTCTCATTGGCCGCAATCAGATGAATCTCGGGGCCTCGCTGCCGAAGTTGCAACAGCGCTTCCCCGACGTAACCTTCGTCGACGCCCCCGACCCGGAGCAGGCGCTCAAAGAGGTCGCCGACGCCGACATCTTCATGGGCTTTATGACGCCCGAAATGTTTCAGGCCGCCAAGCAGCTCAAGTGGATCCAGTCGCCCTCATCCGGCATCAACTACTTCCTAGACATTCCCGGCCTGCGCGAGAGCGGCGTCCTTCTCACCAGCGCCAGCGGCACGCATGGCGGCGCCGTTTCTGAAAGCGCCATCGCCATGATGCTGGCCTATACCCGCGGCATCCGCGAGTCCATCCCCTTGCAGCCGCAGCACAAATGGGCGATGCGCGAGATCCGCTCGCACCTCACCGAGTTGTCCGGCTGCACCGTAGGCATTATCGGCATGGGCGCCATCGGCAATGCGCTCGCCAAGCGGCTCCACGCCTTCGACATGCATGTGATAGCGGTCGATCTGATGCCCAAAGATAAGCCGCCCTACGTACACGAGCTTTGGCGGATGGATCGCCTGGACGACCTGCTGGCGCAGTCCGATTTTGTGGTGGTGGCTGTGCCCTATACCGACGAGACCCGCGGCATGATCGGGGCCGCGCAGATCGCCAAGATGAAGCCCATTGCCATGTTGGTGGGCATCTCGCGCGGGGGTATTATCGACCAGACCGCCCTGGTCCAAGCTCTGCGCGACAAGACCATCGCCGCGGCGGCGCTGGACGTCTTCGACACGGAGCCGCTCCCCGACGACAGCGAACTGTGGGACCTGGACAACCTGCTCGTCACCTCGCACATTGCGGGCGGCACCCAATACGAAGCCAGGTACATCATCGACATCTTTACGGAAAACCTAGAGCGCTTCCTGCAAGACCGGCTGCCGCTGCGCAACCAGGTCGACAAGCAGCGCGGCTTCTAAGGCGCCATCCGCCGCCAAAGCTGCAAAGCTTTGCGTTTACCTGGCGCCTAGCAAACGAGCGCGGCCGGCTCCGCGCCCAACATAAAACAAACGCGGCCGGCTGCCCCATGATGGGCAACCGGCCGCGTGTCATGCGTGCGTTCAAATAAAGCCCTAGGCTTAGGCTTGCAGGTGCGCCTCAAGGAAGTAGAGGTGCTTGTCTACGCCGCGCGAAACCTCGGTGAAGAGATCGGCGGTGCCTTCATCCTTGGCGTCGCCCGCCGCATCGATGGCGGAGCGGGTGGACTTGCCATAGGCCGCCATGCGGTCGGACAGAACGGCTACAACTTCTTTACCCTCAACGGTTTTCGCCGGCATCTCAGGCAAGGTGGAGTTCTCTGCTGCCATGCGCACGGTGCCCATCGCGGAGCCGCCTAAAGCAGTGGCGCGCTCGGCGATCATGTCAGCGTACTCCAACACGCTCTCGGCTAAGTCATCAAAAAGCTCGTGAAGCTGCATGAAGTCCATGCCCTTCACGTTCCAGTGCGACTGCTTGATCTGGCTGTACAGATCGAAGGTGTCCGCAAGCTGCTGATTGAGCAGTTTGACCATAGCGGTGCGAGTCTTTTCCGAAAGATCGATGCGAGTTTCAAACGTCTGAGTTTTCTGGGCCATTAGTTTCCTCCTTGGCACTTCATTGAATCGCCCAATACCTGCGCCGAGTTGCACTCCCCCTTAACCGGGTATACAAACTCACCTGCACGCCCACTATAGCATGGCCCAGCCACGCACGTATGTAGCATTCCTACGATTTTCCGGAAAACAGGAGCATTTCGCGCCAACTCGGTCGACCGCGCAAGAGTTCTCTTACGTATGGCCGGACAAGCGCGCTAAGGCTTCATCTCAGCCTCCGCCGTCGAGAACTTGAACGGCGCATACAGCGGGCACCAACGAACGATGCCGGTCAGCAACAGCACCACGCCTACCAATCCCCACCAACTGCTGAAGTAGAAGCCGAGAGCGATCACGACGAGGCCGAGCACGATCCGCACAATCTGGTCGGTCTTTCCGACATTGCGTTGCATGGCAGATCCTCCTGTGTCAGCAAACAGAATTGAAGGGAGACGGGTAGCAGCCGCCGGACTGAGCCGGCCAAGACGCCCGTCAAGCGTCGGGGCCGGTAAGTCGTGTGCGTACCGCTCACCTATATCGTACCACACATCCGCACAGGCGTAGAGGGCGACATAACCGATAAAACTCGCCGCGAGCCTTGCGCGATCACCGCTCTTGCAGCCAGGCGCGCACCCGCTCGTCGATCTGGTTGCGTACGGCGCGAAACTTGGCAAGCTTCTCCGCGTCGGTCCCTTCCTGCGCGGCCGGGTCGTCCAGGTCCCAGTGGTCGTGGGTCCCCATCGTCAAGAAGACGCTCGGGCAGTTTTGTTCGGCATGATGGCAGACCGTGAACACATGGGCAAAATGCTCCTTGCCCAGATACTCGCGCACATCTTTTGAGCGATGGTCCGCCAGGCTCAGCCCGACCTCCTCCATCACGCGCACGGTATAGGGGTTGATGCCCTTCGGCTCCACGCCGGCGCTATAGACTGCGTAGCGGTCGCCGCCATATTTGCGAAAGAGCGCCTCGGCCATCTGGCTGCGCGCCGAGTTGCCGGTACAGAGCACGAGTATTTTGGGCTTATCCAAGATGCAGTTCCTCCTTATGCTTTCGTTCCGTTTATCCCGATTGAGCCGGGCCGGCAGCGCGAATAACCTAGCCGATCAGTACCTTCAGCGCCTCGACGGATGGAACCCGGCCCGCCGTCTTCACCTCGCCGTCCACGGCCAGGGCGGGCGTGGTCATCACGCCGAAGCTCAAGATGTCGTCAAGCTCCGTCACCTTCTCCAACTCATAGTCGATGCCCAACGCCTGGGCGGCGGCTTCGACATGCTCGGCCAGCTTCTTGCACTTCGCGCAGCCGGAACCGAGAATTTGTAGCTTCTTCATAACATGCCTCCGTTAACAAATCATGAAATACGAATCGCGTTTTGATCACAGATCGATCCCGCGACGCAGCACTCGACGCTGCTCGCCGCGATTTTACGCAAAAAACGTCCCATAGATCAGGCCGCTCAAGGTTGCGGCGACCACGACCAGCAAGACGTAAACCGCCGTTTTCTTCGTCCCGATCACGCTGCGGATCACCAGCATGTTAGGCAGGCTGAGGGCTGGCCCCGCCAGCAGCAGCGCCAATGCCGGCCCCTGCCCCATGCCGCTGCCCAGCAGCCCTTGCAGGATGGGCACTTCGGTCAGGGTGGCGAAATACATAAACGCACCCAGGAACGCGGCGAGGAAGTTCGCCAACGGCGAGTTGCCGCCCACCGCAGCGCTGACCCAGGCCGACGGGATCAGCCCCTCTTGACCCGGCCTGCCCAGCAGGAAGCCTGAGACCAGCACGCCGATCAGCAGCAGCGGCAGGATCTGCTTGGCAAAGCCCCAGGCTTGGTCAAACCACTCGCCCAGTTCATCGTCGTCGCTGCTGGTCAGTACGGTCAGTCCGATCAGGCCGACCACAAACGGAACCTGCGGCGCGTTGCGAAATGCCAGCGCAGCCGCGGCCGTAGCCGCGCCGACTGCAACCGTTTTCCACCAACTCGCCCCAAACCAAGCGATCAACATCGCGCCCAGCCCCAGACCGAACAGCGCGGTGACCGCCCACTTGGCGCTGTAGAGCGCGCCCCACGCCCCGCCCGCCTGCTGGGGGCGCGCCCAGTTGGCAAAGACAAGAATCCCCACGAGCGAGGCGAAATAGAGCGCGTTCTGCCACAGCGGCCGCGCGACCTCCGCTTCCGGCATTACCGCCTGGACAGCGCTGCGGCCGGCTTCTTCTTTGCGGAAGATCAGGTGCATGGCGAGGCCGATCAGCGCCGCAAACAGCACCGCGCCCACGGCGCGGGCGATGCCTAGGCTTGGCCCCAGCACGCTGGCCGTCAGGATGATAGCCAGCACATTGATGGCCGGGCCGGAGTAGAGAAAGGCGATAGCCGGCCCCAGTCCCGCACCCATGCGATAGATGCCGGCAAATAGCGGCAACACCGTACACGAGCAGACGGCCAAGATCGTGCCCGACACCGACGCCACGCCATAGGCCAACGCTTTGGGCGCGTTCGCGCCCAGGTATTTCATCACCGATGCCTGGCTCACGAAGACGGCGATGGCGCCGGCAATGAAGAAAGCCGGCAAGAGGCACAGCACCACGTGCTCGCGCGCATACCACTTCGCCAACTCCAGCGCCTCCATGATGGCGGCGTCGAAGCGCGGTACGCCCAACGGCAGGTAGTAGATGGCGAGAAAGACCGCCAGGATCGCGGCCAGCGGCTTCCACTCGCTGCGCCAGCGCTCCAGGCCGGGCGCCAATGCCTGCCACAGCGCCGCCGGGTTGTGCGTCACAGTCCAGGCCAGCGAAGGACGGCTGGGCGATTCATCGGTGAGTTTCATGCTTTGGTCACGCTTTCATACAACCATTCAGAGTTAACCGGCAGAGTCCGCCAGCCGGCCGCGCCGGTCAGGCGGCGACATCGGCAGTCGCCTCCGGGAAATGGCGCCGGGTAGCGTTGGCGATGCGCACCAGCATCAACATCACCGGGACCTCCACCAAAACGCCGACCACCGCCGCCAAGGCCGCGCCCGACGATACGCCGAAGAGCGCAATAGCCGTGGCTACGGCCAGTTCGAAGAAATTGCTGGCGCCGATCATGCTCGCCGGTGCAGCGATGCGGTGCGGAATGCGCATCGCTTTGGCCGCGCCATAGGCGATGGCGAAGATGAAGAACGTCTGGATGATGAGCGGCACGGCGATCAGCGCAATGTGCAGCGGGTTGTTGAGGATGACCTCGCCCTGAAACGAGAAGAGCAGGATCAGCGTCAGCAACAGGCCGGTGATGGTCAGCGGGCCGAGGCGTCGGAGAAAGACATTCTCGAACCAGGGCATCCCCTTATGCCGGATCAGATAGACGCGCGTTGCATAGCCGGCCGCCAGCGGGACGACGATGTAGAGCACGACCGACAGAAAGAGCGTGTTCCACGGCACGACGATGTCGCTCAGCCCCAGCAACAGCGCCACGATAGGCGCAAAGGCGACCAGCATGATCAGGTCGTTCACCGAAACCTGAACGAGCGTGTAGGCCGGGTCGCCCTTGGTGAGGTAACTCCACACAAAAACCATGGCCGTACACGGCGCCGCGCCCAGCAGAATGGCGCCCGCCAGGTACTCGCGCCCCAGGTTGGCCGGGATGAGCGGCGCGAAGATGACCAGCAAGAAGAGCCAGGCGATGGCAAACATCGAGAACGGCTTGATCAGCCAGTTGACCGCCAGGGTAAGGGCCAGCCCCTTGGGCTGCTTGCGCACGCCGAGAATGCTGGCGAAATCGATCTGCACCATCATCGGGTAGATCATGAACCAGATGAGGATGGCGACGGGGATGTTCACCTCCGCATAGGTGAAGCGCGTCAGGGTGTCGGGCACGGCGGGGACCAGTTGGCCGAGGGCCACCCCGGCGACGATGCACAGCGCCACCCAGATCGTCAGGTAGCGCTCAAAGAAGCCCAGGTCCTTCCCCTCGACCTGCTCGGCGGCAAGGGGCGCGGTTTCCACGGTAAGCGATTGGTGAGTCATCGAATTCTCCATACATCTACATTTCCGCATATGCGGTTTCATGCATATGTTAGCGCCAAAAAAAGGGCTGCACTCTTCGATCATTGTGCGGATCCTTGAGCGTGCAGCCCGCCGAACGTCTCAATCAGGCCGGTTCATGCATCAGCGGAATGGGCGCGGGTTCGCACTTGGGGCAGGAACACGAGATGACCTTCTTATGCCGCGCCATCTCCGGGTGTTCGCCCTGCACCGGCCCCAAAATGGCTTCGAGCCAGCCGATCAGTTCGGCGTCGATCAGGCGATAGAAGACATTGATGCCCTCTTTTTCGTCACGAATGACGCCCGCGTCGCGCAGGATGCGCAACTGCTGCGAGACATAGGGCTGGGGCTTGCCCAGAAGCGCTTCCAGATGGCACACGCATTCGGCGTCGCGGCGCAGGGCGTCCAGGATGCGCAGCCGCTCCGGGTGCGCCAGCAGCTTAAGCCGCCCGCTGACGGTTTCATAGTCCGGCATTGCTTGATTCGCCATTGGTTCCGCCTTTCCGCATCGCACAGCCGAAGCCGCTTCTCAGGCTTCGACCCCAATATACATGCAAACCGCAATATATGCAAAAACCCGCATGTGACATTGCGCCGCCAACCGGCTAAGTGACGGGTGACGCCTCACGCCGCCGGCCCCGCGCTCTCCCGCCGCTCTTCGCCCTCGCCGAACACATGCACATCCTCGCGCCGCACGGTAACCGACCAGCGCTTGTCTTCGGCCACATGCAGCCGCTCGTAGACATAGGCCGGGATCGTGATCTCCAAGTCGTAGTCGCCGCGCCCCAGCCGCTTGCCCTCGTCCAGCCGCAGAAAAAGCGTGCAGTTAAAGCCGTCGGTCAGTTCGTTCACCACCTCGCCCGACAGCAGGTTATCGCGCTGGCCCATCGGCACGTCCTTGCGTACCAGCATAATGCGCTCCGGCCGCAGCCCCAACTCCACCGCCTGCCCCGGCGCCAGCTTACCGGGCGGGGCGAGCAGCGTCACATCGCCGACGCGGATGTGCGCGCCGCTCTCGTCGACGCGCAGCATCTCGCCCGCGAAAAAGTTGCTGTTGCCGGTGAGCCGGGCTACCGAACGGCTGGCAGGCCGGTAGACAATCGACCCTGGCGGGCCGATCTGCAGCAGGCGGCCCGCCTCGATCACCGCGATCTGGTCGGCCAGCAGATAGGCTTCGGCCAGATCGTGCGTAATGAAGACCACGGGCAAACCCAGCGAACGCTGCAAGCGCAGCAGATCACGCCGCAGCAGCACGCGCGTCGGCCCGTCCAGCGCCGAGAACGGCTCATCCAGCAGCAGCACGCTGGGCTGGGTGACCAGCGCCCGCGCCAGCGCCACCCGCTGCTGTTCGCCTCCGCTCAGTTCCGATGGGCGACGCGCAGTATAGCCTGCCAGCCCCACGCGCGCCAGCGCCTCGTCCACGATGCGCGCCTTCTCTTTTCCCCGTACTCGCGCCAACCCAAAAGCCACATTGCCGCCGACCGAAAGATGCGGAAAGAGCAGGTAATCCTGCATGACATAGCCGACGCCGCGACGTTGCGGCGGCAGATTGACGCCCGCCTCGTCGTCGAAGAAAAGCCGCCCGTCCAGCACAATGCGCCCGGCGTCGGGCGTCTCCAGCCCGGCGATGCAGGCCAGCGTCATGCTTTTTCCCGCGCCGGACTGGCCGAAGAGCGCGGTGATGCCCGGCGGCGCGCCGAACGACAGGTCCAGCCGGAACTGATCGAGGTGTTTGCACAGACGGACTTCCAGCACCGGCAGTTACCTCAGGATGCGGCGCGAGAACTGGCGCGAGATCAGGAGCAGGACCACGGCCGCCAGCGTGATCACCAGCACCATGCGGTTGGCCTCGGCCTGCCGGTTGGCCTGTACCAGGTCGTAAATGTAGATCGACATGGTTTGCGTGCGCCCTGGGATGTTGCCCGCTACCATCAGGGTGGCGCCAAAGTCGCCCAATGCGCGCGCAAAGCTGAGCGCCGTTCCGGCCAGAATGCTGCGCCAGGCCAGAGGCAGCGTCACCCGCCAGAAGATATAGAAATCCGAGCGGCCCAACGTACGCGCCACGTTCTCCAGCCGCACGTCGACGCTCTCGAAACCGGCGCGCGTCGTCTCCAGCAAAAGGGGAAAGGAAGCCGCCGCCGCGGCGATGACCGCGCCGCGCCAGGTGAAGACCAGCGGGAAGCCTTGTTCATTGAGCCAGCGTCCCAGCGGGCTCTGGTTGCCCAACAGCACCAGCAGGTAATAGCCCAACACCGTCGGCGGCAGCACCAGCGGCAAGGAGGCCATAGCGCCCAGCAACTCCTTGCCGGGAAAGTTGCGCCGCGCCAACATCCAGGCGAGCGGGATGCCCGCCATCAGCACGAGCAGCGTCGCCGCGCCCGCCACGCGCAGCGACAGCCACAGGGGAAACCAGCCGGAGCCCAACGTCAAAACTCGCCTGGGGGCGTGAAGCCGTGCCGGCCTAGTATCTCGCGGCCGCCGGAGCCGAGGACAAAGGCGGCAAAGGCGCGTGCGGTTTCCTCGTGCGGGCGACCGGCAATCACGACCAGCGCCTGGTCGAGCGAATCATGCAGCGCCGCGTCGATCATGGTATAGGAAACCTCCGGCACGGAGACGATGGAGAGGGCGACGAGACCGGCTTGGGCGTCGCCTGTCTGCACGTATTGCAGCGCCTGGCGCACATTCTCGCCATAGACGATCTTGAGCTCGAGTGATTCCCACAGCCCGCGGCTGTGCAAGGCCTGCTGCGCGGCCAGGCCGTAGGGCGCCAGTTGGGGATTGGCGATCGCCACGCGCGTGATGGCGGGGTTCAGCAGGTCTTCCAGGTTGGTTGCCGTCACGCCCGCCGCGCGGTTGACCGCCAGGGCCAGCCGGCCTTGTGCATAGACCGCCTGCGTATCGGGCAAGATCAACCCGCCGTCCGCCAGCCGCTCGACAAACTCGACGTTGGCCGCCGCAAAGACGTCAAACGGCGCGCCGTTCTCGATCTGGGTTGCCAGGTTGCCGCTGGCCCCAAAGACGAAGGTGACAGGCTGTCCTGTCTCGGCCTCAAACGCATCGCCGATCTCGTTGAACGCGCCTTCCAGCGACGCGGCCGCCGCGACCAACAGCGGCTCCGGCTGTGCAACCGTTCCGGGGCGCGCCTGCGGAGCGACCGGCGCGCACGCGGCCGACAGCCACAGCAGCGCCGCCATCCCCAGCGTCCAAGCTCTCCGCCTTCCTCCGGACATGGATCCCTCGCCAGACATCTCTTGCCCACAAAACGCAACAGCACAGCCCCCAGGCGGAGGCTGTGCTGAAGATTCTAGCATGGATCGGAGGGGCCACAAAGACAGCGAGCCCCCTCCCCCAATGGCAGACTGCCCGCAAAGTTACGGGATGTTCACCGTCGCCGTCGCCGTATCGGTCACGGAAACGGTATCGACCGGGGCCGTCCACGTCGCCACGTTCGTGGTCGTCACTGTCAGGTCTTCGGTCGCCGCGGTGATCGTGTAGGTGCTCTGCCCTGGGCCGAGTTCGTAAGCATAACCGGACAGGATGTCGCCCAGGTTGCTGTCGACGAGGCTGTGAACAGGCAAAGTGATGCTGCCGATGTTGTTCACCGTATAGCAGTAGTAAGGCAATACAGGCGCGACGGTCGGCGTGATCACGTTGGTCTCGCCACAGACATCAGGAGTCTCGGACACGGTCTTGACCATGTCGACGGCAGCGACATCTACCACAGCAATCGCCGAGGCGCTGGCGCTGACGCCGCCGCTCACGTAACCCGTCCAGGTGCCGGCGCGCTTGAGCGGCGCGGCTTGCGGCGCGGTGAAGGTGTGGCTGATCTCGTAGCCCAGGTCCACGTTGCTCACGCTGGCGCCGGGGGCCAACAGATACGGCTCGGCGCTGAAGACGGTCCCAATTTCGCTGTCCTCGAGGTTGTGCAGCGGCAGCGCGATGTTGCCGGTGTTGGTCGCGGTGTAGCAGTAGTAGACGGTTGTCCCGTCACCCACGACGACCGATCCGTCGGTTGCGCATACGTCCGGGTCGGTCCCGACCGTGGCGGTCATCTGCAGCGTGGCATAGAAGTTGAACAGATTGCGATAGTCCGGGCTGTAGTCATACGTGCCGCTGCCATACCGGCAGCGCAGATAGATCTGCTCGTACCGCCCGCCGATCAGCTTGTAGAAGAGCCGGTCGCAGTTTGACCGCAGGTCACGCTCCACGATTCGAGGCAAATGCGGAGGCCTAAACCAGGCGGCCCCCTTGATATGGGTGCCGAAGCCGTGGGGCGCCATTTGCATGGGGCCGGGCCCCGACCACCCGCCGGCCTGCACCGTCTTCAAGAGCAGCCCGCCAGTCAGAGCCAGCGCGACCGCCACTGCGACGCTCACAAGGATGAACTTACTGCGAGGTTTCACGTTCATAGATCCTTTTCTCGACCAGAATGGCCGAAAGTGAGAGGCCGGCGGATCGCTCCGCCGAGCTCTCGGTTACGCTTACGTTCGCCGGATGACGTTACCGGATGGCCTCTTCGGCCGTACAGTCGGACAGGTACTTGATTGTCCCGTCCGCGGCCAAGAAGGCGATCTTGATGTCATCCACGTAGATGTTGGAATTCAGGAAGGCCGGCGACTGCGCCTGGACCAGCACCATGATGTCCTGGGCGTCGCCCAGCTCCACGGTGTTGACCAGTTGCGCCCATTCGCCGCGCACATAGCCGTTGGCATAGAGGGCGATGTCGCCGTCTGCGCCAGGCTTGACGCCCAACGACGCCCAATCGTAGTCGAGGCCATCCTTGCCCGGCCCGCCGCCCTGGTCGTGGTCCCAGATCAGGTAGCGGATGCTGACTTGCACCTGCCCGCCTTCGAAGCCGGCAGGCACAGCAATGCGCGGGCTGCCGAGGCCGGCGGCATAGGGCCGGTGCCCGGCGATCTTGATGGCATACTCCTCGCCGCCGTCCTTGCTTTCCGCATCGTTATAGCGGTTGCCGGGGCCGACCGCGCGCTCACGGGTGAAGATGACGTTGTTGGCGCTGTACTCGCCGTCGTCGAGGGCAAACGGCGCCCAGCCGGAATACCAGTCGGTCCACATATCAGGGTTGCCGTCCGTGGCAGCCCAGCCGATCTCGGCGTTGAAGTTGTTGCACACGTTGGGCGAGTCATACAGCGTCAGCCCCGCGCCCAACCCGGTGAGGGTCTGGCGGATGCCGCGGCCGGGGGCCTCCTGGTTGCGACCGCCGTCCCATGCGTTCGCCTCGAGGGCGTTGACGGTGAGCGGCGCGTTCGCCAGCAGGTCAGAGAAAGGCTGCGGGATCACGGGCGGACTCATGCGCGGGCCGGTGATGGCAAGCGGCGGAGGCGTCAACGGCCCCGCGTTCACAGCAGCCGGCGCCAATGCGAGCGCGGCGACCAGGATCGCCACGACGACATTGGCGACATTCTTGCGATTCATGCGGATACTCCTTCCCTTACGGATCAACATTGCAGTCCAAAGATACAGAACGAAAGATAGATTCATGACTTGATTTGGGTATTGCATATTCATTGCCTGCGCCGCCTGCAGCCCGATATTCGTGACCGGGCCGGCTCTCCAGCCAACCTCCTGCGCTGCCGGGCGATTGTCGATCTGGCCGCTCACCGATATTTCTTGGCATATCGCCGCCATCACGCAATCGCAATTACATCATTTCACATAACCATGACGCAGAATCGCACAAAAAGTTGCGCACAAGTTACAATCAGTAACGAAGATGGACAAATTGCGTCGAATACCGGCTGCCAAACGCCGGTATCATGTGATTTTCGCGCGTTTTAAAGCAACAGAAAGCCAATAGAAAAAGGGAGCGACGCTTTTGGCGTGTCGCTCCCTTTGCCTTCCTGTTCGATTCAGTTTGATAGGTTCGCCTGTCGCACAACCGGCGAGCCGCCCGGCCTACTCGTAGCGCAGCGCCTCCGCCGGATAGATGCGCGTGGCCTGCCACACGGGCGCAATCGTGGTCAGCAGCGAGAACAGATAGGCCGCCAACACGGTCAGCCCGATAGCCCCCCAGGGCGCCGACCCGGTATGCGCCCCAGCCAGGTCGAGCGTCCCCATTTCCATCACCAATTCTCCTAGCCCCACGCCCGCCAGCGCGCCGATCAACAGCCCGCACAGCGAGATGAAGCTCGACTCCAGCAGGAAGGATAGGCCCACCATCTCCTTCTGATAGCCGATGGCGCGCAACATTCCCACCTGCTGCCGCCGCTCCACCACGGCCCGGGCAGAAACCACGCCCAACGCGGCGATGCCGACCAGCAGCCCCAGCGCCATGAAGCCCTGCAGCAAGCGCAGGATCCCCGTCGTCAACTGCTGCTCCTGCACGAAGCGATCCACCAGCGATGTGGCATGCAGGCCGGAGGCGGTGAAGACGCGTTCGATGCCCAGCGCCACCGCGCGCACATCCGCGCCTTCGCGCACCTTGACATACATACCCTCTATGGACGGAGCCTTGCCTAAGATCGCTTCCAGCGTGCGCTCACTGGTTTGAATGCCGCTCCAAGCCAGTTCCGTATTGTCCTCCAGCACGCCGATCACTTGTAAGCGCCGCGCGGCAGGCGGTTCTTCGCCTGCGGTGTCAGTATCGGTGTCGGCGCGCAGTTCTACATACAACTGCGGCAGCTGTGTATTCACTATGTGTACATCATGGAAGTACAGCTCGTCCATGAGGTAGCCGTCCTCTTCCCACTCCATCATTTCCCGCGGAGTGGGGGGCGTCTCGGCATCGTCTTCAGCCGGGCGGGGCGGCCGGCCGAAGGTCATGGCCGGGCGCGTGTCTGCATCGTCATCGGCCAGCCGCCGCGGCAGGATGATAACCGCGTCTTCGCGCGTACGCAGCGCCTCCCACACTGCAGCGTCATCTGCATAGCCTGCGGCGCGCGCCTGGAAGCTGTACACTTTCGCCGCCTGCTCGATATAGCCGTCGTTCAGCCCGTTGACGCCGGCATAGAGCCAGCGACCGTCGTCGGTGCGGCCGCGCAGCACCTCGCGCGATATCTGGCCCACCACCGCAATATCATCCGTCACCGGATCGTCGCGCACGTCAGCCAGCGCAGTCTCCAGGTCTTCCACCGGGCTGAAGAAACTCAGCAGCGTCGACGACACCTGGATGTCGAAACCCGCCGTGCTCTTGTCGTCCAGCTTCACCAGGTTTTGCGCGGCGTCGATCACGACCGCCATGACGGTCACTGTCGCCATGATCATGGCGAAGAGCAGCATCGTCATGCCCGTGCGAAAGCGGCTGTTCAACGAATAGGCGATGGCCGTCTTGAGCACAGGCCGCAGCGAAGGTATGAAGCCCAGCGCCGCGCTGAACAGCCGGGCCAGGAAATCGGCGTTGACTATGATCACCATGATCGCACCGGCTACGGTCAGCGGGCCGCCAAGCAGGAAAAGGGCGGGCAGTTGCAGCGGCGTATAGTCAAACAGATCGGGCGCGGACTTCGCCAGCCAATTTTGCCACGGCAGCGCCCACAGCGCCAGCAGCCCAAGCCCGATGGCCGTATAGATCAGGCGCTCCGTCCAAACGACAGAGACCCCGCGCTGCTCCAGCGCCCGGCCCGCCAACAACACCAGGCCTGTGAGCAGCAGACTCGCGCCGAGCAGCGCTGTCGCCAGCCAGCCGCCCTGCAGCGCTCGCACAAGCAGCACCACGCCGCCAGCCGCCACCAGCACAGGGAAGAGCCAGCGCCAGATGCCGTGTAGCAGTGTGCGCGGCCGGCCTACGCCCGTATCCGGCAGATCGCGGATGGCGCTGACGATGTTCATGCGGCTCACCCGCCACGACGCCGCGGCGATCACGACAAAAGTCAGAATCGCCCCCAGGCAATAGGAGATGACCACCGATTGCCAGCGGATGTTGAAGGTGACGCCGAAGAGGCCGGCCGCCTGTGAGTTCACCTGTCCGGTCAGGTTGTTGAACATCTGGCCGATGAAACTGGTCATCGCAAAGGTGACGCCGATGCCGGCCAATACGCCGATGGCCGCCGCCGCCAGCGCATAGACCATGCCCTCGGTGACGAACATCTGCACCACCTGCCGCCGCTGCGTGCCGACGGCGCGCGCCATGCCGATTTCGCTGCGTCGCTCCGCCGCCAGCATGACGAAGATCAGGAAGATGAGCAGGATCGCCGCCAGGATTGACAGCGCGCCGAAGAGCGAGAAGGCCGACGAGAAGATCGTGCCGCCGACGGTTGCCACGTTGAGCAGCGTCGCCTTGCTCAACGGCTCGATCACCTCGAACTGGTTGAGTGCAGACAGCGCCGACCGCAGCTCCGTATGCGTCTCCGCGGGCAGATCCAAGCCGAGCAGCCAGGAGCGGATGCCGGTATTGGACAGCATAGGGCGCAGCGCCGCTGGGTCGGCCGTGCCGGATGCGGCGGCCAACAAGGCGTCCACATCTTCCGGCGTCGCCACCCGCATGCCCAGGCCCTGGCCAATGTTCTCGATGAAAGCCTGCAAGATTGCGGGCGCCTGTTCGTCCGCCTGCATTGCGCTTGCGGTTAACAGATCGGGGGCAGCCTGCTGGACGACCGGCCCCACATCGGGCCGCGCCAGGATCGCCGCCACCTGGTCGACCGCATCCGGGTCCAGCGCCAGTTCACCCAGCCGTCGAGTTACCGCTGTGGTGTGTTCCAGCCCGCCCATTTCATCGCCGGCGTTGGAGACAAGCACCGTGTTGACGCGGTCGTTCATAAAGAGCAACTGCTGCGCCTCCTCCAGCGGCAGCATCACCACGGGCACCAGTGCGCTGAGCGGGCCGGCCTGGTCGACGACGGCGCGCACGCGGAAGCGCACCGGCAGCGGCCCCACAAAGACCTCCAAGACATCGCCCGGCTGCGCGCCCAGACGCTCCGCGGCCAGGCGGCTCAGGTAGAGATCGCCTTGGCGCAGTTGCAGCCCGTACTGGCCCAACAGCCGGTCGATCTCGGCGCCGAGCGTGTTGAGGTTCACCACTTTGAGCAGACCATCCGCCCCGTCGCGCAGGTCGCCCAGAGTATCCTCTGCCGAGGCGGACAACTGGGCTGCACTCTCATCTGACATGCCCAACGCCGTCGCCAGCGTCTCCAAGTCGAGCGTCTCGATACCCATTTCCTCGAGCGGGGCGGTGTCCATGCCCAGCTCTTCCAGGGTGGCCAGGTCGATGCTCAACGACGGCAGTTCATCCGGCGATACGCCGGTGAAGACGGCGCCCAGCCCGGCTGCAGCCCGCATCAGCGGCGACGCGTCCTCGCCGCCAAAGCGGGCAGCCAGATCTGAAGCGGCGCTGAACAGGCGGCTCGCCTGCAGGAACACATTGCCGATGCCCGGCTGCAACACGGTCATCTCCAGCGGTTTGCCATCCGTACCGCGCAAGCCGAAAATGTGCGGGTACTGGTCATCCACGGCATAGATAAAGCCCAGCGGCTCGCTGGCGCCGTTGGTCGTATTGCGTAAAATCGTAGGAAAGACGATGGCCCCGGCCACGCCGTCGATCAGCGGGTCCGCCTCGGCTTCGGCGCGCAGTTGCTCCAGGCGCGCCGCTTCGATGCTGGGCAGCCCGCCGCGCACCAAGGCCAGCATGCTGCCCAAGCCGCCGCTGGTCAGGCCGCTGACGGTCTCCCCGAGTTCGGAAAGGGACTCGTCATCCCCGTCGGCCAGATTAGCGAGCAGCGAAAGCAGCGGCGGGGCCACGATCTCGTCTACCTGGCCGTAGGCCGCCACAGCCTGCCGCCGCACGGAATAGCTCAGGGTGTCGCCCGTACCAAAGGCGCTGACAATAATGATCGTGCTCAGGGTCAGCCCCAGAATGATCAGAATCGCCTGGGTGGGCCGGCGCACCAGGTTGCGCAGCCCGATCTTCATCAAGACCGGATTGCGCGCCGACAAATAAGCCAAAATAAGCAGGATAGCGGTGAGCGCGCCGATCATAAAGAGCACGCTGCTCGCCGCCATATTGGAGAGGAAGTCCATGGTCAGGTCTCCTGCACAGGCTCGGAGGCCAAGATTTCGCCGTCCTGCATACGCACAATGCGGTCACAGACGGCTCCTAGGTTAGGGTCGTGGGTGACGATGACGAACGTCTGCCCGTTTTCCTGGTTCATGCGGCGCATGAAGGACAGCACATCGGTCGCGGCTGCGGTGTCGAGGTTGCCCGTCGGCTCGTCGGCCCAGATCAGCGCCGGGTTATTGACCAAAGCACGGGCGATGGTCACGCGCTGGCGCTGTCCGCCGGACAGCTCCGCAGGCCGGTGGTGCAGACGGTCCGCCAAACCGACCTGGGCTAGGGCTTCGGTCGCCCGCCGCCGCGCCTCGCCGGGGCGCATGCCGCTCACCAGCAGCGGCAATTCCACGTTTTCCACGGCGTTGATCACCGGCAGCAGGTTAAAGGTCTGAAAGACGAAGCCCATGCGCTGGGCGCGATACGCAGTGCGCCGGCGATCGGTCATACTGCGCAGGCTGACGCCTTCGACCATGACCTCGCCGGAATCGAACTCGTCCAGCCCCGACAGGCAGTTGAGCATGGTCGTCTTGCCGCAGCCCGACGGCCCCATCACCGCCACCATCTCCCCCCGGCGCACGTCCAGGTCGATGCCGCGCAGCGCGTGGACCGTCACCTCGCCCAGGCGGAAGCGTTTGTGCACCTCGCGCGCTGAGATGATCGCATCATTCATCGTGGTTGACCCCCTCTGCTGGAATCGAATATTTTGTTGCTTGATTGTTTTTTTCGCTATACTGGAGGACTGTCTGTCTCAGTCAACATACTCGATGCGCGCCGCGCCGATACGGGTTACGCGGCCATAGCTGTCATAGTCCAACGGCGAAGCGCCGATGCTCAATACCAGGCCATTATCGGCATAGCTGAGCGGCGCTACGCCGACGCGCTCGGCGCGGCCATACAGGTCGTATGTCACCGCTGCCGCGCCGATGTGCACAGGCCGCCCGTCTGCGCCATATTCGACCGGCGAGTTGCCCAGCGCCGTGATGCGCCCGTCCGCATCGTATTCGACGCGCGCCGCGCCCAGCATCGAAAGTCGCCCCGACGCGTCATAGCGAGCGGGCGCGGCCCCGACCATGCGTACATGTCCGCGGATCAGCCCGCTCACGATGCAGTATGCGACCTTCGCATCCATAGGATTTCCTTTCGCTTGCCTGTCAATGTGCAGTGTACCAGCAAAACGGCTGGACAACTATCCTGCGCCCAGGGCATGATCCGCCGCCCGCCGCGTTTGGGCCGGACAGCTTTCTAGGTGACAATAGAACGGCTGGCAGGGCCAGCAGAGATGTATGCAAGCATAGAGCAAGGAGCCCATCCATGACCGACAAACCGACGCTGACCACATCGGCCGGCGCCCCCATCGCCGACAACCAGAACTCGCTCACTGCCGGCCCGCGCGGCCCCGTATTGCTGCAAGACTACCGGCTGTTGGAAAAGCTGGCCCACCAGAACCGCGAACGCATCCCCGAGCGCGTGGTGCACGCCAAGGGCTGGGGCGCCTTCGGCACGCTCACCGTCACCCACGACATCACCCGCTACACCAGGGCCAAGATCTTCTCCGAGGTGGGCAAGCAGACCGATATGCTGGCGCGCTTCTCCACCGTGGCGGGCGAACTCGGCGCCGCCGACGCCGAACGCGATGTGCGCGGCTTCGCCCTCAAGTTCTACACCGAAGAAGGCAACTGGGACCTGGTCGGCAACAACACCCCCGTCTTCTTCGTGCGCGACCCCTATAAGTTCCCGGACTTCATCCACACGCAGAAGCGTCACCCGCGCACCAACCTGCGCTCCAACACGGCTATGTGGGACTTCTGGTCGCTGTCGCCGGAATCGCTGCACCAGGTCACGATCCTCATGTCGGACCGGGGCCTGCCCATCGGCGTGCGCCACATCAACGGTTACGGCAGCCACACTTACAGCTTCATCAATGCAGAAAACGAGCGCTTTTGGGTGAAGTTCCACTTCAAGACGCTGCAAGGACACAAGCACTGGACCAACGCCGAGGCCGCAGAGGTCGTTGGCCGCACGCGTGAATCCACGCAGGAAGATCTCTTCAACGCCATCGAGCGCGGCGACTTCCCCAAGTGGCGTTTCGCCGTGCAGATCATGCCCGAAACGGACGCCGATAAGACGCCTTACAACCCCTTCGACCTGACCAAAGTCTGGCCGCACGGCGACTACCCGCTGATCGACGTCGGCATCATGGAGTTGAACCGCAACCCGGACAACTACTTCGCCCAGATCGAGCAGGCCGCGTTCTCGCCGTCCAACATCGTGCCCGGCATCGGCTTCTCGCCGGACAAAATGCTGCAAGCGCGCATCTTCTCCTACGCCGATGCGCATCGCTACCGGCTGGGAACGCACTACGAGGCGCTGCCTGTCAATATGCCGCGCTGCCCCGTCAATCACTACCACAAAGACGGGCCCATGCGCTTCTTTGCCAATAACCCCAACCCGGACGCCTACTACGAGCCGAACTCGTTTAACGGGCCGGTCGAGCGACCGGAGACGGCAGAGCCGCCGCTGAGGATAGCGGGCGACGCCGACCGCTATGACCACCGCCAGGGCAACGACGACTATTCGCAGCCGCGTGCGCTCTTCAACCTCTTCGACGACGGCCAAAAAGCCCGGCTCTTCTCCAACATCGCCGACGCGATGCAGGGCGTTCCCGACTACATCGTCGAGCGCCAGCTAGGCCACTTCGAGAAAGTGCACCCGGACTACGCCGCGGGTGTGCGCGCCGCGCTGGCGGTCAAGGCGAACGCATAAGCTCGCCGATTTGGAGACGCCGGCCGGTTTGCCGGCGTCTCCCTTTCCCTTTAAGATAAGAAGCACACACGGACGATCGCAAACTAGCCGTAGCTCCATAACCTCCGGCTAGGCGTTCTCTCTGTGCAGCATTGGCCTCGCCCCAACGACCGGCCCCATCTCCCTGTTTCTTACCTGCGATAGTCGAAAACGTTGTAGTAGAAAGCAGAGGCATATCATGGCGGAAGAGCAAGCAGTAGGTTGCGCTCGTCCGACCGGCGGTTTGGTCGGACAGCCGAACCAGACGCCAGAAGAACAGCCGCCCCATCCCCCCAAGGAGGAAAAAAAGATGATCCAAGTAGGCAAACCGGCGCCGGACTTCGTCTCGCCGGCCTATCACAAGGGCAAATTCACGTCGGTGAAGTTGTCGGATTATCTGGGCAAGTGGGTTGTGCTGTGCTTCTATCCGGGCGATTTCACCTTTGTCTGAGCGACCGAAATATCGGCGGTCGCCGATCACTATGCGGAGTTTCAGGAGTTGGGCGTCGAAGTTCTGTCCGTCAGCGTCGACAGCATGTACGTCCACAAGATGTGGAATGA
Source organism: Chloroflexota bacterium (assembly GCA_030058085.1). Lineage (GTDB taxonomy): Bacteria > Chloroflexota > Anaerolineae > Caldilineales > Caldilineaceae > JASGTU01. The sequence continues at coordinate 20,139 of JASGTU010000066.1, forward strand.
CCACGAGTTGAGCCACATGGTGGAGGGCGGGATCCCCTTCGCCATGTTGTCCGACGGCGGCGGCAAGTTGGGCGCCGCGTACGGCGTCTATGACGAAGACGCCGGCGTCGAAAATCGCGGACGCTTCATCATCGACCCCGACGGCGCGATCCAGGGTTACGAGGTCCTCACGCCGCCTGTAGGCCGGAACGTCGGCGAAACCCTGCGACAGATTCAGGCCTTCCAACTGGTGCGGGAAAGCAAGGGCGGCGAAGCGACGCCCTCCGGCTGGAAGCCCGGCAAGATGACGCTCAAGCCGGGGCCGGATCTGGTAGGCAAGGTCTGGGAGGTGTGGCAGCCGCACCTGGCGAGAGACTAGGCCGGCGCGCGTAAGCTGCGCTGTTTGGGGCGAAGCAACGAGAGGGGATGCACACGAGCGCCCGTGTGCATCCCCTCTCTTGTTTGTCTGGCGCGAAGGGTCTGTCCCGGTTTCCTGGCCGATCAATGTGTAGGTGCGCACAGCACACGGATCGAGTATACTTTTTGCTACGTAGCCTAACGAGTGATACGTTCACACGATCTGTGCCGTTGTCATTCTGAGCCGAAGGCGAAGAATCCCTGTGTGGTGCACGAACAGATTCTTCCTCCCTCCGGTCGTCAGAATGACCGAAACAGAGTTGCCAGAACGCGAGTAGCGCGAAGAGAAGATATGCTGTCAAAAGGACAACGCCCATGAACCAGTCGCAGCGCGTCCCCGGCGCCGAATCCGGCGGGGAGTCTGTTGTCTCCGAACCGCCGCCCGGCCTCTCTTTCCCCGCATGGACGATGCGCCAGGTGATCGCGGCGACGCTCACAGCGCTTGGGGTGGCGCTGGCCTTCGTCCTGGTCTACCGCTTCTACATGGTGGTCTTCATTTTCTTTGGGGCGGCGGCGCTGGAGGTGGCGATGCGCCCTGCCGTCCTATGGCTGGAAGCGCGCGGGCTGCGGCGCTGGCTGGGCGTGCTGCTCGTCTATGCGCTGCTGCTCGCCCTGATCGTCCTGCTCATCTGGCTGACGGCGCCCCTCCTCGTGGCGCAGAGCGGCGCCATCGTCGAACGGCTTCCCGACGATTACCAACAATTGCGCAACTGGCTGGGCGAGTCGTCCAGCCGCCTGGCGCGCAGCCTCGGCGCCGCGTTGCCGGTGGAAATACCGTTAGCCGAGGTTATATCCGGACCTGGCGCCGCACCTCCGCCCCCCGCAGCAGACGCTGAGGCGAACAGCGCCGTCGAAAGAGAAGCGGCCACAGAGGCTGCTTCCACCTGGGCCATTCTACGCCTGGGCGCCTATGGCTCCTTCGTAACCTTGGTGATCTTGGCGCTCTCCTTCTACTGGACGCTGGAGCGGGAAGTGATCACCCGCCGGCTGGAGATGCGCATCCCCCGGCAGCGTCGCGAGCAGGCGCGTGCGCTGATCCTTGAAGTGGAAGGCAAAATCGGCGGCTATTTTCGCGGCCAGATCATCCTGTGCGTGATCGTCGGCGTCGTCTCCGTGTTGGCGTTCTGGCTGATCGGCGTGCCCTACGCCCTGGTGCTGGGCGTGCTAATGGGCATCTTTGAGGCGGTCCCCGTGATCGGGCCGATTCTCGGTGCAGCGCCGGCCATCGTGATCACGCTGGCGACTGCCCCGGACAAGGTGATCTGGACAGTGGCGGCGCTGGTGGCGATCCAGGTGCTGGAGGGCAACTTGCTGGTGCCGCGGGTGATGGACCAGTCGGTAGGGGTAAACGCCATCGTCTCAATCCTGGCGATTACGGCCTTCGGCGCGCTCTTTGGGATAGCCGGAGCGGTGCTCGCCATCCCGCTCGCCGCCATCCTGCAGATTCTAATCAACCGGGCGCTCTTCAACCTGCCCATGCCGGAAGATGCGCTGTCCACAACTTCCGGCGCAGGAGCCGGCAAGCGAGACCGGCTGGCGCTGCTGCGCATGGAAACGCACGAGTTGATCCAAGATGTACGCAAGCTGGTGCGCAGCGGCGGCGACGATCAGGCCGACGCAGCCGGCGAGGAAGCGGAAGACATTATCGAAGACGTCGCACAGGCTTTGGACGCGGTCCTGGTCCAGATGGAGAAACCGGCATGAAGCGCGTCGCCCTCACAACCGCCGCAACCCTGGCAACGCTGGCTGCTCTCTTGGTGATGTGGCGGCTAAGCAACATCCTCATCCTGTTCGTCATCTCGCTGGCGGCTGCCGCCATGGTGCGCGCCCCGGCGGAGGCGCTGATCCGTCGCGGCTGGCGGCCCGCCTTGGCCATGCTCGCCATCTATGCGGCAGGCATCGGCCTCCCCCTACTCCTGCTCGCCGTGATCTTCTGGCGCATAAGCGTCGAGGCGGACCTAGCCTTTCAAGAGATGATCATGTTCTACGCGCGCATCTACAGCAGATTGCGCAGCGGGGGCGAAATGGCCGTGACGATCACCGAGCATATGCGCGATCCCGCCAGTCTGAACGCCTTGTTCGGTGAAGGCGAGGGCTTCATCGGCACAGCCGTGGAGGTCATCGGCAATGCCGGCGCCATCGTCAGCCAACTCCTGATCGCCGTCGTGGTCAGCATCTACTGGACGGCAGACCGGGTTCGTTTTGAACGGCTGTGGCTGTCGCTGCTGTCACCGGAAGCGCGTGCGCTGGCCCGCACCCAGTGGCGGGCGATGGAGGCGGGCGTGGGCTCCTATCTGCGCAGCGAATTGATCCAGTGCATTGCCACCGGCGCGCTGTTAACCCTGGCTTACTGGCTGATCGGCCTGCCCTACCCGTTTCTGTTGGCCTTTATCGCCGCGTTGGCATGGCTGATCCCGCTGGTCGGCGGGCTGATCGGCGTGGCTTTAGCCGCGCTCCTGGCCTGGAACATGGGCTTGTTCGGGGTCATCGCCGCCACGACCTTAACGGCCGCGGTTTACCTGGCGATGGAGTTCTACCTGGAGCCGCGGCTCTACACGCGCACCCGCTACTGGCGCGTGCTGGTCTTGCTGATCATGCTCGCCATGACCGACGCCTTTGGCCTGCTGGGGTTGCTGGCCTCGCCGCCATTGGCGACTGCACTGCAGATCTGGATCAACAACCTGCTGATTCCGCCGGCCCAGGCACGCGCAAGCGCAGGCGTCGACTTGAGCGAGGTGCATGCCAAGCTGGCGCGGGCGCGCACGCTGATCGAGGGTGAAGCGGTCTCCTCCTCACCGCGCATCGCCGACCTCTTCGACCGGCTGGAAGAACTTACGGACGAGGTAGGCCAGTTACAAGGCAAAACGCCGGCAACCTAGACAACTTAGCGGGTTATTCGCTAAATACGCACGATGTCATGTTGAGCAGAGCGAAACATCTCTACCTCTGGTGCAGTGAGATTCTTCAGCTCGCTCACGCTCGCTTCAGAATGACAGGCGCTTAGCGGCGTGTTCGCCAAGCATTTGTCATTCTGCACCCAGAGGGTTCCCGAGTGAAGAATCTCGTTGTACCAGAAAAGAACCGCCCCGTGCCGGCGCAAGCTGCGCGCCTCACGGGGCGGTTCCGCGTCTATCCGACAAGACCGGCCAACTGCCGGCTTGCGTCCGGCGCTAGACGGTGCGCTTCTTCAACAGATCGCGAATCTCCATGAGCAACTTCTCTTCGGCGCTCGGCTCGGGCGGCGCGGCCTTTTCTTCTACCTTGGGGCCGGCCATCCGGCGCTGCGCCTCGTTGATCGCCTTCACCAACAGGAAAACCACGAAGGCGATGAGCAAGAAGTTGATCACGGCCTGGATGAAGCTGCCGTACAAGATCTGGGCTTCGCCGATTGTGATCGACAAACTGGTGAAATCGACGCCGCCAATGATCATGCCGATGATGGGCATGATGACGTCGTTTACGAGCGAATTCACAATCGCCGTGAACGCCGTGCCCATGACCACCGCCACCGCTAGATCCAACACGTTACCGCGGCTGATGAAATCTCGGAATTCTTTGAGCATATTGCCCCTCCTCGGGCGCTGGGAAAAACTCGGAACGCTTCATTGCATTCTTCAGCGCATCTCACGCAATGTCTAGATGCACTATACATCAACTGCCGGCGCGATGCGCTATTCCGGCGCCGATTTCCGCCGCATATCAGATGTCTTATGGTATAGCTAAAACGAGGGAGGCGGCTCTTGTGCAGGAGATGCAGACGAGCGCGGCCCGGCTCATGCCTGTCCGGCGGCCTCGCGGATCGCCGGCGCCAGGCTGTCGTCCAGTGCGCCCTTGTACAAGAACTTGGCGACCCCGGCTTGCAGCGCGCGCTGCTTCAGGCTCTCATGCTCCATGCCGGTCATGCCGATCACCTGCACGTGGGGGTGTTGGCTGCGGATGGCGCGCGTGGCGGCGATGCCGTCCATGTCCGGCATCAAGATATCCATGAGCACGACGTCCGGCTCGGCGCGGGCGCAAACTTCCAGCGCCTCGCGGCCGCTGCTCGCCTCGCCCACCAACTCGAACTGCTCGTATTGCTCTAGATAGAGGCCCAGCGTGCGGCGCAATGTCTCATGGTCATCCACGATTACAATGCGAACCGAAAATTGTTTCGTCACAGGCGCCCGCCTTACGTGGGTGGGAAGTTGCGACGGAACTGCATCGATCAATAGTATCGATCAACAATAAAGAAAGGCCGACACGAATGCCGGCCCCTCTTCGATGAATTACGGTATGAGCGTAACCGAGGGAGGAGGCGTCAATGTCGTCTACAATGATCAGCGATGTTGTCTGTCATGATCAGCGATGTCGGCAGCGATGATCGGCAATGTAGTCTGCAACGGTCGTCGATGGAGGCTTCAGCGTTAAATCTCGGTCAACTCATACGTCGCACATAGAATATGCCAGAATGCGCTTTGGGGAAACCGGCCATTGGATACAATTTCGCACTCATCCGGTCATAGCCAACTGGCTAGGTCAAGTCCACCAATCCCTGCTGGACAGCTATCGCCACCGCTTCGGTGCGGCTGCTGACGTTGAGCTTAGACAAGATGCCGCGCACATACTGCTTGGCCGTCGATTCGCTGACGTGAAGGCGATAGGCGATCTGGCGGTTGGTCAACCCCTCCACCAACAGGGCCAGTACGTCCCGCTCGCGCGCTGACAGTTCTGTGGCGGGGCGCTCGTTTTCCTGGCCGCGCGCATCGATCAGTTCGAGCAACGCCTCGGCCGCCTGCGGCGCCAGCATCACCGCATCTCCCCGATAGGCGCGGCGAATGGCCCCGGCGAGTTCGTCGACTGACGCGTCCTTGTACAAAAAGCCGACCGCCCCTGCCTGCAGCGTCGAATGGACCAGTTCCTTGTCGCGAAACGTGGTTAGCGCTACCACCTTCACCGCCGGATATAGTTCGCGGATGCGGCGAATGGCCGCCGGCCCGTCCATCATGGGCATCACCAGATCCATCAGCGCCACATCCGGCTGCACCTCGCCGCACAGCCGCACAGCCTCCTCGCCGTCGCCCGCCTGGCCGACGAGTTGCATGTCCTCGAAGCCTTCCAAGAACAGCGCCAATCCCCGGCGCACGATCTCATGATCGTCCACCAGCAAGACGCGGATAGGCCGTACAACCTCCATCTCCTCAAAACCTCCCTGTCGAAGGCAGCCACACCGCCCGCACGGATGTCCCGCCCTGCGGCACAGTGCGGATCGTTAACGTCCCCCCAATTTCGTCGGCGCGCTCGCGCATGATGCCCAAACCCAAGTTTTGCGGACGCACCTTGTCCAGCTCAAAACCGCAGCCGTCATCTTCGACAAGCAGTTCGACGCGGTCCTCGCAAGAGTGCAACGCCAGCGTGATGGTCGTGGCCCGCGCATGCTTGACGGCGTTTGACAACGCCTCTTGTGCAATGCGATAGAACGCCACCTGCACATCATCAGGCAACATGCAACGGCCTTCACAGTGGAGAGAGATTTTCGCAGAGGTGCGCCCGCCTGCCGCGTCGACCAAATAGCCGAGCAGCACATCCAGGTCGGCGTCGGTCAGGCTGCCGGGTCGCAGTTCCAGCAAGAGCGTGCGCATCTCGCCCATCGCGCCCTGGATCAGCCGGTGCAGTTCCGGCAGATAGCGCCATACGCGGTCCGGGTCGCGCTCGCGCAGTCGCGGCAGCATCTCCGCAATTATTTTTGCCGAGAACAGCATCTGACTCACGGCATCATGCAATTCGCGTGCCAGACGCTGGCGCTCATTCACCGCCGCCAGTTCCTGGGCTTGAGCGTGAAGTTGGGCGTTGCGAATGGCGGAGGCGGCATGCACGGTGAAGACCTGCAGGCGTTCCGCATGTGTAGCGTTGAAGTGATCCGGTATGCTGCTGACGAGGTTGATAAAGCCAATCACCGCGCCTTCCAAGACGATGGGTGCGCCCAGATAGGAGCGGATCACCTGTCCTTCTGCGCTAGACACCCAGTCGTCAAAGCGCTCTTGGTCGCTGCGCGGCCAACTGGCGTGGTTCCAGGTATCGGGGATGAGGCAGGTCCGGCCGGTCGCGATCATCTTCTGCAAATAGTCGGCCTCCACGATCTGAACCCCGCCCTCGTTTAGCACCGCGCCCAGCTTCTGTGGCGTGTAATTGCGCTCGCCGACGCGGCGCGCCACGCCATCCTCGATCAGCAGGATCGCGGCCCAGTCTGCAGGCACGACGCGCTCCACATTGCCCAGGATGCGCTTCCAAATCTCCTCCAGATTCAATGTGCTGTTGAGGGCCAACGCCACGTCTTGCAGCGCCTCGGCCAAGGCGCGCTGTTCGTGGGCGGCGGCCTGCGCTTGCTTGCCCTCCGTAATATTGCGGGCGACCGCCACGAAGCCGGACAGTTGTTCCCCTTCGCCCCACACAGGCCCGACATTCACCAAAAACCAGTGTTCTTTACCGCCCAGGTGGAGCGGGTGATCAAAGCGATGCACCTTGCCCGTCGCCCGCACTTCTTCCATAACCGTGGCGAAGCCTTGCGCAAAGGAAGGCGGCAGCAACTCCTGATAGGTGCGCCCCAGCAGTTCCTCCGGCACAAACTGCTGGCCGCCGGAAGCCTGGTGGAACTCGGTTATATAACCCTGCAGGTCGAGCACAAATACCAAGTCGTCGAGCGACGCCAGCAGCGAGTGCAGCCGGGAGGAGCCGTCGACATCCTGCTGCGGCCTTTCCAGGATCACCAGCCAGCCTGCCGGCGCGCCGTCGCGGTTGCACAGAGGCGCGCCCTGCACGCGCACCCGGCAAACGCTGCCCGGCCCGTCGATAGGCGCACCGGTGTCAAAGCCCTCAGCCCGCTGCGGCCAATAGTCAGCCAGCGCGGGGAGCAGGTCCTCGATCTGCCGCCCTTCGTGCAAGCCGCCGGCGACGCAGAGGCGCTGCGCAGCCTGGTTAGTCCCAACAATGCAGCCGCCCCGGTCCACGATCAGGGCCGGCGTTTGCAGCGTTGCCAACAGTGCCTTGCAGTCGACTACGCTGGGGCCTATTTGTTCTCCTGGCCTCATATGCTCCTTGAATTAGGCGGGGAAAGCGATGGTCCGGTTCAGCAGATAATCCGTGTGCACGTCATATAGTAATAATACTATACCATATGTGCGTCTAGTAGATGCGTCAATCAATTGGCGACGCCCGCAACAGGCACAAACGCACGAAATCCCGGTCATTCACACACAAAAACACACCAAAAGACAAGTAATTCGCCGCAGTTACACCACCGATGCACTTATACACTTCGTGTATTTACACTGCGTGTCCGTGTATCCGCGCCTTTGCAACGCCCCGCCCTTAAAGCAAACCCTGCATTCTCTTCACATCTCCTGAATATCTGCGCGCTATCCTGCAACCGAACACATGATCACCGATGGCGCCGGCCGGACCGGACGCGGAGACAAAAGCCTCTGCAACGCCATCCGTTGGCACACCTTAAGCGATAGGAGATTGAACCATGAAGAATCGTAGACTGTGGGCCCTCATGCTGGCCGCTCTGCTCGTCCTGACCGCCGGCGTTACCACCGCCTTCGCAGAGGGCGCGCCCGCCGCCCCGGCAGAGGTTGACGAGGCCGCCCCGCCGCCCGTACAATGGATAGGCCAGGGCGGCCGCGGCAGTATGAACATGCAGATGTGGGGACCTGGCGACGGCGACCGCTTCGGCGGGCGAGACTGGCTAGGCCAACATGACGAATTGCTCGCCAACGCCCTGAGCATCTCAGTCGAGGAGTTGGACGAGGCGCAAGAGGCCGCCTACGCCGCAGCGCTGGCCCAGGCCGTCGAAGACGGCTACATCACCGAAGCCCAAGCAGAAAAGTGGGGCGATCAGCCCGGCGCCGGTCTCTTTGTGCTGCGCGAGTGGTACGACGCCGGCGACGCCAATGCCTTCTTGGCCGAGGCGCTAGGCATTACCGCCGGCGAACTGCAAGCCGCACGCGACAACCTCATCCCCGCCGCGGTCGAGGCGGGCCTCATCGAGGAAGAAGACGCCGATCTGATGCAGGCCGGTCAACTGATCGCAGAGGCCGTGCAGAGCGCCAGAGACGAGGCCATTGCAGAGGCCGTGGAGCAGGGCTTGCTGACCCAGGAGCAGGCTGACGCCATGACCGAGCGCGGCCTGCCGGGTTCTCACGGCTTCGGCGACTTCCCGCTGTTTGACCGCATGGGGCCGGGCGGCATGAGGGGCCTCCGTGATTTCGGCGGCTTCGGCCGGCCCGGCATGCATCGCTAGGCTGTGAGACCGTCCAGAGGACGGCGATGAGTACATTGCAGGGAGCCGCCCATTTGTTGCGGCGGCCTCCCCGCCGCTTGAGCAGCCGGGCTACGGTTCCTTCCGCAGCCCGGCCTGTCTCCTTGTCTGCACACGATAAAAGCGCTCGAAAAACGATTATGGCCCAGACGATCCTTGTGGTGGACGATAAACGCGAAATCCGCGACTTGGTTGCCGCCTATCTCGACCAGGAAGGCTTCCGGGTCGTGACCGCGGCCGATGGCCAGGAAGCGCTCTACGTCGCCCGCCACGAGCGCCCGGACCTGGTCATCCTCGACCTGATGATGCCCGAAATGAGCGGCTATGACTTCATGCGCGCCTACAGCAAGGAGGCCGACGTCCCCGTCATCATCCTCACGGCCAAAGTCGAGGAAAACGAGCGAGTGTTGGGCCTGGAGCTGGGCGCCGACGACTATGTGACCAAGCCCTTCAGCCCGCGCGAGCTGGCTGCACGCGTGCGCGCCGTGCTGCGCCGCCTGCACAGGCAGCCCGACGCAGCCGAGGTGCTGCGCGCCGCAGACATCACCCTCGACCGCGCCGCCCGCACCGTCGCCGTCCAAGATCGCCGCGTCGACCTCACGCCCTCTGAGTTCGACCTGTTGGCCGCCCTCATGTCCTCGCCCGGCCGCGTCTATTCGCGCGCCGATCTGCTCGACCGTTTGCAGGGCGACGCCTACGCCGGCTACGAGCGCACCATCGACGTGCACATTCGCAACCTGCGCACCAAGATCGAAGCAGACCCCAGCCGGCCCCGCTATATCGAGACGGTTTTCGGCGTCGGCTATCGCTTTGCCGTCGATCGCTGATTGGAAACGCCCGTTCATGCGCTCAGTCGCCTTGAAGCTCACCCTGGCCTTTCTCGCCGTCGGCGTGCTTGGCGCCGTCTTAGTCGGCGTCTTCGTGAGCATCCGCACGCAGCGCGAGTTCGACCGCTTCATCTTCGACAACAGCCAACAGCCGGCGATTGCCGCGCTCAGCGACTACTATCGCAGCCACGGCAGTTGGGATGGCCTTGACCGCGCCGTCCTCAACGCAGCCGAACGCTGGCTGCGGCCGGATCGCCCCGTCCTGGTGACAGTGACCGACAGTCAGGGCATTGTCGTCTTCGGCGGCCCCGATCCGCAGCGGCTCGGCACACAGGTGCCCGAACGCTCCTTGCGCAGGGCCATTCCCATCGACGTAGACGGGGAGGTCGCCGGCTATCTGATCTTCGATTTCTTCGAGGACCGGCGGGCGCCGGATGCGCCTGAGAACCTGTTTGTGGCGGCGCTCAACCGCGGCATTGTTCTGGCTGCGCTAGCCGCCACCGTCGGCGCCCTGCTGCTCGGCGCCTTCCTGGCCCGCACCCTGGCCCGCCCGATTGGCGAACTGACCGCGGCCACGCAGCGCATCGCCCGCGGCGAGTTGGGCTTGCAAGTGCCGGTGCGCACCCACGACGAATTGGGCAAGCTGGCCTCCTCGTTCAACAGCATGAGCGCAGACCTGGAAAAGGCCAGCCGTCTGCGCCGCCAGATGACGGCCGACATCGCCCACGACCTGCGCACCCCCCTCAGCGTCATCCTCGGCTACACCGAAGCCCTGAGCGACGGCAAGCTGCAAGCCACCCCGGCCATCGCCGCCACCCTGCACCAAGAGGCGCTGCACCTCAACCACCTCATCGACGATCTGCGTACGCTCTCCCTGGCGGACGCGGGCGAGCTTCCGCTCTACCGCGACTGGATTGCACCAGGGGCGCTGCTCGAACGCGCCGTGGCAGCCTACGGTATGCAGGCCGAACAGCAAGGCATCACCCTGCGCACGGAGATCGCGGCCGGCCTGCCCTCCGTAAACGTGGACGCCCAACGCATGGCCCAAGTGCTCGGCAATCTGGTGAGCAACGCCCTGCGCCACACGCCCGCGGGCGGCGAAGTCACGCTTTCGGCCTCTCAGGAAGACGGCGTCGTGCTGCTCTCTGTCCACGACACCGGCGACGGCATCCCCCCCGAAGACCTGCCTCACATCTTCGAGCGCTTCTACCGGGGCGACCAGGCGCGCCAGTCATTCGGCGCATCGGGCTTGGGCCTCTCCATCGCCAAGTCGATCGTCGAAGCCCACGGCGGCTCGCTCACCGTCGCCAGCGCCACAGGCCAAGGCTCGACCTTCACCGTGCGCCTCGCCGTCTAGGCCATTTTCAGCCTAAATAAACGCATCCCTGAACAACCGCCGTCTGCGGTATACTGTAGACGCGTGTCAATGCGCCGCGCCCGCGCCGGACAGGCGAAACAGTAAAGTATGCCCATGACAAACCAAGCCGCCGCACAATCGCATCCGCCGGAGGCTCCACCGGCCCCCGCTCAGGCCGACCGGCCCGCATTGGACCGGGAAGCCCTGACCGAAGTCGTCAACCTGGCCCTTTGGTCCGGTCAGATGCTGATGGAGAACGGGGCGGAGAGCCAGCGCGTAGAGGAAA
>JASGTU010000067.1 GCA_030058085.1 Chloroflexota bacterium
ATCATCGAGACCAACACCTTCAACGCCAACGCTTTCTCGCAGGCGGACTACGGGTTGTCGGACGCGGCCTATGACATCAACCTGGCGGGCGCACGTTTGGCGCGCGCCGCCGCCGACGAGTATACCGCCAAGACGCCGCACAAGCCGCGCTACGTAGCCGGCGCAATGGGGCCAACCAACCGCAGCGCCTCACTTTCGCCCGACGTCAACGATCCCGGCGCGCGCAACGCCGCCTTCGACGAACTCAAAGAGGCCTACGCCGAACAGGCGCGCGGCCTGCTCGACGGCGGCGTTGACCTGCTGCTGGTCGAGACGATCTTCGACACGCTCAACGCCAAGGCCGCACTCTTCGCCGTCGACGAACTGCTGGAGCAGCGCGGCGAGTCCGTGCCGGTCATGATCTCCGGCACGATCACCGACGCCAGCGGTCGCACCCTTTCCGGCCAAACGACCGAAGCCTTCTGGAACTCGGTCATGCACGCCCGCCCCTTCAGCATAGGGCTGAACTGCGCGCTCGGCGCCAAAGAGATGCGGCCCTATCTGGAAACGCTCTCCGCCATCGCCGATACGCCGGTCAGTTGCCACCCCAACGCCGGGCTGCCCAACGAATTCGGCGAATACGATCAGTCGCCGCAGGAGATCGCCGCCTATCTGGGCGAGTTCGCGCAGAGCGGCTTCGTCAACATCGTGGGCGGCTGCTGCGGCACGACGCCTGAACACATCCGCGCCATCGCCCAGGCCGTAGAGCATCTCCAGCCGCGTGCCATACCGGAGATCGAGCCGGTCTCGCGCTTCAGCGGCCTGGAACCGCTGGCGATCACACCCTTCACCAACTTCGTCAACGTGGGTGAGCGCACAAACGTGACCGGTTCCGCCCGCTTCCGCCGCCTGATCATGGAGGGCGATTTCGAGGCGGGCGTCCGCATCGCCGCGCAGCAGGTGGAGAACGGCGCGCAGATGATCGACGTCAACTTTGACGACGGCATGCTCGACGGCGAAGCGGCCATGGTGCGCTTCCTCAACCTGATCGCAGCCGAGCCGGACATCGCCCGCGTGCCGGTGATGATCGACTCGTCCAAGTGGTCGGTGCTGGAGGCGGGCCTCAAGTGCGTGCAGGGCAAGTCCGTGGTCAACTCCATCAGTCTCAAGGAAGGCGAGGAGGAGTTCAAGCGGCGGGCGCGTCTGATCCGGCGCTACGGCGCGGCTGCGGTCGTCATGGCCTTCGACGAGCAGGGCCAGGCCGACACCCTGGAACGCCGCGTGGCAATCTGCACGCGCGCTTACCGCATCCTCACCGAGGAGGCCGGATTCCCGCCCGAAGACATCATCTTCGACCCGAACATCCTCACCGTGGGGACCGGCATCGAGGAGCACGCCCCCTACGCGATCGACTTCATCGAGGCCACGCGGCGCATCAAGGCCACGCTGCCCGGCGTCAAAGTCAGCGGCGGCGTCAGCAACGTTTCCTTCGCCTTCCGCGGCAACAACACCGTGCGCGAGGCAATGCACGCCGCCTTCCTCTATCACGCCATCCAGGCGGGCATGGACATGGGCATCGTCAACGCCGGCGCGCTCATGGTCTACGAAGACATCCCCCCCGAACTGCTGGAGCGGGTGGAGGACGTGCTCTTCAACCGCAGGCCGGACGCCACCGAGCGCCTCGTCGCCTATGCCGAGACGGTGAAGGGAACCGCCAAGAAGAAGACTGAAGACCTGTTGTGGCGCGCGGCGCCGGTGCATGACCGCCTGGTCCATGCCCTGGTGCGCGGCATCGCCGATTTCGTCGAAGAGGACGCCGAAGAGGCGCGGCAGCAGGTCGACGACCCGGTGCAGGTCATCGAGGGGCCGCTCATGGACGGCATGAACCATGTGGGCGACCTCTTCGGCGCGGGCAAGATGTTCTTGCCCCAGGTGGTGAAGAGCGCCCGCGTCATGAAGCGCGCCGTAGCCTATCTGACGCCCTACATCGAGGCCGCCCGGCGCGTCAACGGCGGCGGGTCGAACGCCGCCGGCAAGATCGTGATGGCGACGGTCAAGGGCGACGTCCACGACATCGGCAAGAACATCGTCGGCGTGGTACTCGGCTGCAACAACTACGAGATCATCGACCTGGGCGTGATGACGCCCGCCGAGAAGATCCTGCAGACCGCCATCGACGAGAACGCCGACATGATCGGCCTGAGCGGGCTGATCACGCCTTCGCTGGACGAGATGGTGCACGTCGCCAAAGAGATGGCGCGGCTGGGGATGGACAAGCCGCTGCTGATCGGCGGGGCCACGACCTCGCGCATGCACGCCGCCGTGCGCATCGACCCGGCCTATCCGGGGCCGGTGGTGCACGTCAACGACGCCTCGCGCAGCGTGGGCGTGGTCGAAAAGCTGATCAACCCGGCGTCGCGCGACGCGTACATTCAGGATGTCAAGGCCGAATACGCGCGCCTGCGTGAATTGCACCAGAGCGGACAGATTGGCCGCTCTCTGCTCGATCTGGCCGAGGCCAGACGCCGCCGCTTCGCGCCCGACTGGGACGAGGCCGCCATCGTCCGGCCCGCTTTCCTGGGCGTCAAGGTCTACGACGACATCAACCTGGGAACCCTAGCCGAGAAGATCGACTGGACGCCGTTCTTCCACGCTTGGGAGGTGAAGGGCGCATATCCCCAGATCCTCAACGACCCGGTGAAGGGCGAGCAGGCGCGCGCTCTCTACCAGGACGCACAGGCCATGCTGGCGGAGATGATCCGCACCGGCTCTTTGCAGGCGCGAGCCGTCCTCGGCCTCTATCCGGCCAATGCCAGCGGCGACGACGTGCTGCTCTACACGGACGAGTCGCGCAGCGAGATCGCGACCACGTTCCACATGCTGCGCCAGCAGACGGACCGCGGCCTGTCGCGGCCCTGCTACAGCCTGGCTGACTTCGTGGCGCCGGTTGAAAGCGGCGTCGCCGACTATGCGGGCGTCTTCGCCGTGACCGCGGGCATCGGCGTGGATGCGCTGGTGCAGCGCTACGAGGCCGCCCACGACGACTACAACGCCATCATGGTCAAGGCGCTGGCCGACCGTCTGGCCGAGGCGCTGGCCGAGCACATGCACGAGGAAGTGCGCCGCCATCTCTGGGGTTACGCGCCGGACGAGGACCTGTCCAACGAGGAGTTGGCGGCGGAGAAGTACCGCGGCATCCGCCCCGCGCCGGGCTATCCCGCCTGCCCCGACCACAGCGAGAAGCGCATCCTCTTTAACCTGCTGGGCGTGGAGGAGGCCATAGACCTGCACCTGACCGAGAACTTCGCCATGACGCCCACGGCCGCGGTCAGCGGCTTCTATCTGGCGCACCCGCAGTCGACCTATTTCTCGGTGGGACGCATCGGCCGCGACCAGGTCGAGGACTACGCTGCACGCAAGGGCATGACGCTCGACGAGACCGAGCGCTGGCTGCGCCCCAACCTGGGCTATGACGCCTAGCCGCTCAAACGTAAAGCAGCGGCCTCATCCACCGGAGAGGGCCGGCAGGTACGTCTCCCACGACGTGGGCGCGACCATGCGCACCGTACGCGGTTCGCTCCACGCGCTCCAATTGCCGGCCGCGTCGCCGGCGCGCACGCGCCAACCGTAAACGCCGTCGGGCAGCGCTGCCGGGGTGTAGGCCGTTTCGCCGGTGCGGATGTCGATGAACGGCGCCAGCGTCTGCGGCGCAGCGATTGACCCAGCCTGCAGGCCTTCCCCTACAAACACTTGAAGGTGATACTCGACCGCGCCGGCTGCGGATAGCCAGGCGAAGGCGCGCGTGCGCTCGGTCAGGGTCACGCCGTCGGCGTAGGCGGGGACGGGCGGCTGCGGCGGCGTTGTGTCGATGTCGAGGCGGCGCAACTCGCTGCACGATGGCGCGGGCTTGTCCGCCTGCAAGCGGCACACGCGCCACACGTACGAGCCATCCGCCAAGGGGGCGGGCGTGTGGCTGCGCTCGCCGGTCTGCACGTCCACGACGAGCGCGCCGGGCGGAGATTGGCCGTCCGGCACGGGGCCCGTCGAGTCGCCGGTGAACACCTGCAGCCGGTAGGCGGCGTCCGCCTCGGAATCCAGCCAGGAGAAGCGAATTTCGGGCGTGTTGCGCAGCGCGTTGTAGGCAGGCAGATCGAGGTGCGGGCCGTAATAGGGCGCGGCGTCCCTCACGAAGAAGCCCGGCGCGCTCCACTCCCCCCACAGCCCGGCGACGTTGCGCCCGCGCACCCGCCAATAGTACGCCCCTTCGGGTAACGTATCGATGGATGCGGCCGCGCCGTCCGTGTCCATCGTCGCAGCGGGCGCGGCGAAGTCCGGCGCAGACGCGATCTGCAACGCATAGGCCGCGGCGTTCGCCGGTTCGCTCCACACCAGCGCTACGGACGTGCCGGTGATCAACGCGCCGGCGGCGGGCTGGCGCAACGCGGGCGCAGCGGGCGGCGCCACCTGGCCGCGCGGCAAGACGCGCGCGGATGACACCTGGTCGTTGCCCACTGCGGAGCCGGTCAGGTCGGCGACGTCTGCCGTGAACGTCTCGCATACGCCCCCGAAGTTGCCGTCGCGGCAGAGCACAGCCGCGGCGTCGCGACCCACGCGTATGGAAGAAGCCGCGTCGTTAGGGAAGGCCAGCGCGGCGGGGTTGGCGTAGGGGCCGGCGTTGAGCAGCGTATACAGGCCGCAATAACCGGCGTGCTCGTACAGCGCGACCTGGTTGGCCTCCGGCAGCGGCCCAGGGCACGGTCCGCCCATGCCGTTTTGTGAGGTGTAGCGCTGACCGACCGTTAACTGATCCCAGGCGGCCTCGTGAAAGTCCACGCGGCGGATGTCCAGCGCCCACGGTGCGCTGTTAGGGTCCTCAGGTGGCGTCCAGGTGGTGTGTCCGGTGGATACCATGTAGTGCAGGTGGACGCCGCGCGCAAAACCCGTCTCGCCCTCCACGCCGATCTTCGTGCCGTAGCCCACCCGGTCGCCTACGCGCACGGGCACGCTGCCCGGCGCTAAATGGACGTACCAGGAGTACTCGCCCGTGTCGTGCCGCACGACGACCATGTTGGCCTGCTGCCAGCACGCCATGCTGGGGCAGCCGCCCGCGCTGCTCTGTTTGGCGAACACGACCACGCCCGGCTTGGAGGCGTAGACCGCTCCGGATGCGGCGTTGCCCAGGATGTCGAAGTCGACCTGGCTTTCATGACCGCCGCCGTCCTTCTGCATGAGGTAGGCGATCTGGGCGCCGGGCCAGGACAGGTAGTGACCGGCGTAGGCGGCGACGTTGGCTGCGGCCTGCTCCGGGTCGGGCCGGTGGAGAAAGGCCTTGTCGCCCTCGTCGAGCAGGGCTGCGGGCATGGCGTCCAGCGCGGCGTTGAAGCGGGAGGCCGGGTCTGCAGACGTGGCGAGAACGCGCCAGCCTACGGGTTCTGCATACGCGGCGAGCAGGACGGCTTCTGTCGGGTGGGGGCCGATTTGCGTCTGCGCAAACGCGACGGCAAAAGCGCCGGACACGCGTACCGGCGACAAGGCCATCCCGCCGAAGGCCGCCGGGTCAGACGCGGCCAGGCGCTCCAGCGCGGCGAGCAGCGTCGCCTCCAGGCCCGCCGCCGAGTGGGCGTCATCTGCCGGCGCGACAATAAGCGGCAGGTGGAGACGGGCGTCGTCGTCCTCGCCGGCCTGCGCAGGCAACGGCGCAATGATCAATAAGGCGCAGAGGGCGAGTAAGGCAACAGCGAAACGAGATCGCAGAAAATGCATGGCGGTCCAAGAACAGGAGCGGCGTCAATCGCGCTCAATCATCCAAACACACGGTCAACCGCAGCATAGAGCGCAGCCGCGCCTGCCGCAAGCGGCAATTGTCGCATCCGCCCCCGCCGGATGTTCCGTGCATCAGCGGCAAGCAACCGGAAGCCCGGCCCCACGGTTGGGCATGGCCCCGCTCGCGTGTATACTTGGCGGAAACAGCGCCGAATCTGCGCCGCACGATCCTCCGCAGAAGGCCTCCGCAGAAGGCATCGACCACAGGGGAAAGACCGCCATGACACAGCACGACCGCCACGTCCGTACGCCTGCCTATGACCCGGACGGTTATGCACGCACCCTCGCCGCATTCGAGGAAAACTCGCCCGACTTCGTTGCGACCCGCGCCCTCGACGACCTGCGCACCCGCGAGTATGGCCGGCTCGACCGCACGGGACAGATCTACCTCGACTATACCGGCGGCGGGCTGTACGCCGACTCGCAAGTGCGGGAGCATATGGAATTGCTCGCCGCCAACGTCTACGGCAACCCCCACTCCAACAACCCCACTTCGCTGGCAAGCACCGACTTGGTCGACCGGGCGCGCGCCGCGGTCTTTGAGTTTTTCAACGCCTCGCCGGACGAATACGCCGTGATCTTTACGGCCAACGCCAGCGGCGCGCTGAAGCTGGTGGGCGAGTCCTATCCCTTCGCACCGGGCAGCCATTACCTCCTGACCTACGACAATCACAACTCCGTCAACGGCATTCGCGAGTTTGCGCGCAGCCGCGGCGCCGCCGTCACATATCTGCCCGTGCAGATGCCCGACATGCGTCTCGACCCGGACCGGCTGATCGAGCATCTCGACATGCGCCGGCCCGGCGGCGACAACCTCTTCTCCTATCCGGCGCAGTCCAACTTCTCCGGCGTGCAGCATTCGCTCACCTGGATCGAGGAAGCCCAGGAAAGGGGCTGGGATGTGCTGCTGGACAGCGCCGCCTTCGCGCCGACCAACCGGCTCGACCTGGGGCGCTGGAAGCCGGACTTCGTGCCGCTCTCGTTCTACAAGATGTTCGGCTATCCGACCGGTGTGGGTGCGCTGATCGCCCGCCGCCAAGCCTTGAAGAAGTTGCGGCGGCCCTGGTTTGCGGGCGGCACGATCACCATCGCCTCGGTACAAGGCGAGGGTTGGCACTACCTGATCGACGGCGAGGCGGGCTTCGAGGACGGTACCGTCAACTATTTGATGCTGCCCGGCGTGGAGATCGGCCTACGCCACCTCGCCGCTATCGGCCTGGACACGATCCACACACGCGTGATGAGCCTGACCGGCTGGCTGCTGGAGCAACTGCACGAACTGCGCCACAGCAACGGCGCGCTTGTGGTGCGCATCTTCGGGCCGCTCGACCTCGTGGAGCGTGGGGCGACCATCGCCCTCAATTTCCTGGACCCCGACGGCGAGCCGGTCGACTTCCGTCACACCGAGCGCCTGGCCGCGGCCGCCAACATCTCGCTGCGAACCGGCTGCTTCTGCAACCCGGGCGCGGGCGAGATCGCCCACGAAATCCCACAAGACCTCATGGCCGGATGCTTCAAGAGCGATACGCCGGTTTCTTACGCCGAGTTATACGAGTGGCTCAAACGGAACGGCGGCAAGACGGCCAGCACGGTGCGCATTTCGCTGGGCGTCGCATCCAGCTTTGCGGATGTCTACCGCTTCATGCACTTCGCGCAGCAGTTCCAAGATCGCGGCGCCGGCGACTACGGCCCGCTGCCGGCGCTGGACCCGCACGCTGCTTCCGAACCGGACGCGGCATAGCCGCCGCGTACCCCCTGCGGTCGCCTAGCCAGCCAGGAAGCGCGCAGCCTCCTGGCTGGCGTCTTATTGCCTAGAACAGACCGACTACCCGCCCCGTCTCGAAGTCGATGTCCACGTTCTCCGCCGCGGGGTGGCTGGGCAGGCCGGGCATGGTGCGCATCTCGCCCGCCAGCGGGTAGATGAAGCCGGCGCCGACGCTGGCGCGCACCTCGCGGATCGGGAAGGTGAAGCCGCTTGGCGCGCCCTTGACGCCGGGATCGGCGGTCAGACTCAGGTGGGTCTTCGCCATGCAGATGGGCAGGTTGCCGAAGCCGTTCTTCTCGTACTGGCGGATCTGTGAGGCGGCCTTCGCCTCGTAGACGACCTCGCCCGCGCCGTAGATCTCGCGGGCAATCGCCTCGATCTTGGCCTTGATCGGCTGCTCCAGCTCATAGAGGAACTTGAAGTGGGCCGGCTCCTCGGCGGCCTCGACGACGGCGCGCGCCAGGTCGACGCTGCCCGCGCCGCCCTCCGCCCAGTGGTCCGAACGCGCACAGCGCACGCCCATTTCCTTGGCGATCTCGAAGACAGCCTCGACCTCGCTGTCGAAGTCCGACGTGAAGTGGTTGACGCAGACCACGGGGCTGACGCCATGCTTGCGCATGTTCTCGATCTGCTTGCGCAGGTTGGCCGCGCCATCGCAGATGTCGTCCGGGTTCTCCTTGAGCATCTCGTCGGGCAGGGGGCGGCCCGGCACGACGCGGTATTTGCCCGTGTGCAGCTTGAGCGCGCGGATGGTGGCGACGATCACCGCCGCGTCGGGCCGCAGACCGCTGTAGCGGCATTTGATGTTGAAGAACTTCTCCGCGCCGATGTCCGCGCCGAAGCCCGCCTCGGTGAGCAGGTAGTCCGCAGTCTTGATGCCGATCTGGTCGGCGATGACGGAGCTGTTGCCGTGGGCGATGTTGGCGAAGGGGCCGGCGTGGACGAGGGCGGGCGTGTTCTCCAGCGTCTGGAAGAGGTTGGGCTTGATGGCCTCCTTCATGAGCACGGTCATAGCGCCCGCGGCCTTCAGGTCCTCGGCGGTGACGGGCATGCGCGCCCCGGTCTGGCCGATGACGATGCGGCTAAAGCGCTCGCGCATGTCGCGCAGGCCGGTGGTGAGGGCTAGGATCGCCATGACCTCGCTGGCGACGCTGATGTCGAAGCCGGAAGCGCGCGGACGGCCGTCGGCCTTGCCGCCCAGGCCGAGCACAATGTTGCGCAGGTCGCGGTCATTCACGTCGAGCACGCGCCGCCAGGTGATGCTGTAGGGGTCGATGTCTAGCTCGTTGCCCTGGTAGATGTGGTTGTCGATCATGGCGGCCAGCAGGTTGTTGGCCGCGGTCACGGCGTGGATGTCGCCGGTCATGTGCAGGTTGAACTGCTCCATGGGTACGACCTGGCTGTAGCCGCCGCCCGCCGCGCCGCCCTTGATGCCGAAGGTCGGCCCCTGCGAAGGCTGGCGGATGGCGATGGTAGCGGTCTTGCCGATGTGGTGCAGGCCCTGACCAAGGCCCACGGTAGTGGTGGATTTGCCTTCGCCCAACGGCGTGGGCGTGATAGCCGTCACCAGGATGTATTTTGCGTTGGGCCGCTCTTTTAGCTTGTCGCGCGCTTCGAGCTTGACCTTGGCGATGTGATCGCCATACAGCTCGATGTCGTTGCGCGACAGGCCCATTTTCTCGGCGATGGCCTCGATGGGTTCGAGCTTGGCGGCTTGGGCAATTTCGATGTCGCTGGGTACGGCGGTTCTAAGAGCCACGATCATTCTCCTGTTGATGCGATGAAGGGTACAAACCGCTAAGGGTCACGCGGGCCGGCGCGCGCCGGCAACACGCCGCTTGCGTCCGCATGAGCGGGGACGTTCGCCAATGACGCCGCAACGTTGCTCCCAGCCGATGGCGCTAGACCGGCTTGCGGATTTGCTGGCGGTATTCATGGGCAAAACCTGTTGGGTCACGTTAGGCGCAAGCAGCGACGGATCGGCAAAGACGGCGCCAGGGGAGAACGTCTGCATCCGGCCGGGAAGTCGAAAGAATGCAGCGCGGCGCTGATCAAACTATAGCAGGTTCAAGGGCAAAGCGAAAAAAGCCGCCCACTTGGCGCAGGCGAAAAGCTAGGGCAGACGATCCCTGCAATGGCCGTGCGCCGGGCACGGAATGACGCCTTGGCGGACTGCTGTCTGCGCACGGCTCACCGCGACGGGCAAAGCCTCGTCGCAGCGCCTGGCGTCACGCCGGCAAAAATCCTACCCCTTGATGCCTGTGAGCGAGATGCCCTCGATGAAGGTACGCTGTGCGAAGAAGAACGCGATCAAAATCGGCAGCGTAACCAGCGTGCTGACCGCCATCAGGTACGGATAGGCCAGCCGCACCCCGCCAACCTGGGCAATTGTGCGGCGCAGCCCCTCAATGCCCAGGGCGATGGTCTTCATGTCTTCCTGGTTGAGGTAGATCAGCGGGCCGAGGTAGTCGTTCCAGGCGTTCATAAACTGGAAGAGCGCCACCACGGTCAGCGCGGGCTTGGCTAGCGGCAAGATGATCTTCCACAGGATCTCGAACTCGTTGGCGCCGTCGATATAGGCCGCATCGGACAACTCTACGGGGATCGTGCGGTAGAACTGGCGCAGCATGAAGATGAAGTAGGGGCTGCCGAAGAAAGCGGGCAGCACCAGCGGCCAATAGGTGTTGATCAGCCCGAAGTTCTTGAAGGTGATGAACAGCGGCACCATCGTCACCTGGAACGGCACCATCATCGTCGCCAGGCAGACGAAGAAGAGCACGTCGCGGCCTTTCCACGAAATGCGCGCGAAGCCATACGCCACGACGGCGGACGACAAGGTGACGCCAATCGTCGTGGGGATGGCGTAGCGAAAGACCGTGTTGAACATGTACAGGTTGAAATTGTACGTCCGCCACGCGTCGGGGAAATTCTGCCATTGCGGCGGGATCGGGATCCACACCGGCGGGATCGTGTAAACCTGGGAGTCGGTCTTAAGCGCCGAAGTCGCCATCCAGATGAAAGGCAGCATGAAAGTGAACGCCAGGACGAACAGCAACACGTACTTGGCGAGTTGGAGAAGGATGGCGCCGATGTTGATCGCGCTCGTCTTGCCGACCTCAGCGCCGGCGGAGGGGCTAGTCGATGCTTGCACGGACATGGTTGCGTCTCCTCTCCTACTCGTCGCCGCTGCTGTAATAGACCCAGCGCGCCGAGGTTCTGAACAACAGGATGGTGAAGAACACCACCACCACAAACAGGATCCATGCCAGGGCCGAGGCCTTGCCCATGCGCAAATAGGCGAACGCATTGCGGTAGAGGAAGATGGCGTAGAACTCAGTCGCCTGGTTCGGCCCGCCGGCGGTCAGCAGCCAGGGCAGCGTAAAGTTTTGGAAGCCGTAGATCAAGCCCATCACCAGGTTGAAGAGGATGACGGGCGTACACATGGGGATCGTCACGTTCCAGAACTTGTGCCAGGCGTTGGCCCCATCGACGGTCGCCGCCTCGTAGAGCGAGCGCGGCACATCCTGCAGCGTCGCCAGGAAGATGACCATGGCGTTGCCCTGCGCCCACATGTGGATCAGGATGATCGTCGGCTTGGCAAAGGCCGGGTTGGCGATGAAGGGGATCACCGGCAAGCCGAGGCTTTGCAGCGTGGCGTTGATGGCGCCGTACTGGATGTTGACCAGGAACTGCCACACCATCGCCACCACCACCGCGGGCACGATAGCCGGGAAGAAGAAGATCGCCCGGAAGATCGAGCGCCCCCGCATCTCCGTGTTAAGCAGCGTTGCCATGAGGAAGGCGGAAGCCACGCCCAACGGCGCGCTCAGCCCCACATAGTACAACGTGTTATAGGTCACCTGCCCGAAATTCGGGTCGCTGGTAAAGATCTCGATGTAGTTCTTCAAGCCGATGAACACGGGGGGGCGCAACAAGTCGTAGCGGGTAAAGCTGTAGTAGAGCGAGGAGATCAGCGGGTAAATCGTCCACAACATGAAGCCGATCAGCCAAGGCGAGACGAAAAGCAGCCCAATCAGCTGCCTGCGCCGTGCGGCTGCGGACATGCGCGGGCGGTTGGTGGTTGATGCCATAACTGCCATAGGGACCTCGTCAATCTGTCATAAGACGTTCGCAACTTGCCGCCGGGTGGGGTTGCACGGGGAGGGCTGGACGGAGCAGACTCCGCCCAGCCCTGACCTGTGCCCGCCAAACAAGCGCTACAGCCCTAGAGTAGCCCACTCCTCCTCGCAGCGCTTCTGAAACTCGGCAGCAGCCTCTGCTCCGGTCATCTCGCCGCGATAGTGGGCTTCTTTGATCTGGTCCCATTGCTGGCGCGCGAATCGAGAGAGGGGGCAGCGGGCCGGCGATGACCACTCGGTCGCCTCGTCAATCGAGCTGAAGTAGAAGTCCAGCCCCGGATACGCAGCCGGATCCACTTTCTCAATGTACGGGAGCCGGCCAGGCAGCCAACCGACCTGGGCGAAAATGGTGTCGCAGGCAAAGTCGGTGTTGATGAACTCGGCGACCTTGAACATGCCCTCGGTGTTCTTGGCGTCCTTGAACAAGATCACATAATGTCCGCCGGTGCCCTGCACCTTCGTGCCGGCGCGGCTGGCAGGGACGGGCGCCCAAGTGGCGCGGTTGAACTCGGCCACTTCCGGCTTCTGGATGACGGTTTCACCCGGATGCCAGTAGCCCTCTATGATCATGGCCTGGATTTCGGCATTGTACGAAGGTCCCCAACCGCCCTGACCTTCCACCTGGCGCATGCCGGCCATGTTGTCCGGGCCGGCGAACTTATAGAACTCGCCCATGACGTCGAAAGCCTGGGCCATCATCTCGTTGTCCAGGTCGAACTCGCCGGTCTCAGGGTCGAACCACTCCCATCCCCACGATACTGCCGGGTAGAAGCCGTCCTGGATGGCGAGTTGTCCGCCCATGGCGTCGTAGGGGTCGAAGCCAATCTGGATCAGGTTGCCGGCATCGTCGAACTTGGTCAACGCTTCATGCCAGGCGAAGCACTCTTCCCAGGTCTGGGGCGGGTTATCGGGGTCTAGGCCGGCCTCTTCAACCATGCGGACGTTATAGTTGAGGCCGTAACGGAGGAAGCCCTCGCAGGCCGGCACCCCGTACATCGTCCCCTGGTAGAAGCCGTCATTCCAGCTCCCTTCCAGGTAGAGTTCCTTCTCGATGATCTCGCTGCCTGCTATCCAGTCGTCGATGGGGACAAGCACGCCGCGTGCCATAAAGTCCAGATACTGGAAGTTAGATGCCCCATCAGGCGGAGTGCCGGAGGCCACAGCGGTGAGCAGCGCTTCGTCGTTGACAGCGCCCTTCACCTCCAGGGTATTTTCGCCCAGGAACGCTTGCAGTTCTTCAGTTCCCATAAAGACGTCCCACGCGGGGGTGAAGTTACCCCAAGAGAACCAGTACTGGATGGCTCCGGCTGCAGCGGCTGGGGCTGCGGCCTCTCCGCCGGCGGCGGGCGCTGCACCGGGCGCGGCCGGGGCGCAAGCCGCCAACAGCCCTCCGGCAGCCAACAGAGACGAACGACGCAGAAACTCACGACGACTAAAACCGGATTGCTTGTTCGTGTTCACCTTCTGCCTCCTCAATTAACTCGATGTGCAAATGGTTGACGAAAAACGCATAATCAGCTATCCAGAACCTGGGGGCGCTGGCGGGGAAAGCCTAAAGGCCGATCTTTTGGGGGAGCGTTTGATGCGCACGCTATTCTTCTAGAGGCGGCGATGAGAGCCAGCCGCAGAGCGGCCGGTGGCCGAGTGAAAAGCGGTTCGTCGGGAAACGATCCGGATCACATAAAAACGCTGTTCGGAAACAGCTACAGGCAGATACGACTCGCCTGGCGCAAACTGGATCGGCAGCAGGGCCGAACCGAAAGACCAGATGGCAATGAAGTCGTGATGAAGTCGATGAACGATGATGAATAGCAGATTATGTCAGACTGCGGAGGCAAGCAAGTTGGGGAGCCAGCCTCTTGCCAGGCATTGTAAACAGAAACGATTGGTTGCGCAAATAACCAAAATCCGCGAACCTAGACCGGCCAATCGCCCGCTTCGTTTGCGTAGAATGCAGCCAAGATATACACTACCGGATAGCGCTTTGTTTGGCGTATTGCAAAAGCTTGTCCAGCCAGATTCTCTGCTTCCCGTTGCCGGCTTGGTTCATCACCGGACTCAGTCAGGTTGCTGTTCATTAAGCTCTGCTGCCATACGACGACAACGACGCGATAGCGACCTCCCCCCGATCGGCAGAAACACACGTGGTTAACAGAATAACCTTGCCGGATATTCACAGCTTCCCCGAGGATCATTCGTCTCGGCGCGCCCAATCTGTCGCATGGTCGGCGCAATATCGCAGATTCTGACCGCAGTTCAAACGAAAGGAGATGCCCGGCCCACTACCGCTGCACCTAGATTCGCAGGAATTGCCCGACGCAGTTTCCATCGATGCTTATTCTGGATGCTTATGCTGGACAGAAGGAGAAAAGAAATGTTGCGTATGCGCTCTATCGTGACGATCGGCCTGGTCATGCTGATCATGTTGGCCGGCTGCGCGCCCGCCGCCCCCGCCGAACAGGCCGCCGCCCCCGCACAACCAGCCGCGGCGGAAGGCGTCACCACCATCACCTGGTTGACCCTTGACTGGAACGGCGTGCAAGACGTGATCGACGTCTTCGAGGCCGAGAACCCCGACATCAACGTCGAGGCGGAAATGGTGCCGTTCAACTCGCTCTTCGAGCAGATTCAGGTGCGGCTCGGCGCAGGCGCCACCGACCCCGACGTCCTCTCGGTCGACGTGCCGTTGGTCACCGGCTACGGCCTGCGCGGCTGGCTCCTGCCCGTCGGCGATGTCTTCACCGAAGACGAGAAGGCCGACTGGCTGGAAGCGGCTATGGCTGCAGGCATGTATGAGGGCGAACTGATCGCCCCGCCGGTTAACACCTCCACCAACTTCCTGTTCTACAACGCCGACCTCTTTGCCAGGGCCGGCATCACCCCGCCCACCGAGGAAGAACGGTGGACCTTCGAGTACATCGCCGAGATCGCGCCGCAGCTCACCTTCGACGACGACGGCGACGGCGTGACCGATGTGTGGGGCTTCACCTGGGAACAGACCAACCGCATCTACCAGTTGCAGCCCATGCCCGAAGGCCTGGGCGGCGATGCCATCGGCCCGGACGGGCTGACCGTGGACGGCGTGATCAACTCGCAGCCCTGGATCGACGCCTTCACCTACTACTCCCGGATGTTCAACGAGTGGAAGGCCGCCCCGCCGGATGACACCGTGCCTGCCCCCGATTTGTTTGCAGCCGGCAAGCTTTCCATGTTCATTGCCGGCCCGTGGAACATCAACCGCTACATCCGCGAAGAAGTCCCGTTCGCCTGGGGCGTCTCCCGCCATCCCTACTTCGAGAACGGCGAGATCGTGACCCCCACCGGCAGTTGGCACATCGGCGTCAACGCCAAGTCCGACGAACCGGAAGCGGCGACGCGCTTCGTGCGCTGGCTAACCACCGGCAAGGGCGCCGAGACCTGGTGGCGCATCGGCAGCGGCGACTTCCCCGCGCAGAAATCCGTCTTGGCCCTGTTCAACACCGACGAGCAATTCGCCGAACCGCCCATGTCCTACTTCAAGATGGCGGCGGACGAAGCCACGGTCAATCCGGTTCCGCGCGGTCTGTCCCCCGGCTTCCTGGAATATGAGCAGATCTTGCAGAACACCTTTACCGACATCCGCACCGGGGCTGATGTAGAAGAAGCCCTCAATCTGGCGGTGGAGCGCATCAACAGCGAGATGGTCAAGTACACTCGCTAGCAGCCTCGCTCGCCGGGGGCGATGACGGCTTCGCGCCCCCGGCCTTCTAAACATAGTCAAGCGGCGCGCCGGCAGGGTGCATGAAGTCGCCGCACCCTGCCGGCCCATACTGTAGATACACGCCGGTTAGGAAGCCGTCGAAGGTGCGAGGTCACTCAAATGATCCACCGTGAACGCATAGTTCCTTATCTGTTCTTACTGCCGGCTATCGGCCTGCTGTTCGTCTTCAATCTTTTTCCGACGATTGCCACTCTCAACGAAAGCCTGCACGCCAATTCATTGGTGAGCGGCGGGCGCATCTTTATCGGTCTGGAAAACTTCCAACGCATTCTCAACGACCCGATCTTCTGGAAATCGTTGCGCGTCACCGTCATCTTCAGCCTACTGGTCAACCCCATCCAAGTGCTGTTGGCCCTGGGGCTGGCTGTCTTGGCGAATCAGCGCGTGCGCGGCATCGCCTTTTTCCGCAGCATTTACCTGCTGCCGGTCGCGGTTTCCATCAATGTCACCACCATCGTGTGGGGGCTGATGTTGGACAGCCAGTCGGGCATTGTCAACGGCGTGCTGGCGCTCTTGGGCATCCCTGCCCAGCCCTTCCTGACTGCGCCAACGCATGCGCTGTGGTCGATCATTATCCTCGCCACCTGGAAAGGCGTGCCGCTGTGGACGCTGTTTTTCTTGGCCGGCCTGCAGGGCATCTCCGAACCGGTGATCGAAGCGGCCAAGATCGACGGCGCCAACCGCTGGCAGATATTCACGCGGGTGACCCTGCCCCTGTTACGCGGCGTCATGATCTTCGTGCTGGTGGCCGATACCGTGGCGAATTTCCTGATGTTCGCGCCCATCCTCCTGCTGACGCAGGGCGGGCCGCAACTGTCGACCAACCTGATCATGTACGAAACCTACCGCCGCGGCTTCGTCTACGGCGATCTGGGCGCATCCGCCGCCATGTTGTGGGTGATGCT
>JASGTU010000068.1 GCA_030058085.1 Chloroflexota bacterium
TGGGGACGTTCTGCACCACGCCGCCGCCCGATGTGCGCGCGTTCTGAATCAGCGTGATGGGGTGCAGTTCGACCACGCGCGTGGCGAGCTTGCGATACTCCTCAGGCGGGGGAGGCGTCTCGGCGTAGGGCGGCTCACGGCGCAGCGGGTCGTTGAACGCCCAGTGTTTCACCTCTCCCTGCCCGCCTTGCATGACCAGACAGCGGGCCTGCGACCAACTGGCGATGAACTCGGCGGGGTCTGCGCCGGGGAAGTAGAGATTCTCTTTGGGCATCGCCAATTCCGGGCGGATGCGGTTGAAGCACAGTTCCATGTCGGCGCGGGCGAAGCTGAGCGGGAAGTCGATAGGCGCTTCTTTCCCGTCAACCACCCATTCGTCCATGCCCCAGAAGTGGCAATGGCGCAGGGAGATGTCCAGCTCGTTGACCAGGCGGGCGACAAGGGGGAGTTGTTCGGTGGGGCCGATGGGGCCGCAGATGCCGGTCGGGTCGTTCTCGGTCGCCTGCCGCCACGCCGTGATGTATTCGAGGGCCTCTGCCAGATAGAACTCCTCGCGCGTGTCGTAGAATTTGACGGCGAATCCCTCACGGCTCAGGCCCAACAAGTCTTGGGGCGAGAGGCGCGCGGCGTCGTCCAGGATGGCGCGGTCCAGCGTCGTATAGTCCCACCAGTCCGGCGCGATTTTGCTCATCGGTCTCATGACGTATTCCTTCCGTGCTAGAACAGGCTCGGGGCGTCACGAGTCAGGCGTCAGGCATCATTTTTCACTCGTGACGTGTGACTTATCATACAACACGCCACGCCCGCCCGCCCTAGGGGCGCCTATGGGCACGCGGGCCTAGCCCTATTCTGCTGGGCGCAGCTCGCCAATTGCGACGATGTTAGCCGCTGAGAGCAGCCGCCCGGCGCACTTTCGCCTTGCCGCCAACGCATCCCAAAAACCGCGAAAAAGTGCTTGACAGATATCCTACAAGAGGATATGCTATAAAAACCGCAAAGGACAACGAGAGGCCGAAGCTCCCCCCGTCTATCCCCCATTCCGGGCCTCCATATCCGGAGCCATGCCTAGGATGAAAGCGATTAGGCCCCTAGAGCGCCCGCCCGCCCTCTTTGAGTCGGTCAAAGAGTCGATCAAAACATACATTCTCGAGAATCAGCTACAGGCCGGCGATCCGCTGCCGCCCGAGACGGAGCTGGCCGCGCAACTGGGCGTCAGCCGCAACTCGGTGCGCGAAGCGGTTAGGGCGCTTGAGTCGGTCGGCATCCTGGAGACGCGTCGCGGCAGCGGCTTATTTGTGGGCGAATTCTCGCTCGAATCTCTCCTTGACAATCTCCCCTACGTCCTCATGTCCAGCCTCCAAGACCTGGCGGACCTGTTTGAAATCCGTCATACCCTGGAGGCGGCCATGATTGGCACGGCCATCGCCAACCTAACCCAGGGACAGGTCGAACAGTTGCAGTACCTTGTCGAATGCATGCGCCAAAACGCGGAGCGAGGCGACGACTTCTGTCAGGAGGACCGGGAATTCCATCAATGCCTGTTCGCTAACGTGGGCAACAATGTGCTCCTGATGCTGCTCGACACATTCTGGCTTACTTTTCGCAAGGCCAGCCAGCAGACGGACATTCAGGACATCGAGCCGCTGAACACCTATCGCAGCCACGCCGCCATCGCCGCCGCCGTGATCGCACGCGACGAGACGAAAGCGCTGGCGGCTCTTGATTGGCACTACGACGATCTCAACAACCGCCTGCAGCGAACCCGGCAAGAGCGCGGCTGGGAAAGCTAGTACGGTTCTTTGTCGCCGCGGCTCCAATTGAAGATGGTCTTGCGTCTGCTCGTCGCCGGCATTCAGCCCTAGACGCACGGCGCGTCCCGTCTCCTTCCCCCGCTGTCAAAGTCGACGCCCAGTCCAGTGTTTTGTCAGCAGAGTATGTCCATCCGGTTCGGTTTAACACTACTCGACTAAAAGGAGGCACAAAGTGAAGAGGAACCCTCTCAGCCGTCGCCAGTTTTTGACGCTATCGGCGTCTACAGTAGCCGCCACAGCCTTAGCAGCCTGCGCCACTGTAAGCGCCCCCTCCGCCCCTGCCGCGCAGGAGGCGACCGCCGGCGAAGTCGCGCAAGTCCCCTGCGGGGACATGTCGGCTTCGGGCGAGCTGGTCTTCAGCACCTGGGGCGGCCCCAAAGAAGTCCAGACGAACGAGACCATCATCAACTTGTTCAACGAGGCTTACCCCAACGCCCAGGCGGAAGTGCTGCACATCCCCACCAACTACCTTGACAAGGTGCTGACGATGTTTGCCGCAGGCGATCCGCCGGATGTGCTCTACGCCAGCGAACCCCACATCGCAGGTTATGTCGCCAAGAACGCCATCCTCGACCTCACCGACTACTTCGACCTCTGCCCCATGCTGTTGGATGACGAGGTTTACGTCACCCGTTTCCTGCGCGAGGGCACCATGCTGCAAGACCGGAACTTCGGAACGGTCAACGGCACCAACGGTTATGTCCTCTTCTACAACAAGACGTTGTTCGACGAGGCCGGCGTGGGCTATCCCACGATGGAATGGACCTGGGACGACTTCGTCGAGGCGGCCAAGGCGCTCACCAAGGTCGAAGGCGACAGGACGGTCCAATACGGCACGACCGCCGGCACCAGCTACCAGGTGCTCGAAGTCCTGTCCCGGTCTCAGGGGGGCGATCTCTTCAACACGCGCGTCATGCCCGACAAGAGCCTGTTCGACACGGATGCGGTTGTCTGGGGCTTGGAGTTCCTCCAGAACCTCATCTACACGCACGGAGTTGCGCCCACGCCGGCCGAAGCCAGCGCCATGCCTATGGCCAGCCCGTGGGAGACCGGACAGGTGGCGATGGAAATCGGGCACAGCTTCGCCATCGAGCATCGCAGCCTCATCGAAGACTGGGAATGGGACATCGCCCATGTGCCCATGGGCGAGCAGCGCGGCGGCAGCTACAGCGGCGGCGTCTACCTGGTCGCCAAGGCTTCGCAAGCGCCGCAGGCCGCTTGGGAATTCGCCAAGTGGTTTATGATGGACGAGCCGCAGGGCGTCTTCTCGCTAGACGGCCTGGAAGCGCCGATCATGCGCTCCTGGCGCGAGTCTGAAGAACATCTCAAGTTCCCAGGCGCGCCCGAACACCACAGCGTGCGCGGCGAACTGCTGGAGTACTCGGTCAATCGCGGCGCGCACCATCCGCTCTTCAGCGAGATCATCTCCAAGGTGTACACGCCGGAGCTGGATAAGCTGTTGCTCAACGAACAGACGCCCGATGAAACCGGCGTCAACATGACTGCACAGGCGGATGAGTTGTTGGCTGAGGCGACGAGCCTGCCGCTATAGTCCGCACAGCACGGCGTACAAGGCGGAATCAGACCGCCGTAAGGTTGGCGATGCCGGACTTGCCGGCCTTGCGGCGGTCTCCGCCGCGTCGACCACCCTGCTCCGTCTGGGGTCTTCGGTTCGTGAAGACGGTTGTTATCCCGGGCGGAGCGGTTCTCTTGTGCGCTCGACCGTCTGTCGCCCGTTGGGCGCAGAGGCCGATCCAGCCCTGCGCCACGCCACGAAAGAACGCCCATGACTACCCTTGTCCCGCCAACACAGCCGAGGAGCGTCTTCGCTTCCCGCAATTCAATATCGCAGCGAGAGACCAGAGAGTTCTATCTGTTTGTCTCTCCGTGGATCATCGGGTTCCTGGTCTTTATGCTCGGCCCCATCGTGGCTTCGCTCTACCTCGGCTTTACCGACTACGATGCCTTCTCCTCCCCCAAATGGGTGGGCATAGACAATTTCGCCAGACTCTTCCAGGACCCGCTCTTTTGGAAGTCCTTGCGTGTCAGCGCGCTCTATTCGCTCATGTCCGTGCCGCTCCTGCTGGTCGTCGGCCTGTTCATCGCCATCTTGCTGAATCAGGCTCTGCGGGGCATGAGCTTTTTGCGCACCGTCTATTACATGCCGGCGGTGATCTCCGGCGTCGCCGCATCCATGCTTTGGATCTGGATCTTTCACCCGGACTTCGGCATTCTCAACGCCGGATTGGCCTTGATCGGGATCAGGGGGCCGGCGTGGTTGTGGGACCAGACCTGGGCCTTGCCCTCCATCGTCCTCATGAGCTTGTGGGGCGTAGGCTCCAGTATGCTCATCAACCTGGGCGGCCTGCAGAGCATCCCCACCGCCCTGTACGAGGCGGCGGAGATCGACGGCGCGCCCGCCTGGCGGCGTTTCTTCAGCATCACGCTGCCCATGCTCACGCCTGTCATCTTCTATAACCTGGTCACCGGCATCATCGGCGCGTTGCAGATCTTCACCCAGGGCTACATCATGACGCAGGGCGGGCCGAACAACGCCACCCTGTTCTATGTGCTCTACCTCTATCGCAACGGCTTTGAATGGTTCCGCCTCGGCCTGGCTTCGGCCATGGCCTGGCTGCTCTTCCTGATCCTCATCTTGCTGACGGCATTTATCTTCAAATCCTCGCCCATGTGGGTCTATTACGAAGCCGGAGATGCCTAACCGTGGTTCTCACCCAGAGCGCCCGTCGCCGCTTTCAAACCGCGCTTAGCTACGTGCTGCTCCTTTCCGGAGCGGCGCTCATCATGATTCCGCTGGTGTGGATGGTTTCCACTTCGCTCAAGGAGCCGAGCGCAGTCTATACGTTTCCGCCTAAGATCGTCCCCGACCCGGTGCGATGGAGCAATTTCCCGGAATCGCTCACCATCGCCCCGTTTGGCCGCTTCTACGTCAACACGACCATCGTCACCCTGGCCAATATCGTCGGTCACCTGTT
Source organism: Chloroflexota bacterium (assembly GCA_030058085.1). Taxonomy (GTDB): domain Bacteria; phylum Chloroflexota; class Anaerolineae; order Caldilineales; family Caldilineaceae; genus JASGTU01. Next base: position 4,808 of record JASGTU010000068.1, read on the forward strand.
GTCTTGCTCACTGGTGGCCTTTGCCTTTGCCAGGCTGCGCGCCCCCGGCAAGAACCTGCTCTTCATGCTCGTGCTCAGCACGGTCATGATCCCGTTCTACGTGCGCATGATCCCCCTCTTCATCCTCTACCGCACATTCGGCTGGCTGGATACGCTGTTGCCCCTCATTGTTCCCGCCTTTTTTGCCGGCAACGCCTTCTATATCTTTCTCCTGCGCCAGTTCTTCCTCACCATCAACCGCGAGCTGGAAGATGCGGCGCGCATCGACGGCTGCTCCACATTCGGGGTGTACTGGCGCATCATTCTGCCCCTGTCCCAGCCGGCCCTGGCTATGATTGCGGTCTTCGACTTCGTCTTTAACTGGAACGACTTCCTCGGCCCGCTGATCTTTCTCAACTCGGTGCGCAACCGCACCGTGGCCGTAGGGCTCGCCTACTTCCAGGGCTCACTCGAAACCGCCCCCATGATGCATTTGCTCATGGCGGCGGCGCTGATCAGCATCATCCCCGTGCTGGTGCTCTTCTTCTTCACCCAACGCTATTTCATTCAAGGCATTGTCTTTACAGGTATGAAGGGATAGGTCACATGTCAAGCGCATCTGCAACGCCGGACGCCGGCTGGCGCGTCGCCGGCCTGATCGATACTCGCTCCTCGCCTCAAGCGCGCCACGCCTACATCCCCACACGCGCCGTCCGCCTCGAACCAGGCTATTGGCGCAGCTACATGGATCTGAACCACGCCACGATCCTGCCTTCGCTGTTGCAAAAGCTGGCGGACGCCGGCAGGATCGACAACTTCCGTATCGCGGCCGGGCAGCTTGACGGCGAGATGAGGGGGCGCGACGCACGCGATTCGGACGTGCACAAGTGGCTCGAAGGCGCGTGTCACGTCCTGCAGACCCATCCCGATTCGCCTCTAGCAACCTCGGTGCAGGAGATCGCAGACCTGATCGCCGCCGCCCAAGACGCCGACGGCTACGTCAATACGGCCTTCGTGGGCGACCGCAAAGCCCTTCGCCACACCAATCTGCGCCACGGTCACGAACTCTACGTCGCCGGCCATTTCTTCATGGCCGCGGTGGCCCATCATCGCGCCACCGGCTCGACGCAACTGCTAGACGTGGCGGCTCGCCAGGCGGACTATCTGTGCAAGACCTTTCGCCCCAAGGGCGTCAACTCCACCAGCGGGCATCCGGGCGTAGAAATGGCCCTGGTCGAGCTGTACCGCGCCACGGGCAACGCCCGCTACCTGGACCTGGTTCGCTTCCTGATCGACCGCCGCGGCTCGGCCTTTCCCGAAGCTGACCTGCGCCAACGGCAGTCGCTGGTCGACGCGCAGCCCCTGCGCGAGATGAAGGAATTGACCGGTACGCACGCCGTCCGCTCCCTCTATCTCCTGAGCGGGGCGACCGACCTCTATCTGGAGAACGGCGACGAGTCCCTGCGCCGCGCCGTGGAAACGCTCTGGGCCGACACCGTCGCCACTAAACTCTATGTCACGGGCGGTTTGGGCGCGCGCTACGAACACGAATCTTTCGGCGAAGCCTACGAACTGCCCAATCTGCGCGCCTATGCCGAAACCTGCGCCGCCATCGCCCATGTCTTCTGGAATCAGCGCCTCTTTGCCATGGACCCCCGCAGCCGCTACATGGACGGGTTGGAGTGGTCGCTCTACAACGGGGCGATGCCCGGCGTCTCGCTGGACGGCATGACCTATTTCTACAGCAACCCGCTGGAGGTGCACGAACACGGCGCCGAAGAGCTTCCCTCGCGCAGCGGCGTCGACCGCGAACCCTTCTTCCAGACGACCTGTTGCCCGACGAATATGGTGCGGCTGCTTGCGTCTTTGCCGGGCTATTGTTATGGCTACGATGCGCAAGGCATCTATGTGCATCTCTATGCGGCAGGCGCGCTGGATTGGCATCTGCCGGACGGGGCCCCCGTCACCCTGGTGCAGCGCACCGACTACCCCTGGAGCGGTAAAGTCGAGATCGAGGTCCGGCTTGAGCAGCCGGCGCGCTTTTCGCTGTTCCTCCGCATCCCGAGTTGGAGCCGCTCCCCGCGCGTGTCCGTGGGCGGCGAGAGCCTGGCCCAGGTGCAGAGCGGCGCCTACTACGCCGTCACCCGCGAGTGGCAGGCCGGCGATGTGCTTTCCCTCGACTTGGACGTTGCGCCCCGCTTCCTGGAGGCTGACCCGCGCCTGCGCGAGAACGCCGGCTGTTACGCACTGGTCAGCGGCCCGCTCGTCTATTGCCTGGAGGGCGTGGACAACCCCGGCGCGTCCAACCTGGATGTGCAGTGGGATGCGAACAGCGCCGCGGCTTTGCGCCTAGAGCGGGAAGACGGCCTGCTCAACGGCGTGAACGTCGTGCGCGGGCCGGGTCTGATCGCGGCGTCGCGGCGCGAGCCGGGGCCGCTCTATGCGCCCGCCGGCGCCGGCTGGTCGACGCCCCTGCAGCAGACGACGCTCACGGCCATCCCCTACTACGCCCGCGCCAACCGCGGCCGCACGTGGATGAAAGTCTGGACGCCGCACGCCCGCGGCTAGGAACGTTGGCTGCTATTCGCTTTACGGGCGCTCGTGCCGCCAGGGATGGCGGCGTTCCCGGCGCGGCCTATCGCCGCCGAGCAAACGCCCGCAGGCGGGTCGGCGGCGAAAAGCGAAAAGTTTTCGGTTTTGCCGGCGAGAAGTTGGTGCGCGCGGATAAGGCGTCAGGCGTCAG
>JASGTU010000069.1 GCA_030058085.1 Chloroflexota bacterium
GTTCATCGGCCTTCTGCAAATGCAGTCAGCTGCCGCGCATTTGGCGCAATCCTATGAGGTCGGTTTGCTTCAACAAACGCCGGTCCCCGAGTTCCATACCGGATTATTAGCAGAACTCAGCAGTCTCGGTGCACACGGATTTCGGCTGAGTCTCGCTGATGATATCTACGATGAGTTTACCCATTTCTTCGTGATTCCTGGTCTTGTCGAATTGCACGGAAATGACGATACCCTTCGCTCATCGTCTGCTGCCTTCCTATCAAAGGTCAGCGAGACCGACAGCGAATTGAAGGAATGTCGAAATCACATCGACAGAATAGTGGCCGATCTATACGAACTATCAACCGATGATCGGCGTTCCCTTTCCGAATCACTGGATACACTCCGTGATATCGACACACCAGAAGATGATCACGCACTACATTTGCAGGCTAGCATCGCGGATTCTATTGCTCAGGTTGTTTCATATCATGTTGGATGCTCGCTCGGCCGCTGGGACATCCGATACGCCACAGGCGAACGCCAGCCGCCGCCGCTACCGGACCCCTTCGACCCGCTTCCCGTCTGCCCGCCGGGCATGCTGCAGAACGCCGCCGGCCTGCCCGCCGCGCCCGAAGACGTGCCCGCAGACTACCCGCTGCGCATCTCCTGGCCCGGCATCCTCGTCGACGACCCCGGTCATCCCGAAGATATCGTGGCACGCGTACGCGACGCCCTGGCCGTGATCTGGCCTGATACCCACGACGCCATCGAGCAGGAGGCGTGCCAAATCCTGGGCGTGGACAGCCTGCGCAGCTACTTCGCCAACGCCAACAGCTTTTTCGACGACCACCTCAAGCGCTATTCCAAGAGCCGCCGCGCCGCGCCCATCTACTGGCCGCTCTCCACGCCCTCCGGCGCCTACACCCTGTGGCTCTACTACCACCGCTTCAGCGACCAGATCCTCTACACCTGCGTCAACGACTTCGTCGACCCCAAGCTGGCCGAGTGCGAGCGCCAGGCGTCCGCCCTGCGCAGCCGCTCGCGCTCCGCCCAGGAGGAGAAGGAGCTGGAGCGGCTCGGCGACCTCGCCGCCGAGTTAAAGGAGTTCCGCGGCGAGCTGCTGCGCGTGGCGCAGTTCTGGCGGCCAAACCTCAACGACGGCGTGCAGATCACGGCCGCGCCGCTGTGGCGGCTCTTCCGGCATCGCAACTGGCAGAAGCGCCTGCAGGAGACGTGGGACAAGCTGGAGTCGGGCGACTACGACTGGGCGCACCTGGCCCTGAGCATCTGGCCGGCGCGCGTGGTCCCCAAGTGCCTGGACGACCGCAGCCTGGCCATCGCCCACGACGTGGAGGACCTGTTCTGGGTGGAGGAGGACGGGAAGTGGCGTACCCTGCGCTCCCCGGCTGAGGAGATCGCCGGGCAGAAGCAGCGCGCCAAGGAACTCCTGGGCAAGGAGAAGGCCCGCAAGCTGGAGGACGCGCTGATTGAGCTGGCCCGCGGCCCGGCCCGGAGCCTCAGCGCGCAGCAGGCGGCCCTGCACTTGGCCGAGGGCGACTGGGACGATACCGAGCTGGCGTTGCTGGTGTGGCCCGCCCGCGTGGCCGAGAAGTGCTGGGCCGATCCCTTTCTGGCCGACCGGCTGCTGCTCAACCTGCCGCCCAAGCGCACGCAGGCGGCGCGCAAACGCTTCGTCAACCAGCGCATCGAGGCCGGCTGCCCGCACCTGGCGGACGCGCTGCTGGCGACGCTGGACGACGACGCGCTCACCGTGGCGCAGATCCTGGCCGAGCTGGGCGCCGGTCGCCGCGACCAGGCGCCCCTGGCCCTGGCCCTCTACCCGGAGCGGGTGGTGGACGCCTGCACGAAGGACGCGGAGTTGGCCGCGGCCCACGATCTGCGCCGCTTCTTCTGGGTGCAGCGCCCGGACGGCACATGGCGCCGGCGCGTGGATCCCCGTCGCGAGGCGGCGGATGAGGCCGCGCGGCGGGTATAGCGGTTCTTTTTCGCAGGAACTCGACCAGACTTATGGCCATGAGGGACGGCGCGTGTGAAATACCGCATGTACATCGATGAAGTCGGAAATTCCGACTTGGGTGCCTCGGCGGATCCGAACCATCGTTACCTGAGCTTGACCGGCGTGGTTTTCGGGCTCGACTACGTAAGCCAAGAGGTATTCCCTGCACTAGAGGCACTCAAGGGACGGTATTTCGAATCCCATCCCGATGACCCGGTGATTTTCCATCGCAAGGAATTGGTAAACAAGAAGCCGCCGTTTGCCGTGCTCAAAGATCCGGCCGTTGAGGCAGCCTTCAATCAGGATCTGCTGAGGTTGCTGGCTGACCTGGATTATGTCGTCATCACTGCCGTCATCGACAAATTGGAGCATCAACGGCGATACACAGTCTGGCGATATGATCCCTACCATTACTGCCTAACAGTCCTGGTCGAGCGGTATGTACGTTGGTTACAGGCGCACAACTCACAAGGTGATGTGATGGCCGAATCTCGGGGCGGAAAGGAGGATCGGCGTCTGAAAGATTCATTTGAGCGACTTTGCGAAGATGGCTCGGAGTACGTTGGGCCCGAGCTATTCGCGAGCTACTTCACAAGTCGGCAATTGAAGGTCAAAGCGAAGACGTACAACATAGCGGGCCTGCAAATCGCCGATCTAGTGGCACATCCTAGCTACCGAGCCACTCTGGCGTGGCATATGGGGCAATCCAGGCCAGACAACTTCGGCGGGCGCATCGCTGCGATATTGGAGGAAAACAAGTATAACCGCGGTTTTCGCAATCGAATCGATGGCTGGGGAAGAAAATGGCTGCCATAAAAAAAAGGCCCCGAAGGGCCCGAAGGCGTTACGCCTTCCACCTCCAGAATCCTGGATTGATATTAGTGTACCGCGTTTTCGGCCCGAGGTCAATGCCATGATCAAAGCATTTATCCAAACCGAAGTGCTACTCCCGCGCCTGCGGGAGCGCGGCGTCCTGGTCGTCTACGACCCGGACCGGCGCTACCGCGATCTCTGCCTTGAACTTGGCTCAGAGACCCTGGCTGTGGTCGACGCCAGCGAGAGCAGCATCGAAAGCCGGGAGGCGGCCTTGTTCGCGCTACAGGAGTTGGGCCGGCCTAACTCGCCTCTGCACGGATTGCTGGTCTATGTCCCCGTGCCGGCTCCGGTCAGCGATGAGGAGAAGATGGCCGATCCCTTCGCCGTCTATGGCGCCTGCGGCCGTGTCTTCCCCCACAGCGACGGCGACGAATACCTCAACCTCTGCCTGCGCGCCAAAGCTGACCACGCCACCGAAATCCGCCGCATCTTCCAGAGCAACCCGAACCCCCACTTCGCCGTCATCGATGCCGTGGGTAGCGGCCAAAGTTGGGCGCAGCTTTCCACCTTGCTGGGCGTAGAATCGGCTCGGGAGATCCTCTTCGCCCTGCTGGCCCCTTCCGATGCCCAACTTCAGGCCCTGAAAGTGCAGGAAGGCTGGGTCTCTGAGGCCAAGGACCTGCTGCGCAGCGCACTCGACCTCAAGTTGATGACCCGCGCCAAGACCTGGGGTCCTATCGCAGATGAGCTGTGGCGCTTTATCCTCTTCAGCGAGTTCGTCTTTGACCTGCCGGAGGCTCTTCCCGGCGCTCTGGAGAACGTGCCGCGCGCAGTAGACGAGGCCCGCCCTCTGGTGGAAGATCTGTGCGAGCGGCTGCGCAACGATCAGCGCACACAGGCCCGCTACGTCGAGCGCGCCGAGGTCATCGGGCAGGAGTTGGGACTGCCCGCGGTGTGCAGTTCCATCGAGGACCTCGGCATCCGCGACACCTTCCCTTTCGAGGAACGCACCTTCTTCTCGCAGGCGGTCGACGCTCTGCGCCGGGACAATCCGGATGCGCTGCGCACGACCCTGGCCCGGCATGCGCGCTCTGTCTGGGTAGGTCGCGGCGAGAACCAGAGCCGGTGGCTGCTGCTGGAGGCTGCCGGCAACCTGATCCAGGCGTGCGATGACGCCGGTCGCTCACTGCGCGAGGATGCCCGCAGCCAGGACAGCCTGATCGACTTCTACCTGTCTACTCTGCGCCAGGTCGACCGACTGCAGCGCGAGTTTGAGGGAGCCGCCAGCGACCAGATCTATCTGGACGACGGCGGCCAGATCGGCGAAATCGTCGAGCGAGCCCGTCGCGCCTATCGCAAGCTGATGGACGGCGTGCAGGAAATCTTCCTCCGGCATCTGGAGAAAGAGGGCTGGCCGCCGGCGGGTCGCCTGGCCAACGCCGACGCGTTCGACAAGGTCATTGCTCCCCTGCTGCAGCACAGCGGGCGACGGGTTGCCCTCCTGCTGATCGACGCCCTGCGCTATGAGTTGGGCGTGGAGCTCCACAAGCAGCTAGCCGGCGACAGCCCGGTCGACCTGCAGCCGGCCTTTGCCGCGCTGCCCAGCGTTACGGCAGTCGGCATGGCCGCGCTGCTGCCGGGTGCTGGGCAGAATCTGACACTGGCACGCCAGGATGCCGGCGTGACGCCTGTGCTGGGTGATCAGACCGTGGCGAACGTCACGCAGCGCATGAACGTGCTGCGCCAACGCTACGGCCAACGCTTTCACGAGGTCGGCCTGCTCGATTTCGTGCAGAATAAGGCCGAATTGCCCGACACCGTCGAACTACTAGTCATTCGCAGCAACGAGATGGATAATGACTTCGAGAAGAACCCGGACACGGCGTTAAACCTGATTGTACGGACGTTCCGGCAGGTGCAAGGGGCTGTCCTAAAGCTGCGCAGCCTGGGCTTCCAGGACGCCGTCATCCTCACCGATCACGGGTTCTACCTCAACACAAGCGTTGGCCCCGGCGACGCCTGCGCCAAACCGCCCGGAAACTGGACCAACTTCCACGAACGTCTTCTTCTGGGGGAGGGTACGGCTGATTCCGCCAGTTGGGTTCTCCCAGCCGAGGCGTTGGGCATTCGCGGCGATTTCCGCCAGGCGGCGGGTCCGCGCGCCATGGTCGCCTACCAGGCCGGAACGGCCTACCTACACGGCGGTGTGTCGCTGCAGGAGGCGCTTGTGCCGGTGATCAGTGTCCGTTTGCAGGCGGTAGAACCGCAGCAGGCTAGGGCGCCTGCGGTCAAGCTGCGCTACAAGCGGGGCGGACATCGCATCACCTCGCGACGCCCGGTCTTTGAGGTCGAAGTCGGTGCCGCCGATCTCTTCTCTATCGAGGCCGCGGTCGAGATCTTGTTGGAGGCGCAGGACAAGGCGGGCGCCGTGGTGGGAGAGGCCAGCTTGGGCGTGCCTGTCAACCCTGCCACGCGCACCCTGTCGGTCCGTTACGGCGAAATGGCTCAGGTTGCGGTCAAGATGGACGATGAATTTCATGGCAAGTTCACGATCAGGGCCTTGGACCCGGCCACCCTGAAGATACTCGACAAACTGGACATGGAGACGGACTACGTGTCCTAGACCAATGGACGGCAGATGATGGACGCGCTCGATACCAAGTTGAATGAGCATTTTGACGGCAAGGTGGTGCGCAAGGAGCTCCTGCACCGGATCAAGAAGGGCACGAACATCCCCACCTTTGTGCTGGAGTTCCTGCTTGCCCGTTATTGCGCCAGTGACGAGCCGGCCGAGGTTCAGGCCGGGCTAGAGGCTGTCCTAGCCACGCTGCAGGATCACTACGTACGGCCGGACGAAGCCAACGCCGCGCAATCGAAGGTTGCCACCAAGGGCAAACACCGCTTCATCGACAAGATCCATGTGCGCTATGTGGAGAAGGAGCGGCGGCATTGGGCGGCCCTGGAGAACTTTAACTCCCAGCGCATCGCCATCGCCGAACGCTACTACCGCGACAACGAACGTCTGCTGGAGGGCGGCATCTGGGCGGAAATCACCATCGCCTACAACGAGGTCGATGCCGACGACTATGCCTTCTATGTTGAAGACCTGCGCCCTATCCAACTCAGCCGGTTTGACTTCGACGGCTACGCAACCGGGCGCAGCCAATTCACCCGCGACGAGTGGATGGATGTCGTCATGCGCTCGGTAGGGCTGGAGCCGGCCAAGCTCAGCCGCCGGCTGAAGTTCCACCTCCTGGCACGGCTCGCGCCATTGGTCGAACCGAACTTCAACTTCATCGAGCTAGGCCCGCGCGGAACAGGGAAGTCCTACTTCTACAGCGAGTTCTCCCCGTATGCCACGCTGGTCAGCGGCGGTCAGGCATCCAAGGCCACGCTCTTCTACAACAATGCCCGGCGCCGCATCGGTCTGGTAGGCTTCTGGGACACGGTCGCCTTCGATGAGGTGGCAGGCATCAAGATCCGGGACCCGGACACCATGCAGATCATGAAGGATTTCATGGCCAATGGTCGTTTCTCTCGCGGGGTAGAAGTCATCGCCGACGCTAGCATGGCCTTTGTGGGCAACATCGACCAGTCCATCGAGCAACTCGTCTGCTCCACTGAGCACGACCTATTTGTATCGCTGCCCAAGGAATTCGACCTCGCCATCATGGATCGCTTCGCCTGCTATTTGCCCGGCTGGGAGATGATGAAAACGAGCTCCGAGTACCTGACGCTGAGCTATGGCTTCATCACCGATTACCTGGCCGAGGCGTTTCACCATCAATTTGCGCACACCAACCGCTACGAGGAAGTGAACCAGCGCATCCGCTTGGGACGTTCCATTGAAGGGCGCGACGAATCAAGCATCAAGAAGACGGTGGCCGCGTTTCTCAAGATCCTCCACCCGGACGGTCCCCCCAACGACGAGGAATTCGACGAATACGTTGCCTACGCCGTGGAGTGCCGCCGCCGCGTCAAGGAGCAGATGAACAAGCGTAAGCCTGACGACGAGTTTGCCCACATCGATCTCTCCTACGTTGCCGTCGACGGCAGGGAGGTTGTCGTCTATTGCCCAGAATCGCAGGGGGTCCAGGCTACACAGAAGCCTGTGCGGCGGTCGCTGGACGGCAGTCCTGTCTCGCCAGGAGCGCCCTTCGTCGTTACACCGCCGGTTGGCCAGCCGGTTCTCCCTCAAGCCGAGGATTTGGCTATTTCGGTCCCAGCGGACGAGTCAGATGCACAGCCTACAGTCGCAGCGCAGGAACGGCATTTCACCATCTTCTACGGGGAAACCGGCCACAGCTATGAGTCCATCCTTGCCCCCTATCTGGGTGGCGCCACAGCCGTCGTGATCGAAGACCCGTACATCCGCCTGCCGCACCAGATCCAGAATTTCGTCCGCTTCTGCGAGGCTGTCGTCAAGCATTCTGCTGTGAAGCTGATTCGTCTTGTCACCGGATACGATGACGACACGCAGCTGGCCGAGGTCCAAGAGAGGCTGGGCGACCTCCGGCAGAGCTTGCTTGAGCTGGATGTTGTCCTGGAGGTCGAACTGAACCAGAACCTCCACGACCGCGAGATACGCATTGACAATGGCTGGGTGATCAAGATTGGCCGTGGACTCGACTTCTACCAGAAGCCGGACAGCTGGTTCGCAGTCGGCGTCAACGATCTGTCACTGCG
>JASGTU010000070.1 GCA_030058085.1 Chloroflexota bacterium
ATCGGCTCGACGCCGCACGGGCAGTCACACGAAACCACCTTTGCCCAGGTCGTTGCAGAGGAATTGGGCGCGGACATGAACATGATCCGCGTCATGCATTCGGACACCAAACAGGTCCCGTTCGGCCAGGGCAGCTACGGCAGCCGCTCCTTCAGTGTCGGCGGCGCAGCCGTCCAACTAGCTGCGCAGAGGGTGCGCGACAAATGCATTCAGTATGCCGCACACAAATTCCAGGTGAAGGAAAAAGAGATCGCCTACGCGCAGGGCGGAGCTTTCGTGCGCGATGACCCCGACAAAGCGCTCACCCTACAGGAGATCGCCCTGGCGCTCTACTACTCCTGGGACACCCCGTCGCAAATGGAGCCGAGTCTAGAGGCGACCGTTTTCTTGGATCCGCCCGGCTTCAACTTCCCCTACGGCTGCAACGTGGCTGAGGTCGAAGTAGACCCGGATACGGGCGAGGTAGACGTCCTGCGTTATGTGCTGGTGACCGACGTCGGCGTCATCGGCAATTCGATGGTGCTCGAAGGCCAACTTCAGGGCGCGGTCGCCTTCGGCATCGGCGAAGCGCTGCTTGAAGAGTCTCGCTACGACGACGAAGGCCGCCCGCTGACGACGAGCTTCGCGGACTATGCGATCCCGCGTGCGCCCCTCGTGCCCAACATCGAATTGGCCTATCTAGTCAACCCGACGCCGCACACCAAGCTGGGCGCAAAGGGCGCGGGCGAGGTCGGCACGGTCGGCGCTCCGGCCGCGATCGGCAACGCGGTCTGCCATGCGTTGGCCGGCTTGGGCGTCGAGCATCTGGACATGCCCTTCACCCCGGAGAAGGTGTGGCAGGCGTTGCGCGCGGGCGGAGAGTATGAGGCTCAGCAGGAGTAAGCCATGAACTCAGCGAATTTTGAGTACGCAGCGCCACAGCAGTTGCACGAGGCCATCGCGTTGTTCAGCAGAACGCCGGGCGCCTTGCCGCTCGCAGGAGGCCACAGCCTGCTCCTCGACTTGCGCACGCGCACGGTTTCCGCCCCCCTCCTCGTCGACCTACGCCGCATCAAGGATCTCCACGGCATACACACGGTTGACAGCGGCATCCGCGTTGGGGCCATGACGACCTGTCGCGAATTGGCCGAAAACCGGCTGGTGAACGAGCGCTACAGCGCATTGGCCGAAGCCGCCGCAGCGAATGGCGACGCGCAGGTGCGGGCCCGCAGCACACTGGCGGGCAACCTGGCCTATAACCACCCGGCAGGCGACCTCCAGGCCGCAGCGCTGGTCCTACGCGCCGTGATCCACGTCGTCGGGTCGGGCGGCGAACGCGCCATTCCCGTCGACTCGTTCTTTCTCGGCCCACAGCGCACCGACCTGGCTGCTGGCGAGATCATCACGCATATCGACTTCCCGGCCGCGCCCGGCGCGGGCAGCGCCTATGAGAAGTTCAAGAACCCGGCCAACGGCTATGCAATCTGCGGTGTAGCCGCACGCGTCGGGCCGGAAGCAAAGGGCGGCGAGTGCTATGTGGCAGTCAGCGGCGCGCTGCCTTCGCCGGGCCGTCTTGCCTCGGTGGAGAGTCAGCTCGCCCAGAAATCCCTGACGGCGTCCAAGATCGCTAAGGCCGCCAAACTGGCGGAAACCGACTACGACTACAGGTCCGACCTGCACGCCTCGGCGGAGTACAGAGCGCACCTGGCTGCGGTTCTATGCGAACGTGCCGTGCTGCGCGCCGCAGAACGCGCCGATCTGTCCGGCTGAGAGTTTTTTCGACCACTGCCTGTCATTCTGAAGCGAGCGTTAGCGAGCTGAAGAATCTAGTTGTCCGAGAGGTATGGATGTCTCTTTGCCAGATGCTTCGCAAACACTCAGCATGACAGAGACATGCAGCATAAACGGGTAATCGAGACGAGCCAACACACAAGGAGAGAAACGATGTCGCAAGATCCAATCGCTATCGGTCGCAGCTTTTTCGAGCAAGTCCTGGGGACCGGCGACTGGGCCGTCGCCGAGAAGATCGTCGCCCCCAACGTCGTCATGCATCACCCCAGCAGCCCTGTCCCGGTAGAGGGTTACGAAGCCGTCAAGGGCATGTTGAGCGCGTTTCGCGCCGGCTTTCCCTCCATGAGCATGACCGTCGAAGACGCCTTCGGCTCCGGCGACAAAGCCGCCATCCGCTGGCGCATGCAGGGCGTCCACAGTGGCGACCTGTTCGGCATTCCGCCCAGCGGCAAGCAGGTCAACGTCAGCGGCATCAGCATCGTCAAGGTCAAGGACGGCAAGATCGTCGAGGACTGGGTATCTGAGGACACGATGGGACTAATGCAACAGATCGGCGTCGTCCCGGCCTAAGGTTGCAGCACGGCGAAAGAGGTGCAACGACGAGCGAAGCGAGCAGAGGGGATCGGATAGAATGACAGCCGCAGCATATGACTATATCGTGATCGGGGCGGGAGCGTCCGGCAGCGTTGTTGCGCATCGCCTGGCGACCGGTTCAGACGCTACCGTCCTGCTCTTGGAAGCAGGGCCAACAGACGACGTCAAAGCACTCCACGAGGCCGGCTCCTTTGTCACGCTCTGGGGATCGAACCTCGACTGGCAGTTCCCTACGACCGAGCAGGCCGGCGCTGCCGGGCGCAGCATTGTCATCAATCAGGGCCGCGTGCTGGGCGGCAGCACCTCCATCAACGCCATGATGTACGTGCGCGGCCACCC
>JASGTU010000071.1 GCA_030058085.1 Chloroflexota bacterium
CATTTCTGGAGGTAGAAGCGAGAGTCCATACCAGAGGAAATGTCAACACTACCTAGCAAGCTGGGTGCAGGGGAGCAACGTCGCTCCCCTGCACCCAGGGTAATTTCCCCGCAGTAGAATTGAATCCGGAAATTCATCAAGATGGAGCGGCACATGGTCAGTGCAACCAGTTCAGGGCAAAGCCGCCGGCGGCGCGCCTTTTCCAGCCACCAACGCGGCCGCAGCATCTTCGTCGTCAGCGCCCTCACCCCCCTCATGCTCTACATGCTGTTTTGGACGCTTGTGCCCATGACTTGGGCTTTGCTGCTGGCCTTTTTCGACTACAGCCCCACGCGCGTCGGCGGGTCGCTCTTCGGCTTCGGCGGCGGCAACCCCTTTGTCGGGCTGACCCACTTCCGCAATATGTTCGGCGACACGCTGGAAGCGCAGAAGTTTCGCCAGAGCGTAGGCAACACGCTGATCTTCTCGTTTGCCGTGCTGCCCCTCAACCTGGCGATCACCATCCCGCTGGCGCTGGCAATCGAGGCCATCGACGCGCGGCTCAAGACGGTCTACCGCTTTGTCTACTTTCTGCCGACCGTCACCGCTTCGGTGGGCGTCGCCCTGATCTGGGGCTATCTCTACAACCCGCAGCAAGGCCTGATCAACATGATCATCCGCGCCGTGGGCGGCTCCGGCCAAATCTGGCTGACCGACCCGCGCGCGATCTTCCTCGGCGTGCCGTTGGCGCTGTGGGCCATCATCATCACCTACCTGTGGTGGGACATGGGCTACAACCTGGTCATCTTCATTGCCGCCATCCAGTCCATCCCCAGAGATTTCCACGAAGCCGCCCAGGTAGATGGGGCCAACGTATGGCACACCTTCTGGCACATCACGCTGCCGCTCTTGCGCCCTACGCTGCTGTTTGTGTGCGTGCTGACCATGATCTCGTCGTTCCAAGTCTTCGACATCATCCAGATCATGACCAGCGGCGGCCCGCAAGACCAGACGCGCGTCATGGTGCTGGACATCTACCTCAGCGCCTTCCGCTATCAGAACATGGGCTGGGCCGGCGCGGCGTCGTTGGTCCTCTTCGGCATGATCTTCATCGTCACGTTTATCCAGACGCGGCTGCTGCGCACTCAGTGGGAGTATTGATATGGCTACAACAAGCGTCTCCACAGGTCGCCCGGCTGCTATGGCGAACCGGCGCAGCCGGCTGTACGTCATGAAACGTCTGCGGCGCGTCGCCCTCTACGCGTTGCTCACCCTGGGCTGCCTGGTGACGCTCCTGCCCTTTGTGTGGATGATCCTGGGGTCGTTCAAGACTTCGGGCGAGATCATCCGCATCCCGCCTAGTTTCTGGCCGGAGAACCCCACGCTGCAGAACTACCGGACGATCCTCACCGACCCCAAGCTGCCGTTGGCGCGCTTCTATTTGAACAGCCTGTTCGTCAGCGTCAGCGTGGTGACGCTGACCCTCTTCACCAGTTCGCTGGCCGGCTTCATCTTTGCCAAGTACGAATTCTTCGGCAAGAACGTCGCCTTCAGCTTCATCCTGGCGACGCTCATGATCCCGTTCCAAGTGCTGATGATCCCCAGCTATCTGATCCTGGTGCGGCTGGGGCTGATCGATTCGCTGTGGGGGCTGATCGTCCCCGGCGCGACCAGCGCCTTCGGCATCTTTATGATGAAGCAGTTCATCCAGGGGCTGCCCAACGAGCTGCTCGACGCGGCGCGGATCGACGGCTCCAGCGAGTGGGGCATCTACTGGCGCGTGATCGTGCCGCAGGTCGGCCCCGCGCTCGCCACGCTGGGCATCCTCACCTTCATGGGCAACTGGAACAGCTACCTGTGGCCGCTCGTCGTCATCACCTCGCACCAGAAGCGCACCCTGCCCATCGTCCTCACCTGGTTCAACTCGATGCACGGCACGCGCTACGACCTGACGATGGCCGCCAGCGTGCTGATCGTCGTGCCCATCCTCATCGTCTACGCCATCTTCCAGCGCTGGATCGTGCAGGGCTTTACCCTCAGCGGCCTCAAATAGACGCGAGACGGGTAGACGCGAGACTGGTAGACGCGAGACGAGGCGTGTCATTCTGAGCATCCGACAAGCGCTACACGGCCTGCAGGCGCAAGATCGAATATGAACCGTGCGCCAATCTGCCGTGCAGCCGGCGCGATCGATCGTGGAGGCGTATCGCCGCTACAGGATCACTACAGGATCACAAAAAACGCATCCGCAAGGCGCCCAGCCTGTGGCGGCATCCCTGCCGCCCCTTAAGTTTGGCTCTTTTGCGTAAGGGGTTGAAAAGGGATGCCCGATCAGTAGAATGGAGTTAGGAGCAACCGCTACTGAAAGGAACATCCCTGATGGAAGATAGCACAAATGCGGGCGCAAAGCCATTGTTGCCGGGTCAAACTGCTGAGTCTGCTGCAGGCCCATCGTGCGGTGTTCAATCAGGAGCGGGTGGATCTGATCCGATTTCGTGGGAAGATCACGTAGAGACGGGACCGTGCCGCCCTTTGATTTCAGATCGTTTGTCACTCTAGAAGAAGGCTGAACCTATGAAGCGCAAAATCGTGATCATCGGCGCGGGCAGCGCCGTCTTTACGCAGGGCCTGGTCGCCGACATGATCCTGATCGGCGGCGAGTGGGACATCCACTTAGTGGACGTCTCCCCCGACAACCTAGCCGTCGCCGAGAGCGTGGTGCGCCGCATGATCGCGCTCAAGCAGGCGCCGATCACGCTGACGGCTACGACCGACCGCCGCCAGGCGTTGCCGCAGGCCGATGTCGTCGTCTCTACCTTCGGCGTGGGCGGACGCCGCGCCTGGGAACAGGATGTCTTTATCCCCCGGCAGCGCGGCATCTTCCAGCCCGTAGGCGACTCGGTGATGCCGGGCGGCATCAGCCGCGCCATGCGCCAGATCCCCGTCGCCGTGGGCATCGCCCTGGATGCGGAGGAACTCTGCCCCAACGCGCTGGTGATCAACTACGCCAACCCCATGACGGCCATTGCCTACGCCATGCGCAAGGTCAGCTCGGTCAACGTGCTGGGGCTGTGTCACGGCGTTAACCACGTGCAGGGCTACCTGGCGAAACTGGCGGGCGTCCCCGCGGGCGATCTGTCGCTCACGGCCATCGGCGTCAACCACTGCACGTGGATCACCGGCGTCCGCCATCGCGGCCAATCGCTTTGGCCCGCGCTCGAACAGGCCATCGCCGAGAATCCGCCCGAACTGCCCGACCCGGAATCGCCCTTCTCAGGCGCGGCCCCCTTTAGCTGGGAGCTATACCGCACGCACGGCGCATTCCCCGCGGTGAT
Source organism: Chloroflexota bacterium (assembly GCA_030058085.1). Classification (GTDB taxonomy): domain Bacteria; phylum Chloroflexota; class Anaerolineae; order Caldilineales; family Caldilineaceae; genus JASGTU01. The sequence goes on from JASGTU010000071.1 coordinate 3,315, forward strand.
GGACCGGCATGTCACCGAGTTTTACCCCGGCCTCTGCCGCCCCGAGGCCTACTACGGGCGCACGCTGGGCGTGAACGCCTACAGCCTGGAAGGGACGATCCGCGCCGGCGACGAGACCTTCGCCAAGATGGCCGCAATCGCCGGCGGCGAGCAGCCGCTCGACGAGAAGGTCTTCCAGCACGCGCCGGGCGAGCACGAGCAGTTGGTGATGATCCTGGAATGCCTGGCGGGCAAGAGGCGAGGCGTCTTCTCGGTCAACCTGCCCAACGGCGGGCGCGTGCCCGGCGTGCCGGCGGACGCCATCCTCGAAGGCATGGCGCTGATCGACGAGGGCGGCGTGCGCACGCTAGACGTGGGGCGCGTCCCGCCTGCGCTGGCTGTGCAGATGGCGCATCGCGCCGTGGTGACCGAGTTGACCGTCGAGGCCGCGCTCACCGGCGACGTCGAGACGATGGCGCGCGCCATGCACGTCGAAGGCGGCGTGACCCGCCCCGCCGAAGCCCTGGCGCTGGCTAAGGAGATGGTCGAGGCGCAGATCGAGCACCTGCCCCAGTTCCGGCGGTAGGGAAACGCGACCACATAGCCGCGGATTGCACGAATTACACGAAGGCAAAGCCATCCGGTCCAGTTCATGCAATTCGCGGCTGCTGCCCAGATCGCCGCCCACATCCGGCGCGACGCGTTGCCGCTACCCGATATGAACGTCGTGCGCCTTCGCTTCGCCAGCCTCTTGCACTGCGGCAACAGCCCGCACCGGCGCATGTCGCCTTCATCCCCCATGAGCGGGTCTGCCCCCGATTCTTGGATAAATAATGTGTAAGGGGCAGCCCCCTGGGATCGCCGGCATCTTTGCCGGCAATCTCGCCTACGCCTATGCCGCCAAGGATGGCGGCGGTCCCGGCGCCTGCGAGTAAGCGCGACGAGTTGGCCACAACCCCCTGACGCCCCCGCGAGCGCGCGTCATAGACAGATGACGGATCATGGGGGATAATCGGTTCAACCCGAACGACAATTGATGGAGCGTGTGTTGCGCCGGGCGGTGCGTATCGCCCGCGGTCGCAGTGAAAGGACGGATCGCCATGACAGCCATCGATGCCATCCGGCTCGAACCGACGCCCAACGCCGATTTCAGGCAAGCGGAGTGGGCCTATGTGGACGACGAAGGACGACTGGTGCTGCCGCCGGAGGTCGCGGCCAAGTTCGGCTTGACCCCCGGCTCGCGGGCGCGCCTGGACGAGAACGGCAACGGGTTGCGCGTTCATCGCCCGTGCACCCACCTGGCAAAGCTCTACATCGAGCCGACCAACGCCTGTAACCTCGACTGCGTGACCTGCTTCCGCAACGCCTGGGACGGCGCCCTCGGCCGCATGTCCGACGCCACCTTCCAGGCGATCCTGGACGGCCTGGCGGAGTTGGACACGATGCCCGATGTCTATTTCGGCGGGATCGGCGAGCCGCTCTACCACCAGCGCACGACCGAATGGATCGCGCAGGTCAAGGCGCTGGGCGCGCGCGTGGAGATGATCACCAACGGCACGATGCTCACGGAGAAGCGCAGCCGGCAGTTGGTCGACGCCGGCCTCGACCTGCTGTGGGTCTCCATCGACGGCGCGACGCCCGAGAGCTACGCCGACGTGCGGCTGGGCGCGGAACTGCCCAAGGTGCTCGCCAACCTGCGACGGCTGCGCTCGCTGCGCAGAGGCTTCTACCTGCCCAAGCCGGAGATCGGCATCGCCTTCGTGGCGATGAAGCGCAACATCAACGACCTGCCGAAAGTGATGAAGCTGGCGCGCAGCCTCGGCGCCGGCCACTTTTCGGTGAGCAACCTCATGCCCGTGACGCCGGACATGCAGGATGAGGTGTTGTACGCCAAGACGCTGCGCTCGGTCGCCTATATCCCCGCATCGCGCGTGCCCCACCTCAGCCTGCCCAAGATGGATTTTGACGAGACCACGCGCGACGCGCTCTTCCAGGCGTTCAACAGCGGCTACAACGTCAGCTATGCCGGCAACAATTGGGGCGGCGCCAACGACGTCTGCGACTACATCGAGAGCGGCTCGATGAGCATAAGCTGGAACGGCGACGTCAGCCCGTGCTGGCCGCTGATGCACACGCACATCGGCTACCTGAACGGCAAGGAGCGCAAGTCGATCCGGCACGTCGTCGGCAACGTGCGCCACGCTTCCCTGCGCGACCTGTGGCTCGACCCGGAGTACCTGGCCTACCGCGAGCGGGTGCAGAGCTTCGCCTTCCCGCCCTGCACGTTCTGCGGCGGCTGCGACCTGTCGGTCGCCAACGGCGAAGACTGCCTCGGCAACCAGTTCCCGGTATGCGGCGGCTGCCTGTGGGCGCAGGGCGTGGCGCGCTGCCCCTAGGCCGGAACCGCCCCCGCCTTACGCTTTCCTCGCGCTATGCGCACGGTACGCCAACTGCCCCGTACGCCTCTCCGCTTATACTCACGGTGGGCTGAGAGCCAGCCCGGTTTGTCCGTGACCCTGCCATTGCGCCGGCCTGTTGCCGGCAGCGCCAACGCATGCCTAACTCCGCCGATACCGCCGTTTTGCCGAAAGCCGCATCCGCCCAACCGAGCGCCCCGACCGTCGTGATCCGCCCCAGCCGCGGCTGGGCGTCGCTGCAACTGGCCGCGCTGTGGGAGTACCGCGAGCTGCTCTACTTCCTGGTGTGGCGCGATGTGAAGGTGCGCTATAAGCAGACCGTGCTGGGCGTGCTGTGGATCATCCTGCAGCCCGTGGTGAGCATGATTGTGTTCAGCGCGCTGTTCGGCGGGCTGCTCGACGTGCCGTCGGGCGGCGTGCCCTACCCCATCTTTCTGTACAGCGCGCTGCTGCCGTGGAACTACTTCTCCGGCTCGCTGACGCGCTCGTCCGCCAGCGTGGTGAGCAGCGCCAACCTGATCCGTAAGGTCTACTTCCCGCGCCTGGTGATCCCGATCAGCGGCGTGGTGTCCGGGCTGGTGGACTTCGCCGTGGCGTTCTCGGTGCTGGCGGCGCTGATGCTCTTCTACCGCGTGGCGCCGACGCCGGCCGTGCTGCTGCTGCCCGCCTTCATCCTGCTGGCGATGGCGACGTCGCTGGGCTTTGGGCTGTGGCTCTCGGCGCTCAACGTGCGCTTCCGCGACGTGGGCTATCTCGTGCCGTTTCTGGTGCAGATCTGGATGTATCTGACGCCGGTGATCTACCCGGTGACGCTGATTCCGGAGCGCTTGCGCTGGCTGCTGGCGCTGAACCCGATGACGGGCGTGGTCGAGGGCTTCCGCTGGGCGCTGCTGGGCGCGCACCTGGAGGACGCGGCGCCGCCGGGCGGGCTGTTCTATGCGTCGATCGCGATCGCGCTGGGCGTGCTGGTCAGCGGGCTGATCTTCTTCCGCCGCACCGAGCGCACCTTCGCCGATGTGATCTGATGAATAGCAAGTAGCCACGAATTACACGAATTTCACGAAAAAGGAGCAATTCGTCTCATTCGTGAAATTCGTGGCAAGGAAACCCAGGCAGTTAGCCACGAATACCACCGGAGAAAAGCATAGCCACGAATTTCACCAATTTCACGAAAAGGAAGTAATTCGTCTCATTCGTGAAATTCGTGGCAAGGAAACCAAGGCAGTTAGTTGCGAACAGCACAGGAAAAAGCATAGCCACGAATTACACGAATTTCACGAACAAGAAGCAATTCGTGGCAAGAGACTCTTCGAGGGGCTGGTGGCCGAGATATTGTTCAAGGAGTTGTCGTACGCCATCGTTGGCGCGGCGATGGAAGTGCATCGAGTGTTGGGCCCAGGCTTTTTGGAGGCGGTATACGAGGCTGCGTTGGCGCAGGAATTTACGCTGCGAGGCATTCCTTTCGAAAGACAGGCGCCATTGGCGGTCCAATACAAAGGGGCGCTTATTGGGGAGTACATGGCGGATTTCGTCGTAGACAAGCAGGTTGTGGTGGAATTGAAGGCTGTTCCTCAGTTTCATCCGGCGCACGAAGCCCAAGCGCATCATTATCTGGCAGCCACGGGCCTGCGCCTCGCCATCCTGCTCAACTTCGGCGCCGACTCCCTACGCTATAAGCGTATCGTCCGTTGATTGAGGAAAAGCAGCCACAAATAGAGAAGTAATTCGTCTAATTCGTGCAATTCGTGGCAAAGAAACTCTGGATGTTAGTCGCGAAGACCACGGGGAAAAGCATAGCCACGAATTTCACCAATTCCACGAAAAGGAAGCAATTCGTCTCATTCGTGTAATTCGTGGCAAAGAAACTCTGGATGTTAGTCGCGAAGACCACCAGGAAAAGGCATAGCCACGAATTTCACCAATTTCACGAAAAATCAATTCGTCTAATTCGTGCAATTCGTGGCCAGGAAAACCAGGCAGTTTGAATGTCCGACATTGCCATTCGCGTTGAGAACCTATCCAAGAAGTACAGCATCGGCGAGACGATCCGCCAGGACACGCTGCGCGACGCGTTGGCCCATGCTTTGCCACGAATTGCACGAATTTCACGAAGAAACGGCAATTCGTCTAATTCTAGTTCGTCAAATTCGCGGCAGGAATCTTCTTCCGAGTTCTGGGCGCTGAAGGACGTCTCCTTCGAGGTGAAGCGCGGCGAGGTGGTGGGCGTGATCGGTCGCAACGGAGCGGGCAAAAGCACGCTGCTCAAGGTCCTGTCGCGCATCACCGAGCCGACCAGCGGCGTGGCCGAGATCCACGGGCGGGTGGGTTCGCTGCTGGAGGTGGGCACCGGCTTCCACCCGGAGCTGACGGGCCGCGAGAACAT
>JASGTU010000072.1 GCA_030058085.1 Chloroflexota bacterium
CGGAAGAGCAACATGCGCGTCTGCCGGCGCACGATCGACAGCGGAGCGCCTCCCCAATGGACCGTCGGCGCCCCCAGCAGCCGTATTTCGAGGACATTCATGCGTCCCCCTACATGCTGGATCCCCCGCCACCATCCGCTATGTGCAGTGCATCGTATTATAGGACGTCGTCATCAAGAGCGGATCAGCCGGTACGACAGACGGTTAATCCGCCGGCTGCAATGTCTTTGCTTACGCACCCGGCGCAACGGTCGCCTGTCAATTGCGTTGCCCGCGTGCGAAAAGGGGAACAGGAGCTACGCTGCCTATAGTGTATCACAGCGACATGCGCCGATCAACGGTGCAACAGTCGAAGACGCTTGTCGCCTTCGGGCTTGGCTTGCGCTCGCCCGCGGTGCTATACTGCACCTATGACCCGCGAACAGCTCATCTTCGCCCATGACCTGGGCACGACCGGCAACAAAGCCAGTTTGTTCGATGCCGAAGGCGCACTCTTGGGCAGCGCCTTCGCCGGTTATTCCGCCGCCTACCCACAGCCGAATTGGGCCGAACAGGACCCTGGCGACTGGTGGGAAGCGGTCTGTGTCACTTCGCAGCGGCTCCTGGCCGAGACCGGCGCGGACCCGCGCGCCGTCGCCGCCGTTTCGTTCAGCGGTCAGATGATGGGCTGCGTGCCCATCGGCGCCGGCGGAACGCCCCTGCGCTCCTGCATCATTTGGGCGGACCAGCGCGCCCAGGTCGAGGCCGAGGAGATGGCCGCGATCTGCGGCGGCGATGAAGTATATCTGCGCTGCGGCCACCGCGCCAGCCCCGCCTATACCGCCCCCAAGATTCTGTGGGTGCGCCGCCACCAGCCCGACATTTACGACCAAGCCGTCTGCTTCCTCCAGCCTAAGGACTACGTCGTCTACCGCCTGACGGGCGAGTTCGTCACCGACTATTCTGACGCTTCCGGCACGCTGCTCTTTGATCTGGTCAACCGCGAGTGGCATCAGCCTTTTTTGGATGCCCTGGGCCTAGACGCGGCGCGGCTGCCCAAGCTTCTGCCCTCGATTGGAGTGGCCGGAACGGTGACCGCAGCAGCCGCGGCGGCGACCGGCCTAGCCGAGGGGACGCCCGTCGTGATCGGCGGCGGCGACGGCTCCTGTGCAGGCGTAGGCGCGGGCGTCATCGAACCGGGCGACTGCTACTGCAACATCGGCTCGTCCGCCTGGGTCAGCATCGCCAGCGCTCAGCCGATCCCCGACCCGCAGCAGCGCACCGTCACCTTCCACCACATCCACCCCGAACGCTACGCGCCGATGGGCACAATGCAAGCCGCGGGCGGCGCGCGCGACTGGGCCTGGCGCCTGCTGCACGATGCCGACCTCGACCTGGACAGCGCCGCGGCCCAGGCCAAGCCCGGCGCGGGCGGGCTGATCTGCCTGCCCTATGTTATGGGCGAGCGCAGCCCCTATTGGAACCCGCTGGCGCGCGGCGTGTTTGTAGGGCTGACCATGCCCATGGGCAAGGCCGAGGCGGCGCGCGCCGTGCTCGAAGGCGTCGCCATGAATTTGCGCTTTATCTTGGAGGCGCTGGAAAGCCAGACGGACGGCATCCGTTCCGTCCGCTTGATCGGCGGCGGCGGACGCAGCCCGCTCTGGCGGCAGATCTTGGCGGACTGCTTCAAACGGCCGGTGGAAATCCTGACCCTCACCGGCGAGGCGACTAGCTGGGGCGCGGCCGTGGCCGGCGGCGTCGGCGCGGGCGTGTACGGCTGGGACATCGCCGCCTGCCGCAGCCAGGTCGTCGACACGGTGGAACCGATCCCCGCCAACGTCGCCATCTATGACGAGATGGCGGCGTTCAACGCCGAGGTCTACCAGGCCCTGGAACCTATCACGACGCGCTTGGCCCGCTGGCAAGCGGCGCACAGCGAATAGGGCAGAGGCAAACGATGCGCAGCTACGATTATGCCAATCGGATAGGCGTCGAGGAGATCACCTGGGAGCGCTTTCCCGCGCTGGCGGCGCGGCTGAGCGTAGCGCTGGCTGCGCACAACGTGGACATGGTGCTGGGCATCGCCCGCGCCGGGCTATTCCCAGCCACCGCCGTGGCCTGTGCCTTACGCCGCGAACTCTACCCGGTGCGCGTCAGCCGCCGCGTCAATGACCGCGTGCAATATACGCGGCCCGTGTGGCATCTCGGCGTGACGCCAGGCGTGGCGGGCAAGATCGTAGCCGTGGTCGACGAAATCGCAGACACCGGCGAGACGCTGGCGATGGTCGCCAACCGCGTGCGCGAGCAGAACGCCCGCCGCGTGATCACCGCCACGCTTGTCAGCCATCCCTGGGCCGACCCCGCGCCGGACATCACCGCGCTGGTCACCGACGCGCTGGTGATTTTCCCCTGGGACAAAGAGGTGTATGAGAACGGGCGCTGGCAGCCGCACCCCGAATTGGCTGAAGCCCTGCGCCTGCAAAAAGCCGCGCAGTCCGCAGCGGATCTGCCGCCGGATAAAGACTAACCCTCATTCAACAGCATAGAGTCACCCATGACCGAGATTCTCGTTCGCCTCGCCACAGTGGATGATACCGCCGGCTTGGCCTCGCTTTTGCGCAGTATCGGCTGGTTCGGGCGCATCAGCGAGGAACCGCCGGAAAAGACTGTGGAAAAAGTGACGGCTGCGCTCGCCCTGGCGTTGGCCGGCGATTCGCACGCCATCTGGGTTGCGGAAGGCGCGGATGGCCGCGTGCTGGCCTACGCCGCGGCGCACTGGCTGCCCTATCTGTTCTTGCCGGGGCCGGAGGGCTATCTTTCCGAGCTGTTTGTGCGCGAGGAAGCGCGCGGACAGGGAGTCGGCAGCCGCTTGCTGGAGGCAGTCAAAGCGGAGGCGAAGCGCCGCGGCTGCTCCCGGCTGCAACTGGTCAACTTCCGCCAGCGGGAATCGTACCAGCGCGGCTTCTACGCCAAAGCCGGCTGGGAGGAACGCCCCGACGGCGCCAGCTTCGTCCTATACCTATAAAGCCCCGCACACTCCATGCCGGAAAGGCCTCTCCTTCAATACGTGATTGGGCGAAAAAACGGTTGACAGCCCATGTGGTGCGAAGTACACTGCGAACTAGGCAACGTCTTCTCGCCGCAGTAGTTGGTTCGGCGGAAATGGAAAAAGCCATGAATGCAACCACAAGCACGACATCGCAGCGCCTCTCGACCTTAGCGCGCCTATACGAGCAAGGCCAGACCAGCCCATTAATGGAGCGCACGCTGGACAAGCTGTTGGCTCACGAAGCTGAACAAGCTCGCGCTCAGCTTGAAGCGCTGGAAGCCGATCTAGCAGGTTTTGAACAGCAATACGGAATGCCGTCTAGCGAGTTCTTTCGCCGCTATCAGGCGGGGCAAACCGATGACCGCATGGATTATGTTGAATGGGTCTCGTTAGTGCACATGCGGGAGAACCTGCTTCACCGTCTGCAACTGCTCACGGATGACAACGGGGAATGAGCCCGGCAGAGTATCTTGACCTAGTCAAAGAACGCCTGCTGACGGATCCAATCGTTGCCCGTTTTCAGATCCGTCGTGAGCGCACTACTGTAGTTGACGGTCACATCCGCGTGCGCGCTATTTTATCGGACGGCAGCCTACTTGAGTTCTCCGAGTACGTACAGCGAACGCAGCATGGAAGCATGCAGGTTATCGTCTATAGCTATCACTGGGAGAGTGCAAACGGCGACTTGATCCGGCGTTGGGACAATACGCCTCACTACCCCGACCTTCCCAGCTTTCCGCACCATGTGCATGATGGGCAAACCGGAACTACACAGCCCGGGCGCCCCATGGACATTTTTGCGGCACTAGACCAGATTAGTCAGTTGCTGGCGCAGAACTCGTGAGGACTGAAGTCGATAGCATCCAGGGTAGCGCCCCCTGGATTATTGCTATTTCTATAACCTCGCACACTCCATGCCGGAAAGGCCTTGACGCATGAGCGTCCCCATCTACGAACGCACCGCCGAGATCCTGCAAACCCTCATCCGCTTCGATACGACCAACCCGCCCGGCAATGAGGCGGCCTGCATCGCCTACATCGACGGGCTGCTGACCGAAGCCGGTCTGCAGACCACGCTCCTTGCCAAAGACCCACAGCGGCCCAACCTGGTGGCGCGGCTCAAAGGCAGCGGCGACGCGCCCGCCCTGGTCCTGCAAGGCCATGTGGACGTGGTGACCACCGCCAACCAGAAGTGGACGCACCCGCCCTTCGAAGGCAAGGTGATCGACGGCTGGCTGTGGGGCCGCGGCGCGCTGGACATGAAGGGCGACGTGACCATGATGCTGGCCGCGGTGCTGCGCGCTAAGGCGGAAGGGCTGGTCCCGGCGGGCGATATCATCCTCACGATCATGGCCGACGAGGAGGCGGGCAGCGACTACGGCGCGCGCTTCCTCACAGAGCAGCACCCGGAGCAGTTCGAAGGCGCAGCCTACGCCATCGGCGAGGGAGGCGGGTCGTCACAGACGATCTTCGGCCAACGCTATTACCTGATCGCCGTGGCGGAGAAGCAGGTCTGCTGGATGCGCGCCGCGCTGAACGGTCCGGGCGGTCACGGCTCCACGCCCTTGCGCGGGGGTGCGATGGCGAAGCTGGGCCGTCTGCTCTCGACGCTGGACGCGAACCGGCTGCCCGTCCACATAACGCCGGTGGCGGAGCGGATGATCGCCGCGCTGGCCGAAGCCGCGCCCGCTCCACAAGCTGAACTACTGCGCCTGCTGCTCGACCCAGAGCGCACCGACGCCGCCCTGGATGAGCTAGCCGCCCTCGGCGTGCCCCAGGCGCGCATGCTCGACGCGTTGCTGCACAACACGGCCAACGTCACGGTCGTGCGCGGCGGCGACAAGACCAACGTCATCCCCAGCCGCGTCGACCTGGAGATCGACGGCCGGTTGCTGCCCGGCTTCACGCCCGCCGATTTTGATAACGAACTGCGGGCGCTGCTGGGTGACGATCTCTCCCTGGACGTGCTGCGCCACGACCCGGGCCTAGCCGAGCCGGACCTCAACCTGTTCCCGCTCTTGCAGACGCTCGTGAAAGAGGCCGATCCCGAGGGCATCCCCATCCCGGCTATGGTCGCAGGCTTCACCGACGGGCGCATGTTCGCCCGTCTGGGCATCCAAAACTACGGGTGGATGCCGCTCAAACTGCCGGGGGACTTCAACTCGGGAGCCACGGTACACGGCGCGGATGAGCGCGTGCCGCTCGCTTCCATCGAGTTCGGTGTGGGTGTTCTCTACAACTTGCTGCAGCGCTACGGGCGAAGCTGACTAGGCGGCGGCTTTCAACGTGCGCAGGGCGCGCAGCGTCACCCACTTGTTGGGCTGTTTCTTTGGCCCGAAGTTCACCCAGGTCTTGCCGGCGTAGTCGTATTCCAACGGCCAGCGGCCCTGGCCGTCTTGCTTGTCGCCAATGACGCCTAACGCATTCGCCAGGCGCGGGTCGCGGCCATAGCCTAGCCGGGCCAGCGCTTCGACGTTCTGCAGCAGGTCCGTGACATAGAAGACCGGGAAGCCGAACTTCCACCAGTTGCGGCTCGGCTTGTCGCTCGACCTCGTGGGATACTCCGCCAACGCCGGGTCCGTGCCGAGCAAAAAAGCCGCGCCCTGCTCGATGGCGTCGTCGATCAAGGGCGTACGGCGCTCTGCGGGCCACTGGCTAAAGGCGAGCAAGACCTTGACCGCGCCCCAGGCGCAGGCCAATTTATTGTTATAGCCGCACGCAAACAGCGGCCCGCACTTGCCCGCGTAATAGCGCACGCTCGCCTGGCGGTCTGTCATGGGCGCGATGCCCTCGCCGGTAACCGTGCGGGCCATCCACTCGTAAGCGGAGGCCAGGCGCGGGTCGTCGCAGCCCAGTTCCAACAGCGCCCAGCAGAGGTTGCCCTGCAGGCAGTCGATTGTGCCGGACGGCGCGCCGTTTTCTGCAAACTGCCCGTCGGATGTGAGCGCATGGTCAAGCAGATAGGCGCACGCTGTGGCGATGCGTTCATCCAGCGCGGCGGAGGCGCCGAGTTGGGCTAGGAGGATGATGGCCCACACGGTGGAGCGGTACTTCGGGTTATAGCCGGGGCCGGGCTTGGTCCAGAAGCCGGCCTCGTCCATGGCGGCGAGGGTTGCGGCGATAGGTCCTTCGGTGTACACCAGCCTTTGGGCGGCGATCAGTTCCGGGTCAGAAGCCGGGCGGTCCAGCAGGTCGCGCAAGGCTAGATAGCGCACGCCGGGCGTGTCCGGCTCCAGCAGCCAGGAAAGCGAATCGCCGCGTAACTGATCTCGCCAGGGCATGTCGGCCTCCTTTTCTAGCGAAGGCGGTAATCACTCACTATTGGTTGACGCGCGGCTAAGTAGAATCGACACCCCCCGGTCATGGTTGTATGGTCGGCTGCACTGACTGGATCAAGTAGATGCTATTCCGCAGCCAGTCGTTGACTAGCTTTTCTACATCCTGACCCGTCTGTTCGGCTAGTTGCCGCATGACTTGTTCCACATCTGCATCAAGATATACCGGGATGCTGAGCACGGCATCCCGATTGTAGAATCTCCCGCGCTCGCCCTTACTGAAGTCATATTCCGCTTTCATGGATATCTCTCACCTAAACTCTGCGTACTGCTGAGCTTCGCGCTGCGTTGCTCTCCTCGCCGAGATCAATCGAATGGTCACATCGCCATTTGGATTCGCGCGGAACGTATGCACCACGACAAGAGGAGTCCCCCCTGCGTCCAAACCTAATGTAACCCAACGGTCTTCATCACTGCTGTGTTCCTCGTCAACAATGGAGATCTGGCTCGGATCCTGAAAGATGGTTGCTGCCCTCTCGAAGCGAATACCGTGTCTACGTTGGTTCGTGATAGCCTTAGCCGGATCCCATTCAAAGAGATAGTGCACTTGCCCTGCTCCGAGACTGCATGTGAACGAGCTTCATGATGGATATACGCTCATTATCCGCTGAAGGACCAAACGCAGCAAGGTCGCTATTTGCGCGCCAATCATGCTTGGAAAGCGGGCCGGTTATCTCAATACGGACGCGTATCTGGCAAGTCCCGGTAGGTCTATCTATCACGCCCCGCGCAGGTCGAAGCTCACGTCCAGGGCGGCGACGGAGTGCGTCAGCTTGCCGACTGAAATGTAGTCCACGCCAGTCTCGGCGATGGCGCGTACCGTCTCCAGCGAGACATTGCCCGACGCCTCCAACGGCACGGCGCCGTCGACCAGCGCCACCGCCGCGGCCATCTCGTCCAGGCTCATGTTATCCAGCATGATCTGGTCGACGCCCAGCGCCAGCGCCTCGCGCAACTGCTCCAGGCTCGTCACTTCCACCTCGATGGGCCGGCCGCGATGGTCGGCGGAGCGCACGCGCGCCACCGCCGCGCCGATGCCGCCAGCGGCTACAATGTGGTTGTCCTTGATCAGCGCCATGTCATACAGGCCGATACGGTGGTTGACGCCGCCGCCCAGTGTCACCGCCCACTTGTCCGGCAGGCGCAGGCCGGGCACGGTCTTGCGCGTGTCCAGGATGCGGGCGCGCGTGCCGGCTACCGCGTCGACATACCGGCGGGTGAGGCTGGCGATGCCCGACATGCGCTGCAGGAAGTTGAGCGCCACCCGCTCCGCCGTGAGCAGCGAACGGCCCGGCCCCTCGGCTTCAGCCACGATGTCGCCCGGCTGCACGGGGCTGCCGTCGGCTATATGCACGGTGAAGCGGATGCGTTCATCCACCTGTGCGAAGGTCTGCCGCACCGCTTCCAGCCCAGCGATGACGCCCGTCGCCTTCACCAGGAAGACGCCCGCATAGCGCAGGTCCGCGGGAATGGTAGCTTCGGACGTGATGTCGCCGTCGCCGATGTCCTCTTGCAGCGCCCGCCCGATGATCTCGGGCAGATACTCGGATACAGTTTCCCAGCCAAACGGGGTCAGGCTCTTCACGGTCGGCTCCTTGCGCTTCGCTAGTGTCAACATTACACTTACCGGTGTGCGCATCATACCCCGTTGCGCGCAAAATCCCCAAATTGCCCCGGCATCCCGCCGCCCACGCGCGGCGCGACGCGGAACGACAGACGCATTTTCGGCCATTTGCAGGAACGCGTCTAATCAGGCATAATGCGCACATATGTTCGGGCGCAATCCAGGGAGAAGCCGCTATGATCATCAGCGCCAGCCGGCGCACCGACATCCCCGCCTTCTATGCCGAATGGTTCATGCAGCGCATACGCGCCGGTTATTGCACCGTGCCCAATCCGTTTAACCGCAATCAGGTCAGCACGATCTCGTTGGCGCCGGAAGACGTGGACGCCATCGTCTTTTGGACGCGCTTCCCGCGCCCGCTCCTGCCGCGCCTGGACGAACTCGACCGCCGCGGCTATCGCTACTACTTCCAGTTCACGCTGCTGGACTACCCGCGCAGCCTGGAGACGCACAGACCGGACGTGAGACAGGCGGTCGAGGCCTTTCGCACGCTGGCCGAGCGCATCGGCCCTGAACGCGTCATCTGGCGCTATGACCCGATCCTGCTGAGCGAAGAGCTTGACGCCGCCTACCACCGCCGCCAGTACGCGACGCTCGCCGATGCCCTGTCCGGCAGTACGCAGCGCTCGGTGATCAGCCTCGTCGACCTCTACGCCAAAGCGCGCCGCCGCTTAGTGCAGCCGGGCCAGCCGCCGCTCGTCGATAAGCAGACGTGGGCGGGCGACCCGGCGTTCGGGGACTTCATCCGCTTCCTGGCGGATACGGCGCTCAGCCGCGGCATGGAAATTACAAGCTGCGCCGAGACGATTGACCTGCGGCCCTACGGCATCCGGCCCGGCAAGTGCGTCGACGACGACCTGCTGCGCCGCCTATTCGGCATCGACGTGCCGGCCAAGAAGGACCCCAGCCAGCGCCCGCAGTGCAGCTGCGCGCTCAGCAGGGACATCGGCGCCTACAATACGTGTCTGTTCGGCTGCCAATACTGCTACGCCACAGCCGGCTTCGAGGCCGCGCGGCGGCGCTACGCGCGCCACGACCCGTCGGCGGCCTATCTCGGCGCCGAACGCGAGCGCGCCGGCATCGCTGAGACCGCCACAATCTAAAGGCGAACCATGATCGAGTTCCGCATCCCCGGCTACGGCGATCTAGCCATCGCGCATCTGGTCTGCGACTACAACGGCACGCTGGCGGAGGACGGCGCGCCGATCCTCGGCGTGGCGGAGCGGCTGAACGTCCTCACCCGCAGCGTGCGCCTGCATGTGGTCACGGCGGACACTTTCGGCGGCGTGCGGCAAGCGCTGGCAGGCGTGAACTGCACGCTGCACACGCTTCCCGCCGGCGATCAACGACAGGCCAAGCTGGCCTACGTGCAGAAGCTTGGCCCGGCGCAAACTGTGGCGATCGGCAACGGGCGCAACGACGCCGCCATGTTGGCAGCGGCCGCGGTCGGCATCGACGTGATCAACGCCGAAGGCGCGGCGGGCGAGGCATTGGCGGCTGCCGACGTGGTCTGCCGCGGCATCCACGACGCGCTGGCATTGCTGTTGGAACCCAAACGCCTGATCGCTACGTTGCGTGCGTGATCTAGGCGGGAGCAGTTCTGTTTTGGAAGGTCCAGCCTTGCCGCGGCGGACACCGCTTTGCGCAGGCTGTAGGCGTGGTCTCGGCATGGGAAGTACGCAGGCGGCACAGACACAGGCGCCGTTCATCGAGCCTGCACGAGTTAAGCACAAGGAGCAGTGATGAGCGACACTGGTCAGGCTCAGTCTGGTTTACCGTTCGCACAGTGGGTCGCGGCGGGCGAGGATCGCTTTGGCGAACATCGTGGACTCGGCATCAGCAGGATCGACTTTAAGCTGTCCGCTCAGGACAGCGGCGGCAACCTTCTGATCCTCGAGAACTCCTTCCGCGAAAAGGGCGGCCCTGCCCGGCACTTGCACTACGAGCAGGAAGAATGGTTCTACGCAGTGGAAGGCGAGTTCATCATCGAGGTAGGTCAGCAGCGCTCCCGGCTCAAGCCGGGCGATTCTCTGCTTGCTCCGCGCGGGGTTCCTCACGTCTGGGCGTTTGCCGGTGGCGGGCTTGGCAGAATCCTGATCGCATTTACCCCTGCGGGCAAGATGGAGGCATTTTTTCGCGAGGTGACGAAGGCCAATGCCATGCCGCCGCAAGACCCTGAGCTTTGGCGCATGCATGGCATGGAGTTGCTTGGACCACCCTTATCTGTCGATTAACTGGAGGGAGCACGAAATGGCATACCCGGATCTGGTAGGCATGGTCGTACACGATATGGCTGCGAGTTTGCGTTTCTATCGCCTGCTCGGCCTCGATATCCCCCCGGAGGCCGACGAGGATACCCACGTAGAGGTGACCGCTGCAGGCGGCTTTCGCATCGCTTGGGACACGCTCGACCTGATGCGCCGGATCGACCCGGCGTGGCCGGAACCGAGCGGGCACCGCATGGGCCTTGCTTTTAAGTGCGACAGCCCGGCGGAAGTGGACGCGCTCTACATTAAGGTTACAGAGGCAGGCTACAAGAGCCACAGGCCGCCCTGGGACGCCTTCTGGGGGCAGCGTTACGCTCAAGTTCTCGATCCGGACGGAGCCGTGGTGGACCTTTTCGCAGATCAGTAAAGGAAAACGGCTTTCGGCAGCGCGCCACACAGCAAACTTATCCAACCGCGATGGTCACTTATGGAGGCTGCATTGTGACCCAGCCTAGCCCTGCCGCCTTGCGCCAAGCCGCCGCTGCGTTCGGCATCGACGCGGCGCGTCTAGCCTTTGTGCGCGACTCCGTCAACGTGATCTACGAGTTCGCGCGCCAAGACCAATCCTACATGCTGCGCCTAAGCCCAGGCGCCTTGCGCGACCACAGCCTGATTCTGGGCGAGATGGAATGGATGGCCTATCTGGCCGCGCACGGAGGCCGAGTCTCCCAGCCGGTGCGGTCAGCCCGCGGCGCCCTAGTCGAAACGGTAGAAGACGGCGGCGAAGCGTTCCATGTCGCCGTCTTCCACAAAGCGCCGGGCGTGCATCCGGAAGGCGATCTGCTGAACGCATCGCTTCTGCACCAGATGGGCCAAGCGCTGGGACAGATGCACCGGCTGGGCCGCGACTTCCGTCTCGCCTCTCCCCAAGTGCGCCGGCTCCACTGGCACGAGTTGGAGGTATTTGACCTGCTGACTTATGTTCCTCCCGGGGAGACGCTAGTGCGCAGCGAATGCAAGAAGATGCTGGAGACGTTGCGCGCACTGCCCGTCGATGAAGACGGCTACGGCCTGATCCACGCTGACCCGGAACCGTGGAATATACTGCTGCACGAGGGGACGCTAACCTTCATCGACTTTGACGAGGCATGTTACTGCTGGTATGCCTTCGACCTCGCCGTTGCGCTGCTGTATGCCGTCCTGGCTGCAGAACCGGCTGACGCCCATTCCTTCGCCCACAGCGCGTGGCGCTCGCTCTATGCCGGCTATGCCGCGGAGCATCCCCTCGCTCCGGTCTGGCTGGAGCGCATGCCGCTCTTTCTGCGCCTGCGCATGATGGAGGACTATGCCTTTCACGCCAGTCAGTCGCAAGGGGTTGATTTAGAAGAACGGGAGAGGGGGTGGCTTTCCTATTTGCGCCGGCCCATCATAACAAGCGAATTCGTGCTGGGCATGCGCCCGGAGGACTTCGTAACGTCATGAGTCATCCGTCACGAGTCATCTGTCATTATTGACTCGTAACTTGTGACTCGTGACCATCGTCCAGCCCCTCCGCCTCAATAAACGCATGACAACGCATGGAGCCGAACTGCTATGACCAAAGAAATCCGCACCGCCTTGATCGGCCTGGGCAACGTGGGCCGCAGTTTCCTCACGATCCTGGAAAGCAAGCAAGGGCGCCTAGCCGAGCAGTACGGCCTGGCCTTTCGCATCGTCTGCGTAGCCGACAGCAGCGGCGTCGCCGTCAACCCGGGCGGCTACGAGCCTGGCGCCACGCGCCGCGCCAAGGAGAACGGCGTGCCGGTGCGACGGCTGGCCGGCTACTGGCCCGGCGTCACGCCGGGCGACGCCCTCGCCGCAGACCTGGAGTGCGACCTGGTGTTGGAGGCGTCGCCTGTGAACCTCAAGAGCGGCGAGCCGGGGCTGAGCGCGGTGCGCATGGCCCTGATGCGCGGCGTGAGCGTCGTGCTCGCCAACAAGGGGCCGCTGGTTCTGGCCTTTCCCGAACTGAAGCGGCTGGCGCGCGAGAACGGCGCGGGCCTGGCCTACAGCGCTACGGTGTGCGGCGCGCTGCCCGTGGTCAACGTCGGCACGCGCGACCTGATCGCCGCCGACATCCAAGCGCTGCGCGGCATCTTCAACAGCACGTCCAACTTCATCCTGGGTGAGATGGCCGCGGGCAAGCCCTATGTCGACGCCTTAGCCGAGGCGCAGCGCCGCGGGCTAGCCGAGACCGATCCTTCTCTAGACGTGGAGGGGTGGGATACGGCCAACAAGCTGGTGATCATCGCCAACACCTTCTTGGGCGTGGAGGCGACGTTGGCGGACGTGGCGGTGCAGGGCATCACCGGCCTAGCCGCGGCGGACCTGCAGGCGGCGCAACGCAAGGGCCATGTGATTAAGCTTATCGCCTCTGCCACGCGCGCCGGTGACGGCTACGCCCTCTCCGTCGCGCCCACGGAGTTGGACGGCGACGAGTTCCTGGCGCGCTGCGCCGGCTGGGAGATGGGCATCGAGATCCACAGCGACCTCTACGGCTCGATGTACTTCAAAGACCTGGAAGGCAATCCGCTGCCCACCGCCGCGGCCATGCTGCGCGACGCGGTGAATTTGTTTATGTGACAACCGTCCCCAATTTCCGGGGTCATTTGTCCATTGACTTGGCGCAGTCGCGCCTCTACACTGGCGCTATATATCTATATTGCCCCTGCACGGCGTCGCAAGCGACGCACTAGGTGCAGGGCATTGGTTCTTTCCGCACGCTGCCGCCATGTCACGCGGCCATCATCCCATCCGCCGGCAGCCAACCCGGATTATTGCGTCATACAGAGAGGGAGGTCCTTGTGCCCAACGGTTTTCACAATAAGATTCTGCGCGTCGACCTGACCAGCGGCGACATTTCGGTCGAGGAGCCGGGCGAGCCGTTCTTCCGCGCCTACTTCGGCGGCTGGAACATGATCGCGCACTATCTGCTCAAAGAAACGGCGCCAGGCGTCGATCCGCTGGGGCCGGACAATCTGCTGATCTTCGCGCCCGGCATCCTCACCGGCGTGCCGCTGGGCGGGGGCGGGCGCAACGCCGTCGGCGGCAAGTCGCCGCTTACGGGCGGCTTCGGCGCCGGCGAGGTCGGCGGCGTCTGGGGCGCGGAACTGCGCCGCGCCGGCTGGGACGGCATCGTCATCAAAGGCCAATCCGAAAAGCCCGTCTATCTGTGGATCGAAGACGACAAGGCGGAACTGCGCGACGCCTCGCACCTGTGGGGCAAGGAGACCGCCGTCGTCGACGAGACGATCAAAGACGAACTGGGCGACAAGCGCATCTGCGTTACCCAGGTGGGGCGAGCCGGCGAGAACCTGGTGCGCTTCGCTGCGGTGATGAACGACGTCACCCGCGCCGCCGGACGCACGGGCATGGGCGCGGTGATGGGCTCCAAGAAGCTCAAGGCCGTGGCTGTGCGCGGCAAAGGCCGCGTGCCGCTGGCGGACGCCAAACGCGTCAACAAGCAGGCGCGCTGGCTGGCAGAGAACTTCATGACCACGTCCGGCGACATGCACGACCACGGCACCGACGGCGGGCTGGAATATCTCGACGCCTCCGGCGGACTGCCCACGCGCAACTTCCAGGAAGGGTCGTTCGAGCACGCCAAGGCGATCACCGGCGCAACGATGACCAACACCATCCTGGTGGGCCGCGACAACTGCTACGCCTGTCCCATCTATTGCAAGCGCGTGGTCGAGGTCTCCAACCGCTACAAGGTAGACCGCGCCTATGGCGGCCCTGAATATGAGACGGTCGGCTCGCTCGGTTCCGTCTGCGGCATCGGCGACCTGGAGGCCATCGCTTATGCCAACCAGCTTTGCAACGCCTATGGGCTGGACACCATCTCGGCGGGCATGACCATCGCCTGGGCGATGGAGTGCTTCGAGCGCGGGCTGATCGGCCCTGAGGATACAGGCGGGCTGGAGGTGCGCTTCGGCAACGCCGATGTGATGCTCGAACTGCTGGAGCAGATCGCACATCGCCGCGGCTTCGGCAAGTTGCTAGCCGATGGCAGTTTGCGCGCCGCCCGCGCCATCGGTCGCGACACGGAGCGCTACGCCATGCAGGTCAAGGGTCAAGAGCTGCCCATGCACGAGCCGCGCATCAAGTTCGCGCTCAACTTGGGCTATGCGACTTCACCCACGGGCGCCGACCACTGCCACAACATCCACGACACGGGCTACGAAACGCCGGCGGGCATCAAGGACATGGCGCCGCTGGGCCAGTTCGACCCGCTGCCCGCCGACTACCTAGGGCCGGAGAAGGTGCGCCTCGCCAAGTACACCATCGACTGGCAGGTGCTGTACAACTGCGTCGGCCTGTGCATGTTCATGCCCTACAGCAAGGAACAGATGCAGGACATCGTTCAGGGCGTCACCGGCTGGCCCGTGTCGCTCTTCGACCTGCTGAAGGCGGGCGAACGCGCCTTGGCGATGGCGCGGGTCTACAACCACCGCGAGGGCTTCACCGCCGCGGACGACATGCCGCTGTGGCGCATCTCCACCAAGTTTGAGTCCGGCCCCGCAAAGGGCGTCGAGGTGCCGATGGAGGACATGGTCCGGGCGCTCGACCTCTACTACGAGATGAACGGGTATGACAAGGAGACCGGTGCGCCGAACGCGGGCAAACTGGTCGAGTT
>JASGTU010000073.1 GCA_030058085.1 Chloroflexota bacterium
ATCAGCGCCTCGAAAACCAGCTTGACGACGTTCGGATAAGGCGCGCCCTCCCAGCCGTCGCTGCCCAGCACGATGGCCGCGCCGTCGTCCCACGTCATCTCCGCATCCCAGATGAAGAAATAGTTACGCCCTGCCGGGTTCTGCACGTCCACATACCAGTTGTTCTCCGGCCAGTCGTGGTTGCCCGCGTACCAGTTGACGATCACGTAGTCGCTAAACTGGATGGGGTCAATGAACTCCAGCATGGTGGCGTACTTCTGGGCATCGTCCAGCCCGCCCTCCTGGGCGAGCCGCAACAGCACGTCGAAGCGATCCGGCTGCCCGCCTACCGCGCCGCCGTGGTTGGCCGAGAACCAGCGGTCCTTGTCGCCGCCGAAATACGACGCCGCAAAGGAGGCGTCGGGGCGCTCTACCACATTGTACAGCCCCCAATACAGCCCGTTGATGTAGAGGTGCACGAACTCCCCGTGCGAGCCTGCGCCGGACGCGGCGATCTGCGAGGCACGCGTCCACTCGTCGCGCAGATAGGTCGTCTGGCGGTGGTCGACCGGTGCGTCTGGCGTAGAGGGGTGCCCGGCAAAGGAGCGGTCCACGCCCGCGCGCAGCACCACCGTATCGAACTCCGTCAAGGGCGAATCCGGGAACAGCGCGTGGTTGAGTTTCGACGCCCCGTACCGCTGCTTGAAGAAGAGGCGGAACGAATGCTTGGGCATGAACTCCCAGCGCCCCGCGCCGCCCTGAATGCGCACCCCGGCGTCGACCTGGAAACCGGCCTGCTCGCCGTCGGGGTAGAACATCTCCACCGAAACGGGCCGCTCCGTATGTACGCCGCGATCCTGTGGGCTGGTGTGCAGCGACGTGAAGTCGCCCACGTCCATCACCAGCGAGATCGAAGGCAGCGCGGCCAGCGCGCCCGTCAGTTGCGGGCCATACTGCGGGTCGGCTGTGATCTTGGCATCCATGCCATAGTCCGGCTGCACGGGCGTGCCGGCTTCGTATTCGCCAATCGAGATGGGATGCGTCCCCCATCTCTGCGGCCACCCGACAGGGTCATCCGGCTGGGCTGCCACGCCGGCGGGAAAGACATAGGTCTGCGTGGCGACCGGCGAGCGGTGATAGCCCGGCTTGAACGCGGCGGCGCGTAACGGCGTCGTCGTGGCGATGGTCAGCGGCCCGGCATATGCTTCGCCGTTCTCCAGCGTTGGCGCGCTGCCGTCCGTGGTGTAGCGGATGGCGGCAGCGGGGGCGGGGTGTGTCAACGTCAGCGTGAACGGCGTCGCATACAGGCCGTGCGGCGCGGACATCTCAACCGGCTCCAGCAGCCCAACCCATGTCTCTACGCCGTCGTTCTCCGCCGCGGGCGTGGGCTGCTCGAAATATACCTCGTGCGCCGCGCCTGCCTCGTCCGCCACGATGCCATAGGAAATGTCGGGATACTGCACCGGATACGTGAACTCGGACGCCGTCAGGTAGCGCAGCGAGGTCGGGCTATACAAGCCGAGAAAGCCGCCGCTCGCCGCCAGCTTGAAGTTGGTATGCGGGTAGCGCCGCCCCTCCTCCGGCTCGATTGTGCGCCGGTTTTTGCCCGACGCAAAGACGATGGTGCGTGCACCGCTCTCCAGGGTCAGCGGGCGAAACGTCCACTTGTCCGGTTGGGCCGGGTCGTCCGTCAGCGTCCACCCTTCCAGGTTCACCGTGGATACGCTGCGGTTGTAGAGCTCGATCCAGTCTGGCCGGTCGTCATCCTCGTCGGTCAGGCCGGAGGCGTTGCTCGCCATAAACTCGGTGATGATCACCGGGCTGGCGCCGGCGGGGAGCGAACCGCGCCGGATGGCCTGCGTCGGGTCCGCGAAGATGCGGTCCGCGCCCGACAACAGGATCGCCCCGATCACCAGCCAAAATGCGACCTTCGCGCGCGGGCTTAACATGGCGGCCCCTCCTGCACGGGCGTCGCCTCGCCTGCCTGAAGATATGGTGAACGCAGCACGTCATTGCCCTTCATCAACAGAACAGTTTACTACCGTCACAGCCAACAACCGAATACGAAGCGCAGCAGTTCCGCCCCTGGGCAAAATCGGTCCGTCCCAATCCGCCGCGAACCTCCCCGCGTTCCCCCCATCCGCCGCCCTCGGTGTAGAATGCCCTGCAAAGGCAACGGGCAATCTACTCATCAGGCGGTGATCATGTCGGAAAACAAAGTCATCTACTCTATGGTGCGCGTGGGCAAGACCTACCCGCCCAACAACCAGGTCCTGCGCGACATCAGCCTCTCCTACTTCTACGGGGCCAAAATCGGCGTCATCGGCCTTAACGGCTCCGGCAAGAGCACGCTGCTGCGCATCATGGCGGGCGTAGAGCAGGACTTCAACGGCCATACCATTCTCTCCGAGGGCTTCACCGTCGGCTACCTGGAACAAGAGCCGCACCTCGACGACTCCAAGACTGCACGCCAGATCGTAGAGGAAGGCGTGCAGGAAGTCGTGGACGCCTTGGCCGAGTTCGACGCCATCAACATGCGCTTCGGCGAAGACCTCTCCGCCGAGGAGATGGACGAACTGATGGCGCGCCAGGCCGAAGTCCAAGACCGGCTCGACGCACTCAACGCTTGGGACCTGGACAGCCGGCTCGAACTGGCGATGGATGCCCTGCGCTGCCCGCCCGGCGATACACCCGTCGCCGTTCTCTCCGGCGGCGAACGCCGTCGCGTCGCCCTCTGCCGCCTGCTGCTGCGTGAGCCGGACATCCTCCTGCTCGACGAGCCGACCAACCACCTCGACGCCGAGTCCGTCGCCTGGCTGGAGCGCCATCTCCAAGAATACGCCGGCACGGTCATCGCCGTGACGCACGACCGCTACTTCCTCGACAACGTGGCCGGCTGGATCCTCGAACTTGACCGCGGCTACGGCATCCCCTGGAAAGGCAACTACTCGTCCTGGCTGGAGCAGAAACAGCAGCGCCTGGCCCAAGAGGAGAAATCCGCCACCCTCTACCAGAAGACGTTGCAGCGCGAGTTGGAATGGCTGCACATGACGCCCAAAGCCCAGCAGACCAAGCGCAAGTCGCGCATCAACGCCTACAACGAATTGCTCTCAGAAGAGATGGAACAGGCGCGCGAGGAGCGCGAGATCTACATCACGCCCGGCCCGCGCCTGGGCGATGTCGTGATCCGCGCCGAAGGGATCGCCAAAGCCTACGGCGGCAATCTGCTCTACGAGGACCTGACCTTCGACGTGCCGCCCGGCGCCATCGCCGGCATCATCGGCCCCAACGGCGCCGGCAAAAGCACCCTCTTCCGCCTTATCGCCGGCCAGGAGCAGCCCGACGCCGGCCAACTCACCGTCGGCGGCACGGTCCAGCTCGCCTACGTCGACCAGAGCCGCTCCGACCTCAACCCGGACAACACCGTGTGGGAAGAGCTTTCCGGCGGGCAGGAGCAGATCCGTCTGGGCGACCGGCTGGTGAACTCCCGCGCCTACGTGGCGCGCTTCAACTTCCAGGGGACAGATCAGCAGAAGAAGGTCGGCTCTCTCTCCGGCGGCGAACGCAACCGCGTCCACCTCGCCAAGATGCTCAAAGCGGGCGGCAACGTCTTGCTCCTCGACGAGCCGAGCAACGACCTGGACGTGAACACGCTGCGCGCCCTGGAAGATGCGCTGGAGAGCTTCGCCGGTTCGGTCCTGGTCATCTCCCACGACCGCTGGTTCCTCGACCGCATCGCCACCCACATCCTGGCCTTCGAGGGCGAAAGCCAAGCGGTCTGGTATCCCGGCAACTACTCTGAATACGAGGCCGACCGCCGCCGCCGGCTAGGCGCACAGGCGGACCGCCCACACCGCATCACCTATCGCAAGCTGCGCCGCGGCTAGCTCCAATAAAAGGCGGAGAAATCGGATTCGCCACGAATTACACCGGTTACTCGAATTAGCTCTTCATTTCGTAAAATTCGTGAAATTCGTGGCAAATAAAATATTCGCGCGGCGTTTGCAGAAACGTTTGCCACGCACCTTACCCCTCGGTGTAGGCGCGGCGCACTTCCTCGGCGATGATGCGGATGCCCGCCTCCACCTTGTCGTCCGCGCCCGCGTAGCTCATGCGGATGCACTCATAGCGGTGCTGCCACGGCTCGTCCAGGCCGGGGAAGAAGTAATGCCCCGGCACCACCACCACCCCGCGCGCCTTCAGCCGCTCGTATAGCTCCGCGCAGGAAATGGGCATACCCCGGAACCACAGCCACAGGAAAAACGCCCCCTCCGGCTTGTGGATGAAATAGTCCACGCCCTCCATCTCCTCCCGCAGCCTGGCGACGGCCTGCTCCGCCTTGCGCCGGTAGTGCGGCTTGATCACCTCTGCGCTCAGCCGCAAAATGCTGCGCGTGCGCACCGCGTCCAACGCCAGCGCGCCGCCCAGCCCGCCCGGCGCCAGGCTCATGACCGCGTTCATGCCGGTCACAGCCTGCGTCACCTCTTCCGGCGCAATGATGATGCCTGTGCGCGCGCCCGGCATGCCCAGCTTCGAGAGGCTCATGCACATGATCATGTGCGGCTCCCAGCGGGGGATCGCCTCGGTGTAGATGATACCGGGGAAGGGCGCGCCGTAGGCGTTGTCCACGATCAGCGGGATGCCGCGCTCGCGCGCCAGGCAGCCCAGGTGATCCATCT
Source organism: Chloroflexota bacterium (assembly GCA_030058085.1). Lineage (GTDB taxonomy): Bacteria > Chloroflexota > Anaerolineae > Caldilineales > Caldilineaceae > JASGTU01. The sequence goes on from JASGTU010000073.1 coordinate 4,659, forward strand.
CGTCCTCCGTCAGAACATTGCCCGTCGGGTTCGTGGGCCGCGACACGCAGATGGCGCCGATGTCGTCGCCGAGTTCCAGCCCGGCGAAGTCCACACGATACTTAAACAGCCGGCCATCCAGAAAGTCGATCTGCGGACGCCGCGCCGTAAACAGCCCGTCGCCGATGCCCACGTCGGCGTAGCCGATGTACTCCGGCGCCAGCGGCAAGAGGATGCGCTTGCGGCTGCCGTCGCTGAACGCGCCCGCCACCAGGTTGAACAGAAAGAAAAACGCGGTCTGGCTGCCGTTGGTGAGCACGACGTTGCGCTCGTCGATCTCCCAGCCGTACTCCGTGCGCAGCAGGTCGACCAGCGCGGCGATAAACGGCTGGTGACCAGCAGGCCCGTCATAGTTGCCGATCAGCCGCTCAAAACCCTCTTCGCTGTCGAGCATGCGCTCCATCGCCGTGCGGAACGCCTCCTCCGCCTGCGGGATGCGGCTGGGATTGCCGCCGCCCAGCATGATCACGCCCTCTTGCTGCGCGGCGCGGCCCAGGTCGTCCATCAGGCGCAAAATGCCCGAGTCGCCCGTGAATTTGCTGCCGAATTGCGTAAAGTTCATGAATGCCGGCTTTTCTATCTAGGGGTGTTACCACCCTCAGTCTGTCATTCAGAGCAATCCAAGACTTGCGTCCCAAGAAAGGCAAGAAACTGGCCACAGCTCCCGCTCCGCACACCTGTCATGCTGAGTGAAACGAAGCATCTCGCCTCTGCCCGCGGCGTCAGTTTCTTAGAAGCGGAGCGAAACATCTCACCCTTGTTTACGGCGTCAGTTGCCCAAGAGCGCGAGCGAGTCGAAGAGTTCCTTTGCACTTAACTACGGATAAGCGCGGTGAGGGCTAGGCATTGGCAAAGTTGCTAATACCCGCGCGGCCAGACGATCAGCCGCGCACGTGGAAGCCGCGAAACTCCCCCATCGCCTCGGACCAATTCTGTTCCACGCGGTCGACCCGCGCGTTGAGCGGCCCGCGCTGCAGCCAGGCGACGTAGCGCTCCAGCGCCGCGTCCGGTCCTTCGGCAACGGTCTTCACCGAGCCGTCCCATTGATTCTTGACCCAGCCCTGCACGCCGAGACGGTTCGCCTCGTATTGGGCGTTCACCCGAAAGCCGACGCCCTGCACACGGCCATAGACAATCGCAGTCACGCGTTTCATGCTCAATTTCCCTGCCGCTTGCTTACGCCGCTTCCGCGGCCAGTTCTTCCCATGCCGACATGGCCTCTTCGAGTTCGACGTGCGTCTTGGCATAGGCCGCGCTGAGTTGCTGAATGCGCGCCAAGTCTTGCGCCTGGCTGGCCGCGGCCAGTTCCTGCTCCTGCTGCGCCAGTTGCGCTTCCAGCGTGTGCACGCGTTCCTCGGCCTCGGCCAAGGCGCGCTCTCGACGCCGCGCTTCGATGCGGCTCTGGCGACCGCCGTTCTGGCCGCGCCGTTCCTCCACGCGTGCGGCTGCCGCCTGCGCCTTAGCCGTCTCGCGCTCGCGGGCGCGCACCTCCATCAACTGCGCGTACGAACCCTCAAACACGTCCAGCCGCCCCTCGCGCAGTTCCCACACCTGGGTCGCCAGCCGGTCGATCAGATAGCGGTCGTGCGACACCAGCAGGATCGTGCCGTCGAAATGCTCCAGCACCTCTTGCAGCACCTCCTGCGCCGGGATGTCCAGATGGTTGGTCGGCTCGTCCAGCAGCAGGAAGTTCGCCCCCTCCAACGCCAGCAGCGCCAGAGCCAGACGCCCGCGCTCGCCGCCGCTCAGTTGGCGCACCGGCTTGAACACGTCGTCGCCGCGGAAGAGGTACTGCGCCAGATAGTTGCGCGCCTGGCCCAGCAGCATGTGCTTGTGGTCCAGCAGCACGTCCAGCACCGTTTTGTCGGGGTCCAAGCCCTCATGCGCCTGCGCGAAATAGCCGACCTTGAGGCTGGCCCCATGGCGGATCTCCCCGGCTAACGGCTTCATCTCGCCCATCAGCGTCTTGAGGAACGTCGTCTTGCCCGTGCCGTTCGGCCCGATCAGGGCGGCGCACTCCTGCCGCTCCAGATGGATCGGCCCGGCCATGAAGAGCGAATTGCCCGGGTAGCCGATCTCCAACTCGCTGCTGCGCAACACCAGATTGCCGCTGCGCAACGTCGTGCGCAGGTTCAAGTTGAGCTGCGGAGGCCGCCGGATGGGGCTGTGCAAGCCCTTGATAGCCTGCTCCACGTCCATCACGCCCCACTTGGATTCGGAGATGTCCACCTCTTCCATGACCTGGCCCCACTGCTTATCCAGCAGGGTCTGCAAGCCGCCCGCCTGCACTACGCGCACCTCGCGGATCAGCCGTCGCAGCCGGCCCTTTGCCATGTTGGTCGTGCTGTCGCGGGCGATGTTGCGCTTAACATAATCCAGCTCTTTCAGGAACTTCTCGCGGATGGCCTCGAACTCCGTCTCGCGGCGCTGCCAGCGCTCCTGGCGCTGCTGGACATAGGCCGAGTAGTTGCCGCGGTACTCCTCGATGCCCGCCCGGTTCAACTCCCAAATGCGGTTGACCACCTTGTCCAGGAAATAGCGGTCATGGCTGACGACCAGCAACGCGCCGGGCCAGGCTTGCAACGTCGCCTCAAGCCACTCAATCGCCTGCACGTCCAGGTGGTTGGTCGGCTCGTCCAGAATCAACAGGTCGGGCCGTTCCAGCAGCAGGCGCGCCAGCAGCGCACGCGTCTTCTGGCCTCCGCTCAACTGACTGAGCGGCATGTCCCAGTCGCCGTCGCCAAAGCCGAGGCCCTGCAAGACCTGGCGGATGCGCATCTCGTACTCATAGCCGCCCGCCGCCTCGAACGTGTACTGCGCCTGGCTGTACTCTGCCAGCAGCTCGTCGGAGGCGTCGCCTGCGGCCATGCGCTCTTCCAGCGTGCGCAGATACGCTTCCTGCGCCTTGATATCCCCGAACACGGCTAGCATCTCGCCGTAGACCGTGTTCTCGCGCCCGGCAAACGCCTCCATCGCCTCTTGGCGCAGATAGCCGATGCGCGCCCCCTGCGCAATGTTCACGCTGCCGGAGGACGGCGCGTCCAGCCCAGCCAGCAGACGCAGCAACGTCGTCTTGCCGATCCCGTTCGGGCCGACCAGCCCAACCTTGCCGTCGTTGGGTATGCTGGCGCTGATGCCGCCGAAGACATCGAAATCACCGAAAGATTGGCCCAGGTTGCGGGTCGTCAGGATGGACATCGCATCTCCACACCCATTGAAAATACATGCTCGACTTCTCATTCTACAAACCGAATCGGCAAACCGCAAAGAAATGCAGGAGCGGCTGCTGAGTGAAGCACGCCCTACGACGCAGAACGGGCGAGAAACTAACGTAACGCCATTCCTATCGCGCCTTCCGTCATATCGCGCCTTCTGTCATGTTGAGCGAAGCGAAACATCTCGACTTTGTCTGCAATGTCAATGTCTGAGAAGAGCAGCCATCGGCGGCAACCTCCGGGACGGCGACGCCCGTCTTTGCAGATCGCCTCGCACCCGCGCCATAATAGAGGCCATTCGCGATCCCGTCCCGTCGGAGCGGACCTGCCGCCCGGCTCATGCAGATATTTGGCCTATCCCGCACGAATGATTCGCCGTACAAGCTTCACGCTGCTGCTCACCTTTGCGCTCCTGTTCGGCGCGCTGCCGACCTTTGCCGCGCCGCCGCGCCAGCCGTCAACCGGCGCGGTCCATGTCGTCCAGCCCGGCGAAAGCCTCAGCCAGATCGCCGAGCTATACCGCGTCCCCGTAGCGGACCTGATGGCCCTCAACGGCATCGTCGACGCCGACGCCATCTACGCCGGGCAATCCCTGCTGCTGCCCCCTGGCGCGGCTGAACGGGCCGCGCAGCCGACCGTCGCGGCTGAAAGCGTCGCGCCGGCGGACGTTGTACAGGTCGATCCCCGCTATGCCGGCACAGATGAGCCCGACGCACACATCGTCCAGGCGGGCGAAAGCCTCAGCCAGATCGCGCTGCGCTACGGCATCGACATGGCCGAGTTGATGGACCTCAACGGCATTATCAACCCGGACGCCATCTACCAGGGCCAGAAATTGCGCCTCACGCATGTCATGTCCACGGGCGCGGCGATGGCTGCGCCGCCGCAGGCCGAAGCGCCTGGCCCCAGCCCCTCCGCCGTCAACCGCGCCATCGCCACGCGCAACCGCACCTACCGCGTCCAGCCCGGCGACGACCTCACCGCCATCGCCGTCCGCCACGGCGTCGACAGCGCCGCGCTAGCCGCCATCAACGGGCTGAGCGGCCCCGGCGTCCTAGCCCTCGGCCAAGAACTGATCCTGCCCGCCACCAGCCTCGAGCTCCAGGTCGAACGTCCCCGGCCCGCAACCAGCCAGGAGGAATACATCGTCCAGGCCGGCGACAGCCTCGGCATGATCGCCGAACGCTTTGGCCTCACGTTGGCCGAACTGATGGAGGCCAATTACATCGCCAACCCGGACACGGTCTACATCGGGCAACGGCTCCTCATCCCCGTCGAGCCGGACGTAACCGGCGATCCCGCCCCCTCCATTGCGGACATCGGCCGTCCGCGCAGCGGCTTCTACTACTACACCGTCAAGCCCGGCGACACCCTCTCCGAGTTGGCGCGCGAGTTCGACACCACCGTCCTGGCGATCCTCGAATACAACGACCTGCCCGACCCCGAAACCGTCTACAACGGGCTGGCGCTGCGCATCCCCTACGGGCCGCCGCCTCTGCCGTTGCACCTGCCCCCGATCCCGCTCGCCGGCAGCCGCTTCATGGTGAGCCTCAGCCGCCAGCAGTGCTGGGTCCTCAGCGGCGACCGCGTGCTGCACAGTTGGGTATGCAGCACCGGATACGGCCAATGGATCACCCGCACCGGCAGCTTTACGGTGCAGACTAAGCTGGAAATGGCCGGCAGCACTATGTACGAGCTGGACATGCCCTACTGGCTGGGCATCTACGACGTGGGAACCTACGAAAACGGCATCCACGGCCTGCCCATCAAGTGGGAAACAGGCGAGAAGATCTGGGAAGGGCTCTTGGGCCAGCCAGCCACCTTCGGTTGCGCCATGCTCGACGACGCCGACGCCGCCACGCTCTTTGATCTGGCATATCTGGGCATGCCGGTGTATATTGTGCCCTGAATTCGCCGCCCGCGCCGCGCCTGTCCGGCGGCCCGCCTAGATCGTCTGCCCTATGACGCGTTCTACCAATCCGTCCAAGCACTACGAGAATCGACCACTCCCGCCCGGCAAGCTGCCCGCGCCGCTGCTGGCGGAGTTGCTCTCCGCCCTGCCATCCACCGATCCGCAACTGGTGCTCGGCCCGGCGGTGGGCGAAGACGCGGCCATCATCGACTTCGCCGCCGGCAGCGAAAACCTGCTCGTCGCCAAGATCGACCCCATCACCTTCGCATCCGACGAGATCGGCTACTACGCGGTCAACGTCTGCGCCAACGACCTAGCCGTCACCGGCGCAACGCCGCGCTTCTACATGCCCGCCATCCTCCTGCCCGCCGGCGGTGCGGACACGGACCGGGCGCGCCTCATCTTCGACCAGATCGGCGCCGCCTGCGCCAAGCTCGGCATCGTCGTCGCCGGCGGTCACAGCGAGGTCACGCACACCGTTAGCCGGCCCGTCGTCGCCGGCGCCATGCTCGGCGAAGTCCCGCGCGACCGCTACGTCTCCACGCGCGGCGCCCGCCCCGGCGACGCCATTCTCCTAGCCGGCGCCATCCCGGTGGAAGGGACGAGCATCATCGCCCGCGAACGGCGCGCCGTCCTGCTGCAACAGGGCTGGCCCGCCGAGGAACTTGACCGGGCTGCACAGTTTCTCTTCGACCCCGGCATCAGCGTGCTGGCCCCCGCCCACGCCGCAACCCGCACCGGCCTCGTCACCGCCATGCACGACCCCACCGAAGGCGGCGTCGCCTCCGGCCTCGTCGAGATGGCCCTCGCCGCCGATGCAGGTCTCGACGTCGACCTCGACGCGCTGCCCATCGCCGATCTCTCGCGCCGCCTGTGCGCCGCCTTCGACCTCGACCCGCTCGGCGTGATCGCGTCGGGCGCGCTGCTCGCCACGGCCGCGCCGCAGCACGTGGGCGCCGTCCTGGCCGCGTGGCGGGAATGCGGCTGGCCCGGCGCGGTTATCGGCCATATCACGCCGCACGCCGGCATTTACTCGGCGCGGCGCGACGGCAAACCGGCGCCGTTCCCGCACTTCGCCGCCGACGAGATCACGAAACTCTGGGCCTAGCTTCCCGCAAGCCTCGCCCTGCCAGAAGAGCGCAGAGACACGCATGGACATCACTATTCGCCCTGTCACCGACATCACAGGCTGCGAACACTTCCAAAAACTGGAAGGAACCATCTGGGGCGCGCCGCTCGTCGACTACGTGCCCACCCACATCGCCATCACCGTCATCAAGAACGGCGGCATGATTCTCGGCGCCTACGCCGGCGACGGCCCCGCCGAAACGGGCGGCATGGTCGGCCTCGCCTTCTGGTGGCTGGGCGCAGCCCATGACCCCGCCGATCCGCCCGGCAGCCCCCTGCGCCTTAAAGCGTGCAGCCACTCGGTCGGCGTGCTGCCCGCCTGGCAGGGACGCGGCATCGGCCTGCGCCTCAAACTCGCCCAGCGCGACGCCATCCTCGCCCAGGGCTTGACCGACTGGATGACCTGGACCTACGACCCCCTCTACCGGCCCAACGCCGTCTTCAATATTCACCGCCTCGGCGCCACCTGCCGCACCTACGACCGCAACGTATACGGGGCTATGCAAGACGCGCTCAACGCCGGCCTGCCCAGCGACCGCTGCACCGTAGACTGGCGGCTGCGCAGCCCCGCCATCCTCCAGGACGCGACGCGCCCTCGCCCCACGCC
>JASGTU010000074.1 GCA_030058085.1 Chloroflexota bacterium
GAGGTTTTTCCAGGAATGCCGGGCCAGTTCTATCGCGAGTATGACATGCCCGCGCCGTCCAGCGTCTACGCACGCAGCAAGGCCGCAGGCGAGCGCGCCGTACAGATGACGCTCGATCAGCATTACGTCGTGCGCATCGCCTGGCTCTTCGGCCAATGGGGCAACCATTTCCCGATCAAGATCGTCGCCGCGGCTGACAAGTACGGCGCGCTGCGCGTCGTTGACGACGAAATCGGTAACCCCACCTACACCTTCGACGTGGCGCGCAGCGTTGCCCGCTTGGTCGAGACGGGGCGTTACGGCATCTATCACCTGGTCAACGAGGGCAGCGCCAGCCGTTTTGAATTTGCGCGAGAGGTGCTGGTTCGGACGGGGCGGCAGGCCATCCCCATTGAGCCGATCAGCCTGGACACATGGCCGCGGCCGGCTCCGCCGCCCAAACATGCGGTGTTGGTCAACCAGGCTGCGGCGGCATTAGGCATCCGGCTGCCGTCCTGGCAGGACGCCCTGGACGAGTATCTATCGCTGGAGCCGGAGCGTTTCAGACAGGTAAGCTATTGAGCGAGAGGCGAGACGATTGAATAAGATGGCAGAGACATCCGCGCCGATGGACGAAGAATCCCAGCAAGAAGGCAGAGCGGCACCGCGCGCCAATCCCGTAGTGAACGACGCGACCTACGGCGGATTGCGCCAGGCCGAACGCGTCGTCATGCGCCAGCAGATAGCGTTGGAGATCGACAAATTCCGGGCTGCGGCTGACGGCTTCAGCTCTCGAGCAGAGGCCGACTACCCGCCGCTTTCTGCGTCGCCCGCCCCGTTCATGTCGGTGATAATTCCGAACTACAACGGGGAACGCTTCCTGCCGGATCTGTTCGCCGCGATGGCCCGCCAGATATTTCGGGATTTCGAAACGATCTTCGTGGACGACGCCAGCACGGACGGGTCGGTTGCATGGGTGGAGGCGAACTATCCGGCAGCGCGCGTGATCGTCAACCGGCGCAATATGGGTTTCGTCGCCAGCGTCAATCTCGGTGCGGCGGCGGCGCGCGGCCGCGTGATCGTACTGCTAAACAACGATACGCGGCCCGAGGATGAATGGTTAGCCGAGCTGGCAAAGGCCGCCTGTCAGAATCCGCAGGCCTCCATTTTCGCAAGCAAAGTGATGCTATATGACCAGCCGGAGACGCTGCACACGACTGGCGATCAGATGGGGGCCGATGGTTTACCCGCCAACCGCGGGGTGTGGGAGCGAGACGCAGGCCAATACGACGCGGCGAAAGAGGTGTTTGGCGGTTGCGGGTGCGGCGCCGCCTACCGGCGTGAGCTGTGGGAAGCGCTGGGCGGGTTGGATGAAGATTTCTGGATGTATCTGGACGATGTGGACTTCGCTTTTCGGGCGCATCTGCTGGGCGAGTCTGCGGTGTTCGTGCCCGACGCTCGAATTCTACATCGTCTGACCGCTACGGCGGGCGGCGCGATGGCGAGCTATTATGTGGGCCGCAACACGATTTGGACGATCGCCAAGAACATGCCGCGCCAACTTCTGCTGCGCAACGGCGTGCGCATCGTCGCCGCCCAACTCGGCATCGCGGCTGATGCGCTGCGCAACATTCGCGGCCAGGAGGCTCGTGCCAGGCTGCGCGGCCAGATCGTGGGCATCTTGACGTTGTGGAGGATATTAGCGAAACGTCGCGTCGTGCAGGCGCGGCGTATCTTGGATGATAGTGAATTGGCAAAAAGGTTCACGCCCAAATAATAGTGAGGAACGTCATGCAAACGCCGCGCGAACAACTCGGATCGTTTTTTATCGGGGGCGAATACGACCTACATTCCGGAGAGACTTCTGAGACGCCTCTCGTCTACGATGCTCGGGACCTGACTACCCATGCAGTGTGCGTAGGAATGACGGGTAGCGGCAAAACGGGGCTGTGTATAGACATCTTGGAAGAGGCGGCGCTCGACCACGTGCCGGCGCTGATCGTAGACCCGAAAGGCGATATCACCAACCTGCTCCTGCAATTCCCAGAGATGCGGCCAGAGGACTTCTTGCCGTGGATCAATGTCGACGATGCCCGGCGTAAAGGCCAGACTGTCGAGGAATACGCTGCCGCTACCGCCGAGAACTGGCGCAAGGGGCTGGATGGGTGGGGCATCGGCGCTGAGCGTCTTCGCGAGTTGCAACAGAGCGCCGACTTCACGATCTACACGCCTGGTTCCGACGCGGGTATCCCCATCAGCGTGCTGGGCAGTTTGGCGGCGCCGAACATCGACTTCGGCGTCGACGGTGAACTGGCGCGTGAACTGATCACCGGCACAGTTGCTGCGCTTCTGGGGCTGATCGGCGTCAAGTCCGACCCCATCCGCGACCGGGAAGGCGTGTTGCTGGCCAATATCTTCGAGCATTACTGGCGCGCTGGGGAGGACCTCGATCTTGGCAAACTGATCCTGTCTATCCAGAACCCGCCGGTCAAGCAACTGGGCGTCTTCGATGTCGACACGTACTATCCGGAAAAAGACCGCTTTGCCTTGGCAAGCGCGCTGAACAGCCTGGTGGCATCGCCGTCATTCTCGGCGTGGCTGGAGGGTGAGCCGTTGGATGTCGGACGGCTGTTGTTCACCGCCGATGGAGAGCCGCGGCACAGCATCTTCTATCTGGCGCATCTTTCCGATGCAGAGCGCATGTTCTTCGTGACGCTGCTCCTAGAGAATACGTTGACGTGGATGCGCAAGCAGTCCGGCACGACGAGCCTGCGGGCACTGCTCTACTTCGACGAGGTATTCGGCTTTTTCCCGCCAACGGCGGAGCCGCCTTCCAAACGACCGCTGTTGACGTTGATGAAGCAGGCGCGCGCCTTCGGACTGGGCTGCATCCTGGTCACGCAAAACCCGGTCGATGTGGATTACAAGGGCTTGGCGAATGCGGGGACGTGGTTCATCGGCAAAATGCAGACTGAGCGAGATAAGGATCGGGTGCTGCACGGGCTGCAGGACGCTATCTCGAATGCCGGCGGCAAGGGCGGGCGAACCGACTTCAGCGCGCTGATCAATCGACTGGATAGCCGCGTGTTCCTGATGCACAACGTACACGCCGAGGCGCCGACCGTCTTCTACACGCGCTGGGCGATGAGTTATTTGCGCGGCCCGTTGACGCGCCCGCAGGTGCGGACGCTGATGGAGGCGAGCGGCAAACGGCCGCGACCAACCGTAGCGGAGGCGAGCCGGCCCGGCGCCGCGTCGGTGTCTGAGACGCCTGTCGCTGCCGCCAACCCCGTTCCCGAAACTGAGGACGAAGCCGTCGCAGCGCCGTCTGTACCCCAGGGCTACAGCGTTATGGCTCCAGGGCTGGCGCCGGACGTCGTACAGGTGTATCTGCCTGTCGCCATAAGTGATGGGGCAGCTGTTCGCGAAGTAAACGCCCGTATCGGCGCGCGAGCGACGATCAAAGGCATGCAGTTGGTCTATGAGGCAGGCGTTGTCGGCGCAGCGAATGTGAGCTTCGTGATTACTAAGCGGAATATCGAATATCGCTCGGAACGCGTGTACCTGGCACGCGCGGGGGCAGCTGCTATAGGCATCGACTGGGCATCCGCCGCGGAGCTGGATGTGAGTATGCACGACCTACAGCGGACGCCCGACTCAGTGCCGGAGGGCCAAGGGCCTTACTTCGGCGTTGTGCCCGACTCCATTAACACGGCGCGTGAGCTGAGTTCTGTGGGAAAGCGGTTCTCGGACCATATCTATTACAACACGCGCATGCCAATTGCATTTAACACGCGCCTTGACCTGTACCAACGGCCTGATGAGTCGGAGCGGGAGTACCGATTGAGGCTTCAACAAGCCGCCAGAGATGCGCTCGATGCGGAAACAGCGGCGCTTAAGGAGCGTTTCGACAAACAGATTACCTCTGCCGAGGACAAGAAGTCGCGCGAAGAGCGCAGCCTAGCCACCAAACAGGCTGACTATGATGCGCGCAAGCAGCAAGAGGTGATCGGCACCGGAGAGAGCTTGATCAACGCAGCGCTAAGCCTCTTCAAGAGCAAGCGCATCTCCACCGTGTTTTTCAGTAAGGCGGCGACGAAACGGCGCATGACCTCGAAAGCGAAGGCTGCGGTGGACGAACAGGAAGCTAAAGTGACCGAATTGCAGAAGCAGATCGAGGACCTGACAGCCGAGCGCGATCAACAAGCGGAAGAACTGCAGCGTACATGGGCTGATGCGATGGACGACACGGTCATGGAGGAACTCTCCCCGCGGCGCAGCGACGTGGATGTGAAGCTGACTGCATTAGCATGGGCGCCATATTGGCGCGTGGAATACGACGAGGGCTATGGGGTGCGCAGTGAATTGGTCGAGGCGTTCGCCGTGAGGGGCGCTGACGAAGACAGTTCGGCGAATTAGGCCGTGTTGACATTTCTGGAGGTAGAAGCGAGAGTCCATACCAGAAGAAATGTCAACACTACCTAGTCTGCGCGCGGCGAAGCCGGCGTGCGGTTGAATAGCGGCAGATAGTAGCGGTATGGATCCGCTGTGGTTTCCAGCCGCGCGATTTGGGCAATCGAAGGATCGAGTGTAGAGGTCAGGCGTATGTGGGCGACGTCCGCGTCGCCTGGCCTCGCCTCTGGCGGTATGGTTACGCGGAGTTCCAGTGACCTGCTCGTACCGGCTGCTAGCTCGACGGACGTGTCGGGTAACTCTAGGGGCCAGCCCGAATCGACGATTGTCGCCATGTAGATGTCTGTCAGGACGCCGGTATTGGTGAGGATCAGCGTATAGGCGATGGTCTTGCCCGGCTCGGCTGTGCCCGAGGTGAGAGCCGGGTTAAGCTCGAAGGCAAGGGCGCGGTCGACGACGTCAACCCAGGCGGCGACGGGCAGTCCAACGCGACCGGCATCGTCGCTCCCCTCGACAATGAGAAGATGGCGCCCGAGCGTCCATTCGCTCGTGTCTACGCCAGCGGTGACAGCTACGGGAGTGGTTGTCTCTGCGGTCGCAGTCGCCGTCTTCGTGATCGTCAGCGCCCCTTCGATCCAGGAGGGGACGTCGAGCGAGTAGCGCAGGCCGAGGCTACTTTGCCCGAAGCCGTCACTCACCCCACCCGGCGAAATCGAGGCTGTGATCGAGATCGGTGTGCCCGGTTGGATGCGTGCGGGCGAGAGGTGAAGCAATTCCGCTTGCGGGCCGGCGGCTAATGTATACGGCATTCTGGAGGACTTGAAGGCAATGGTGAGCGCCTCGTTCGCATCCTCAAGCATGGCGCCTTCGAACGTGCTACATGGCTCGAAGAAATACCTGCCTAGTTCAATGGTGAAGGCAGCGACGCCGAGTTCACCGTAGAGCCAATCGTCATTCGTGCCGTCGGTTTTGTAGAGACATTCGCCGGGCCGGCAGGCGCTATAGCCGAGCGGCTGTGCCAGCTTGACGGCGAGGGCGCGTAAAGCGTCTTCGTTAGCGGTAGGCGTGTCGCTCCACCCCCACGGATATAGGACGAGACCGCCATAGCTGTGCAGGGAAACGAACAGCCCGGTCGCGTCCTCAGGCGCGGCCGCGGTTAAGTCGTCATCGCGCTGATCGGGGAAGATCGACCGTGCGTAGGTTTGCATCGCTTGCGTCTCCGGCTCCGACATTGGCGAAGCGCCGCGGTAGACGGGAGAGCAGGCATTGTCGCTGGAGCAGCTGCCGCTGGTACAGCCGTTCCACATGAAGTCGCTGTTGCGATTAAGGTCTACGCCATAGCCGCTAAAGAAGGGGTTTTCGCCGCTACAGCCGTCTGCGTTGTTGACGTTCTTGCGCCACCATTGGCCTTGCTCGGCGATGACGCGGCCGTCAGGGTTGGCATGCGGGATGATGTGAATCTCGCCGTAGTCGAGCAGCCAGGTCACGTCGGGGTCGATGCCGTAGCCGGCAAGGAGGCGTTCGGCATACCGTGTAGCGATTTCCGCCGTTACCATCTCGCGCGCGTGAACGGCGGCGACGAGAAGGAAGCGAAACTTCGGGCCAACTATTCTGCGGTTAGTCACAACAAGAGCATGGATGTCGAAGCCGGACAGCGTTGTGCTATGTTGTTTGTTCCAACTGTCGCCTACGTCGATCCAGGCGGCGAGGTCCGGGTGCTGGGCTGCCAGCGCGGCGAGGTCGGCGTAGGTCTTTTCCACCGTGCGATAACAGGGAAAGTTGGGTACGTAGCCGGGTAACGATTCGCCGGAAAAGGCCGCCTGTATGGGGGGGCCGAGAACGCGACCGTCCGGCTCTACTTCGTAGCCTGACGCCTGCAGATGCGTGCGTTGTTCAGACGATAGCGGCGCAACCAGGTAGCCGTCAGCATGGTGAACCTCCCACACATCGAGGCGAGAGGCGAGGTAGTCAAGTTGCACGGTGTCGTGGAAGTAGACGCGCCAGAGAGCAATTTCGATATTTGCGTTCAGATCGCCTTCGGAGGAATTAGGGGCAGCTGACAGCGGGTGGCCGAAGGCGAGCGTCAGCATGAAGGCCAGCGCTGTCGCAACAAGGAGTGTTCGCAGCATCGGACGGCGCACTATTTCATGATGGGGCGCAACTTAAGCGCCAGTTGCAATGAAAATCTGGCATCCGGATCGTCTAGGTCAAGTTGTGTGATGGCGGAGATGCGCTCCAGGCGATAGGTAAGCGTGTTGCGGTGGATGTGTAGCAGACTGGCCGTCTGGCTCAGGTTGCCGTGGCAGGCGAAGAAGGCTTCGAGCGTGTCGACGAGTTCGGCGTTTTTTCCGTCGTCGGCGAGAAGTTTGCCCAGCGTCTTGCGGTAGAAGCGCGCCGCCTCGGGGCTGCCGCCGAATGCGGTGAGCAGCTGGTAGAGGCCGAGGTCGCCGAAATAGGTGACCGGCGCTCCTTTCCACTCCTTGCCAAGCCTCCAGCTTTCTCGCGCCTGTCGCTGGCTTTCCAGCCAACGAGACGGACCAACTGCCGGCCGGCCAATGCCGATCACGAACGCGGCTTTCGGCGACTTGGCCGTTACTTGGTTGATCAGGTTGGCGGCGACGGCCTTTAGCTCGCGGCCGCTTGTCGGGTTGTCGATTGGCCAGTAGAGCAGGACACCTTGATCGCGACGACTGTAGGGCGCGCGTACACCCAGCTGCTCAATGTAGCGCAGTAGAGGCGCAGGCCATTCCGTCACGCTCGCCGCTTCGATGAACCAGGCGACGTGAGGGCGGTTCAGGTCGTAGCCGAGCGACGCGCCGCGCTGGATCCAGGCCTGTTCATCCGCGATTTCGGCGGCAAGCAGTTCGTCCAAGAAAGTGGCGCGCATGCGTTCTTCGGCGATGTCGACGGCGTTTTGTTTGGCCCACTCCAAGGCGGCGGCGGCCGCGCCTTGTGTGGCGGCGATGGCTTCTGCTGCGGATGCCGGCTGCCCGCAGGCGTGCCCCATGCGCAGAATGAGGCAATACCCACGTACCGATTCACCGGCGTTGACAGGTGCGATGACGGCTTCTGCGAAGGACGATTTGGCTGCGCCGCGTCGTCCAATGGGCAGTAAACCGACGCCATCGTCGCCGGTTGCTACGGCGGGGTGGGCTGCTGCCCAACTGCGCAGTTCGACGATGTTGGGCAGTTCTGCGAACACGTTATGCAACTCGGCGTCGCCCAAGTCCTCCAGCCCGGCATGGGCGACGGGGGTTCCATCTTCTCGCAACAGCACGATGGGCAGAAGGGCGAAGGCGTGTACGTGGCGAACGATCTTGTGGAGTCCGCCACCGTCGAGCGCGATCTGGTTGAGTTCGCGCTGCAGTTCGGATGAGCGCTGGGCAATGTAGCCGGAGCGGTCGACGATCAGGCGGATAACGGCGCGTTCGATCTGGATGAGCGGGGCGTCTTCGGGCAACCGGAAGAGCGCTAACCTGGCAGCCTGCGCTGCGTCGACGGCGGCATGGCTAACATCGCCCGCCACGGCGACGGCGGCGATGCGTGCGCTCTCCAGGCTGCGCACCACGCGTTCAAGCCGCATCTTGGGGTCGAGCTGGCGCAGGTCGTCCATGTCGATCAGCGCCAGTTCGTTGCCTTCCAGCTTGGGGAAGGCGGGCGGGCTGGGGCGCAGGCTGCAAGCCCAGCTCACCTGACGGCTGAGAACCTCGCGGCCAGTCAACAGCCGGGTAGCAGGCGGCAGGGCAAGGCGATAGACATCTTCGATCGTCGCATTGGTGTTGAGCATATTAGCCACATAAACGTCGAGCCGGTTAGCTACCGGACGTTTGCTCCAACACTCTGGACGGTGCTGCCAGCGAGCGTCACGCAGCAAGACGAGTGGTGATTATATGCGCTGGGCGATACGGAGCGCAAACGCGCTGTGACGCCCTACGTGAGGCGTTCGCCTTTTGCCGTTTGAACACAGGAAATACGAAGGCAGCGGAAACCAGCCCGCTGCCTGCAAACCAAGCAAAGTCCAGAAGGGAAAGAGCCTCAGCGCACCCTTCAGCCCACAGAAACGCTGTGTCTGAAGTTCGTTAGGCTTCCGGCTCGCGCCAGAGGGTCATCAGCGCGCCGCAAGCGCCGCCCCAGACTGCCCACAGCAGCACGAAGCCGAAGCCGATCCAACTCGGATTCTGGCCCATGGCCGTGCCGACGAGCAGCAGCGCGGTGATACCGAGCACGATGCCGACGATACTCGCCACGAAGAGTTTGCCGATGGACTGCTGCTTGCTCATGGCGCCGACCAGGATTGGCCAAAGAATCCAGCCGAGGATCAGCAGGATGAAGCCTAGCAAGCCGCCAATCAGCGGCTTCCAGTCGCGGCCGAGCTGCCCCATTGCCAGATCATAACCCAGCACCGGCCCCACGCCGATCAGCAAGAAGGCGAGGATGTAGAGCGCGGGGATCTCGGCTTGGAAGAGAAGGGCGGTGGCCGTGGCCGCAATCGCGGTGATTACACCGGCATAGATCGACGTCATCCACGGGCTTTTGTCTGTCTGTGAAGCGGTGATTGCAGTCAACGGAAGCATTGGTTCTGCTCTCCTGTCGGGTAAATGAGGATGAAGGATACCTATGGCACAGTATAAAACATATTGGGAAATTGGTCTACGCCTGAATCTCAGTAGCGCGACGCCTAGGTTGAATGGACAGTATCCGGCAGTTCTTCCCATTCGTTCAGGGTCCAGGCGCCGGCATTGAGATAGAGGATTGGCCGGGTATCGGCGCCGAGGATCAAGACAAGACTGTCTTCGTCGTCCACGGCGATGTCGATGAGCATGATGCCCTGGCTGACCAGTGCGGCAAGATGCGCGTCGATAGTTGTGGTTCCGGCGAGCGGTTCGCTGTCCAGGTCAGGATAGCACAGGACGCCATACAACTCGAAGAAGACGCCACAGTCGAGATAGACGTCCACGTCGACGGCGCTGTCGGTCATCCCGCCTTCGCCGAGCGCCTGCGTGATCGAATCCTCCCAAACGCCGATGCCGGCGATGCGTTCACCGGCGAGATCGGCAAGCTCGTCGAAGGTCTCGTCGTCGACGGTGTAGCGGATATCGGCGTTGGTCGGTTCGTCGCGACGTGGAGCGGGCATGTTATCTGTCCTTGTCCTGCCGGTCCCGCGGCGGGCCGGTTACGATCAGGCGTGTCGGGATGAAGATCGGCTGGTCGAAGAACTGACCGCCGGCAGCGAAATGGCTGAAGCGGACGGGCAAGCCGCGGTCGATCATCAGGTTGGGGCCGTCCATGAGATGGAAGTGCAGATGCGGCCCGGGCGAATAACCGCTGTTACCGGTTCGGGCGATCACGGCGTTGCGCTTGATCATCTCACCCTCGCGAACGCGGATGCTGGCCTGTTGCAGAGCGGCGTAGTAGCTGAACTCGCCGTTTGCGTGGCTGACGGCTACGGCATTGCCAAGTGTGCGCCGCGGGTCGTCGCGCATCATGCGCGGGTCCGGCGGCGCGCCGGGGGTGAGGTCGGGCATATCGTAACAGACGTACGCGACCTTGCCGCCCGCTGCGGCGTAGACGGGCTGATCCCAACTGTAGTGATCTTCTAGCAGGGCGCCTGCACCGCGATAGATCTGATTATCCGGCCCAAGCATCACGAAGTCAACTGCGTAAGGCTGGCTGAAAGGCTCGCCCTTGTGGAGATCGGTCCAGTCGGATGCCTGGATAGCCCACCACGTCCCCTCTAGCGGGAAATGTACGTCGGTGACTTGATCCGGGAAGCTCACCGGAATCTGAAGCAGGGCTTGCAACGACTCGCCTGTGCCTAGGTCCTTGGCGACGACGGTCGTCTCGATATGGGTGAGCCGTTCGTAACCATGCAGCATGAAATGCAGGCCGCGCAGGGCGATCCCGGTTTCGGCGGGTATCTCCAGCGATTCCAGACCGATCTTTTGGCGGATGATGCGGGCGGGCCAACGCTGCTCGAAGAGCAGTTGATGCCCGGCGTAACCGCGTACGACCAGGCCGGACAGGTCGACCGACGCGCCGCGCGCGGTTACGCCCAGGTCATAGGCCACTTCCTGCTGTGGGGCGAGATGGGGAAAGGGCAGCCGGTCATAGAGCGCGGCGAAGATGGCGGGCGGCCTGCTTTCGACGAGCAGCCTGGGCGGCGCGGGTTCGTTCTGCACGGCTGCGGATGACGGGTTCACAGCGGTCTCTTTTCTAGCGACCCTGCTTGATCTGGCGGCTCAGCGGTTCGGTTGCTTGGACCAGGGCGTGCAGCCGCGTTTCGAGGGCGTTGTCGTCGACAGCGCCGGCGCGCCTAGCCTCAAATGCGTTGAGCAAGTCGCCGGCGACGGCAGGCGCGATGCGGTAGAAGGCTTCCTCGGTTTCCAGTGAATCCGTACGCACCCAGCGGTCGATCCAGTCGCCCAGATAGGTCGTGAAACAGGCGTGGCAGCGCCATATGGTGAAAGTCTCATTATCGTTTTGCGGCGTGGCGAAGGTCGTCGAACCGATACGGGCGATCCGGCCTTGACATACGAAACACGGCTCTGTGCCGACTGCGCTGGTCTTCGCCGGCAAGACTGAGACTGCAGGGCGGTCGCGTTTGCCCTGCCCGCCAGTAATGAACGCTGCAAGGCGCCGCCAAAGACCAGTGGCGGACGGTGCGGGCTTGCCGCGACCTGCCTCACTGGCAGGGGGGAGAGGCGCAGCGCTGCCACCGGCGACCCAGTGCGGGCAGGCGAGCGACAGGGCCGACTGGCTCATGAGTTCCGGCACGGCGTCGGTCGAGAAACTATCCGGCTTATAGGTACAGCGACCCGAAGCAATGCCGTCGGGCGTGGCTTGCGGCTGTTCACGCCAGAAGGCGCAGGTCGTGCAGGCGTGCAGTGACCAGCCACGGTGACCCAACTCGTCCGCAAGCGCTGCACCGGCTTGGCGCGAGTCCGAGAGGGTAAGCCGGAGCTCGGGTAGGTTCACCTCGGCTGCATTGCCGTCCGGATGTAAGAGAGGACCAGGAGGCAGCCCGTCCCAAGAGAGGCGAAACCAGTGTGCAGGCGACCCGGCGGGATCATTAGGCGCAACCAACAGGCGTTGGTAGATCGCGGCTCGACGACCCGGATGGACGCCGGACATGGAGTCCAGATTGAAGGGGTCGAGCATGGGTCGGTCGGGCATAGAATTCGGCGGTTGAACGGCGATTAGCGGCCTGTAGTTTCGTTGATCATCGTGGCTGATTCGAGAACGATGGCGTCCAGGTCTTCGGCTCCGGTCAACGCCTTCAGGATCATGTCGCCGCCATAGCGCCAGAAGGCGTCCATGTGCGGGCCGTGGGGCATTGCCTGCGCGGCGGCGGCTTGCTGGACGAAACCGGATAGCCGTGCGTCCGCACCGGCGTTGCGGTTGGCGGGCAACCGATTGGCGATAGCGGCCATAGTTTCGCCGCTAGTCGGGCCGGTGATGTGTTCAGCCAGGAGTAGGGCCAAGCTTTCCTGTTCGGGTGAGGCGTTGGGGTTGACATAAGCTGCGTCGGCGTAGAGCCACGGCTGCGACGCAGCGGCAGGCCCCGGCGGCAGGGGCATCACGCCGAGCGAATCGCCCAGAACGGCCGATAATTCGGACACGGCCCACGGTCCATCGACGAAGAAGGCGAACTCGCCTTTCTTGAAGCGGTCGAGGAGCATGCCGTAATCAGTGTCGACATAACTGCCGTTGAGCGCGTTGACCGCGGCCAACCATGCCAGGAAACGCGCCGCGCCGTCTGATTGGTCGAGGATGGCGCGGCCGTCGCCGTCGAAGATAGCGCCCCCGAAAGCGGGGAAGCCCCAGGCGAGATGAAACGGGTTGGCGTAAATGCCGATGCCGTTGGCCGGCTGCTGCGCAGCGTAGGCGAGCAGTTCGTCCAGAGTTGCAGGCAGGGCGTCTGTAGGCGCAAGCTCCCGGTTGTAGTAGAGGGCTACAACCTCGTAGTGAACGGGCAGGCCGTAGAGGCTTCCGTCCATGCGCAGGTTATCGACAGCCGCGGGCCAGAGTGCATCGAGGTGTTGTGTCGAGACGCGGTCATCGAGCCGCTGGACAGCGCCGAGCATAGTCAGATCCGACAGCCACCAGTTGGGCGCGAGGACGAGGTCTGGCCCACTGCCGTCGGCGACGGCCTGTGCATAGCTCTGCAAGAGGTCATTGTAGGCAACGAAAAGCGTTTCGACCTGTACTTCGGGATATATCTGGTTGAAGTCTTCCAGGATACGGGCGAGCGCGTCGCCGTCGGTTTGAGACCAAGAGTGCCATAGCGACACGACGCCGCGCGGCGCGGCTGTCGTGGCAGTGGGGGCTGCGGTCGGGGCGTCGGCTGCTTGCGCCGGTGCGGCTGCCGGGTCCGTTTGCGGCGCTGCGGCGGGTACTGCTGATTCGGCCGCGCGTGGCTGAGGCGTCGCTGGTTGCTCTTCACGGTCGCGGTCGCGGCAGGCGGCAAGTAGAGCAAGTGTGAAGACAATCGCCAATAGGATGAGCAGACGCGTGGCGCGCAGCGCAGGCCGGCAGACAGTCGAGAGAATGCTACTGGTCATGGTCGATCTTCCAGATAGCCGAACAGGGCGTGTAGGCCCAAGACGTAACTGCGCCAGCCGAAGCCGCTGATCTGACCGAGGCAGACGGGCGCTGTCACGGAGTGATGGCGGAAGTCCTCGCGTGCGTGGACATTGCTGAGATGGACCTCGACGACGGGCAGCTTGACCGCAGCGATGGCGTCGCGCAGGGCGATGGAGTAATGCGTGAAGGCCGCCGGGTTGAGCACGATGCCGTCAGCCCAGGATGCGGCTTCGTGGATGAAGTCGATCAATTCGCCTTCGTGATTGCTCTGGAAGAAGCGGAGGACATGATCGCCGGCGACGGCTTCGATTCGCCGGTTGATCTCTGTGAGGGTGACGGACCCGTAGACGCCCGGCTCGCGCGTACCGAGCAGGTTGAGGTTGGGGCCGTGGATGATTGCGATGGATGCCATCTAGGAATGCCTCACTTTTTGACGATGGACTGGACAGCTTGGCGCACGATTGCGCTGCCAGGGTCGTCGATGACGACGACGTCGCCGATTGCCTGCGGGATGACGAAGCGCAGGGTCTGGGCGCTGCGCTTTTTGTCGGTCGCCATGGCGGCGATTATCTGATCGACTGAATAGCCCGCGACGTGAACGGGCAGGTCATGTCGCTCGATGACCGCCCTGATGCGCTCGACAAGCGCCGGATCACAGCGCCCGAGGAGCAGCGAGAGCTTGGCGGCGGCGACCATGCCCAGGGCGACGCCTTCGCCGTGGCGGATCGAGTAACCGCTGACCTGCTCGATAGCATGGCCGAATGTGTGGCCTAGGTTGAGGACGGCGCGGCGGCCTTGCTCGAATGGGTCCTCCTCGACGACGGCGATCTTGACGCGCACGGCGTTGGCGATGAGGTGCGCCATGCTGGTCGGCCCGTACTCCTCTAGTTCCGCAAACAGGTCGGGTGCGCCGATGATGCCGTGCTTGATGACTTCCGCCAAGCCAGAGCGAAACTCGTCGGCGGGCAGGGTGGCGAGCGTATCCGGGTCGATGACGACGAGTTGTGGCTGCTTAAAGGCGCCGACGAGGTTCTTGCCCTGGGGCAGATCGACGCCGGTTTTGCCGCCGACGGAGGCGTCGACCATCGCCAGGAGCGAGGTCGGCGCCTGGACGAAGGGCACGCCGCGCAGATAGGTGGCGGCGGCAAAGCCCGCCATGTCGCCGGCGACGCCGCCGCCTAGAGCGATCACTGCGCTGCGCCGGTCCAGCCCGGCGGCGAGGAAACGGTCGTAAAGCGTGCTGATCACGTCGAGGCGTTTGTGCTGCTCGCCGTCGGGGATCGGGCAGAGGGCCGGTTCGTAGCCCGCTGCGGTCAAGCTCGCCTCGACTGCGGCGTAATGGTTCTCGGCGATCGCGTCGTGCGTGACCACGGCAACGGGGCCGGGGCGCAGGCCGCGATCGCGCAATAGGCTGCCGATTTGCCTGAGCAGGCCGCCGCCGATGCAGATGTCGTAGCTGCCGGACGGGCTGGAGACAGGCAGGAGCGTCATGCCCGGCGCCTCCATCTCCGCGTCGAGGCTGTGAAGAATGCGCTCTACGATCTGCTCTGGCGTACGTGCGGTGGTGTCGATCTGATGCGAAATGGCGGCATAGGCTTGGCGACGGGCGTGAAGCAGGGCGCGAATGCGGGCGCGCTTCTCGTCCACATCGCCGGGCAGGAGCGGACGGTCGGTCATGCTCTCCAGACGGGCGAGGATCTCGTCCACAGATGCGGTGAGGCAGAGCAACACGCCGCTTTCGGCAAGAGCCTGCCGGCTGGCGGGATTGACCAGCGCGCCGCCGCCCGTGCTGACGACGATGCCTTTTTCGGCTGCCATGCGCTGGCATAGCTGGGCTTCGACGACGCGAAAGGCCGGTTCGCCCTCGTCTGCAAAGACCTGGCTGATCGGCTTGCCGAAGTGCGCCTCGATTGCCTCGTCCATGTCGACAAAGAGGCGACCGAGCCGTTCGGCGAGCAGTCGACCGATGGTCGTCTTGCCCGTGCCCATGAAGCCGGTGATGATGATGTTTCGATCTGCAGGAAAAGTTGTCATGGCGTATGCGTAGGGTGTCGTTCCGGATGCCCAAGGCGGGAGAGAACGCGCTCCATCAGTTCCATAACGGGCAGGGAGGCGTCGACCGGCATGTGCATGGCATCAGGAATGGGGTAGCGCCAGCAGCCGTCATAGGCGGCAAGCATGTTCTGCATGTCCTGCCAACTGGCGATCTTGTGCGTTGAAGCGCTGGCGTCGCGCTCTTCCAGGCGTTGTTGCCAGAGGCGTTCTTCCAATTGCGTTTCGACCACGAGCACGCGCGCGCCGTACCGCTCGGCCAATGCTGTTGCTGTTGTAAAAGCTACCGGATAGGTGAGGGGCGAGTCGACAATGACGCTGACGCCTAGCCGAAGCTGCCGGCCTGCCACGTTCCACATGGCTTCGTAGGAGAGCTGGTTACTGTCGGGGCAGGACAGGATCACGTCCTTGATGTCGTCCTTATCGACGAGAGGCCAGCGCAGGCGACGGGCTAGGGCATAGGCGAGTTCGCTCTTGCCGGTGGCAGGGAACCCCTTCATCAAGACAAGCCACACGGCTGGGGATTCATCCGGCATGGTGCGACCGTCCGAATAACGTGAAGTGTGCGGCGTTGACGTGTGCGGCCTGGTGCATGAGCACGGCGTTCATCAGTTCGATGGCGAGCCGCGACTCCAGCGTGACGCCGGCGCGCACGCCGACGCACGGGTCATGGCGGCCCTTCTTGAGCAGGAAGTCGATCTCTTCCAGATTCTTACGTACGGACTGCTGCGGCTTGACAATTGTCGAAGTCGGTTTGAAGCCGACGCGACAGACGAGGGGCATGCCGGTGGTAATGCCGCCGATCAGCCCGCCGTGGCTGTTGCTCTGGTAGCCGGAGGTGCGGATCGGGTCGTTGTTCTCGCTGCCGCGCCGGGCGACGACGTCGTAGCCGTCGC
Organism: Chloroflexota bacterium; assembly: GCA_030058085.1. Taxonomy (GTDB): domain Bacteria; phylum Chloroflexota; class Anaerolineae; order Caldilineales; family Caldilineaceae; genus JASGTU01. The sequence continues at coordinate 15,924 of JASGTU010000074.1, forward strand.
CGATTTCGCAGGACTGGACGGCGTTCAGCCCGCCCAGCGCGCCCATGAGCCGCACCTTGAGGCTTTGGTAGAGCGGCTCGCCCACCAGCGCGGGGACGTTGAAGGCGACCACTTCGACGGCTGCGCCCAGGGAATCGCCCTCGATACGCGTCTGCTTGATTAACTGAGCGGCTTCGCTTGCGAACTCGGCGTCGAGCGAGTAGATCTCGGCGGCCTCGAGGTCACGGATGGCGGCGTCAGTCTGCTCGGCGGGAATAGGCTGCTCTCCGTAGGCGCGCGCCCACTCTGCCGCG
>JASGTU010000075.1 GCA_030058085.1 Chloroflexota bacterium
CCGCAGACGTGGTCATGCCCGCCCACGCCCACGCGCACGCCGGCAGGCAGGCCGATGGCGCGCGCCACGTCCGGCAGCAGCGGTCCCAGATCGGTTCCGCTGGGCGCAAGCGGCGCGAACCGATCCGCGCTCACGCCCGCCTCTGCCAGCAGATCGTCCGCCCAGTTCAAACTGCGCAGGTCCAAACACATCATGCGCGAGGCCAACGAGTAGTCGGTGGCGGCTGTGCCGGACATACGATAGGCCAGGTAATCGGCCACGTTCAGCCAGCGCACCGTGCGCGCGTACGCGTCCGGCTCCGCCTGGCGCAGCCACAGCAGCTTACACAGCCCAAAGATATGCGACAACGAAAGACCTGTTGTGGCAAACAGCCGGTCCTGCCCGATCGTGCGTTGCAGTTGCTCGGCCTGGGGCTCCGTGCGCGTATCATACCATGCGATGGCGTCATAGGTCGGCGCGTCCTGGGCGTCCAGAGGTATGGCCGTTTCGCCCAGGCTGGAGAAGCCCAGGCCGGACACGCGGCGCGGGTCGTCCAGTTTCTCCGTCACCTGGCGCAGCGCGGACAGCGTCCTCTGCCAGAGTTCCTGCGGCTCATAGTACGCCCGACCGGGCTGTGGAATGCGGGTGGGCGTCGGCACAGAGGCGCGCGCCGCCACTCGCCCGGCTACATCAAAGGCGATAGCCTTGATGTTGGTCGTCCCAAAGTCCACGCCGATCAACAGGGGGTCACGATTGTCAGTCACAGCGGTCTCCGCTTTCCATGCCGGTCCAGATGACCGGTTGTCGGCTACAACATAACAAACAAAACGCCGGCATTGATTCCCCTCGGACGCGCTGGCAACCCAGCGCAGAGGCATGCTCAAGTGCCGGCGCGACGATTCCGCTCGCTCGGAGCGGGCCTATGAGTTTGAATGCGGCAGGCTATCCCTTGACGGCGCCCAGCGTCAACCCGCGAATGATATACCGTTGGGCGAGCAAAGCCAGAATGGTCGGCGGCAGCATGGTTAACATGACGCGTACGCCCACAAACCAAAACTGCACGCCGCGCGTATGCTCGGCGCCGGCAATGTACACGGGCATGGGCAGCGCCCTGTTAGACGTGAGCGACAGGGCGAAGAGAAACTCGTTCCAACTGAACGCCATGCAGATGATCCACGTGGCGACCAGCCCCGGCAGCACCAGCGGCAGCGCCACCCGCAGAAAGCTCTGCAAGCGCGACGCGCCGTCGACCATCGCCGCTTCTTCAAGTTCGACAGGAAGCTCGCGGAACATCTGGCTCAGGATGATCACCGGGAAGGGCAGCGTGAACGTGGCGTTGAGCAGTACGAGCGCCCACACGGAATCGAGCAGCTTCAACTGGCGCATGAGCAAGAAGAAGGGTATGACCACGACCACAGGCGGCAAGACGCGCTGCGACAGGAACCAGGTAGTGAGCGAACCGTTGCTGATGCGCTGGAAGCGGAAGCGGGCCAATGCATACGCCGCCAAGGTGCCCAACACCAGCGCGACCGTCGCCGCGCTCACTGAGATGATCGTGCTGTTGCGCAGGGCATTGCGCGTCTCGCGAATAGAAAGCTCAGAAGCCCAGTGCTCCAACGTCGGCTGAAATTGCAGCCAAGGCACCCATGTGGCCTGGAAGGTCTCCGCCGGCTTCTTGATCGAGTTCAGAAATGCCCAGTAAAAGGGGAACAACACCCAGATCAGCATGATGAGGATCAGGCCCCAAACAAAAACCATGACGACCGGGCGTGAACGATTGCGCATGGCCTATCCTCCTACCTCATACAGTTCGCGGATGCGCCCAAAGAGCAGCGTGACGATCAACATGACGATGAACAGCAACAAAATACCCTGCGCCGCCGCATAGCCGTGGTCGAAGAAGCGCAGCGCCGTGCGATAGGTGAACAAGCTGTAGACTTCTGTGGCGCGGCCCGGCCCGCCTAGCGTCATAGAGGCGGGGATGTCGAACACTTTGAAGGCCTCGACCAAACGTAGAAGCAGGATCAGCCACAGCGTGGGCGTCATCAGCGGCAGCGTGATGTTGCGAAACGAGTCCCAACCGGAGGCGCCGTCGACCTCTGCCGCCTCGTACAGATCGACCGGCAGCCCCTGCAGGGCCGCCAGCGAGACAAGAAAGACAAACGGCGTCCATTGCCAAATGTCAATCAGCATTACCGCGACCGGCGCCCATTGCGGCGTCGACAGCCACGGGATGCCTTCTATACCCAACGTGCGCAGAAAGACGTTGATAGGACCATTGATCTCGTAGAACAGCGTGATACCGAGAAAACCCATGCCCACCGGCGTGGCGAACAGAGGCAGCACCATAATCGCCCGCAACACGCTCTTGCCGCGGATCTCCTGGTTGAGCAGCAACGCCAACCCGAACCCCACGAGCATCTCTACGACAACCGTCACAATCACGAACGTCAACGTCACCCGCAATGCAGAATGCAAGTTCGCATCGGTAAACAAACGGACAAAGTTGTCTAATCCGACAAATTGATTGCGCTGGCCAAAGCGAAAACTCCAGAAACTGGTGTATAGCGCATAGAGAAGGGGAAAAATCGTAAAGAGGAGAACCCACACGGCGGCCGGCAACAGAAAAAACATGCCGGTTGGATCTTTCGTCCGCCGGGCGACATTACCACCCTGCGCAACGTCGTTTAAAACGCCTCCACTGGGAATAACCGGTTCTTGGGCCATAGGTCATATGCTCTCAGCCGGGGTAGGATAGGGTTGCCGTTGATCGGTCTGCGGACAGCGCGCCAGCGCGCCGCCGCCAGGGGAAACAGGGAGACCCTGATTTTCCTCCGGATCTCCCTGTTCGAGGCTATGCCTTCAAGCGCTTCACAAGCTGACTACTGAGGCTATTCTAGACCCAACGACGCCTTGTACGAAGCCTGCTGCAGATCGCGGCCCAGCCGATCGGTGATGGCATCGAAATCGTCTGCCGTAGCCTGCAACGCTTCCTCCGGCGTCTTCTGGCCTGTAGCGGCCTCAGACAGGTGGATGTCGAGCGAGTTCCAGTATTCAAACGCGCCAGGAATGCGCAGGTACGGGAACTGCAACTCCGCGCCGAAGTTGTCGTGATAGGCCTTGGTGTAGTCGGTCGCGTCCTGTCCATCCCAGCCGGCTGCGACATACCCGTCCAGGCTTGCCGTGCCCTCGGGCGGCAGGTAGTGGCTGAAGCGACCCGGGTCTACGCCGTCCCAGCCGCGCTGGGCGTAGATCAGCGACTTCTCCTTGGTCGCCATCAGCGCCAACAGGTAGTAGGTGGCTTCCGGAGCATCCGAGAACTTCGAGATGACGCCAGACCACGAACCGCCGGTTGTGTTGCCGACCATGTTGGGGGTTTCCGTCGCCTTCCACTCGCCGGCAGCGGCGTCGAAGTATTCCATCGTGCCCGGCATCAGCGCTGCGCCGGTCTTGCCGCGTACCTGGCTGCCCTCTTCCTGGGCTAGCGAACCGAGGTCGCCCCATGTGAAGGTGAGGGCGGCTTGGCCGCGCAGGAAGTGATCCCAGCTTTCGCCGAGGCTCCAGGCCATCATTGCTTCCGGCCCGAACTGCAACAGATCGACCAGCGTCTCCATCGCCCGCAGGTGTCCGGGGCTGGCCATCAACGGATCCATCGTCTCCGGGTCAAACCAGTACAGCTTCGGATTGTCCGGGCCGATCACGAAGGGAGCCGAGAAGGACATGAAGTGGAACATACCCTGGCCGCCGACCTTCAGATGCAGCGTCAGACCGTCATCCGGCGTACCGTCGCCGTTCAAATCCTTGCCGTCAAAGTACTCCGCCACATCGCGGAACTGATCCCACGTCTGCGGCACACCCAGCTCGTAGCCGTATTCCTCCAGGAAAGCGGCCTGGTGCTCCGGATCCTCGATCAGATCGCGGCGATAGTACATGACCTGGCCGTCATGGTCGTTGGCGACCATATATTTCTTGCCGCCATACTCCAACAGGCTGCGCGGGCCGGACTGGACATCTTCATAGTCCCACTGCGGGAAGCGAGGATCGTCAAAGTAATCGTCATAGGAGATGATGAAATCGCCTTCTACCAGGTCGCCCACCCACCAGGCGCCGGCGATCGACGTATCATACTGGCCTGTCCCCGTGGTCACATCGGTCATGAGCTTGGGGAAATGCTCGGCCTCGGGCACTTCGACGATCTCGAGCGTGGCGCCGGTCGCCGCCTCGAACTCCTCGCGCACCTCGTAGAACGGGCCGGAGATCGGGCCCTTTGAGCCGGCTGTGTTGACGATCACCGTCACCGTCTGCCCCTCAAACGGGCAAGAGCCGGGTTCACACGGCTCCACCAAGACAGGCGGCAAGATATCGCTTCCCTCTGTCACGGTGGCATAGGTCTCTCCGCCAGGGATCGCCGTTGCTTCGGCTTCGGGAGCCTCTTCTGCAGCAGCCTCCCCAGCCGGGGCCGCTTGCTCGGCAGGCGCAGCGGCAGGGGCGCCGCCGCCTCCACAGGCAGCCAAGATCATCGATAACACCAGTAAGACGCTTAGGAACTTGAAACCGCGCATTGTGAATCTCTCCTTCGTTGAATTGCGGGAATGTAACGCAAAGGCCCTTCAACGTATTGCTGCGATTCTCAATGACAACCGCTCGCCATGTAGGCTGCATGTAGTCCAGGCGGTTTGACATTTCCTGCAAGCGGGCTCATATGAACAACACATTTCGTCTCTTCTCCGGCTAGATCTCCTCCTTTCCCTATCAACTTGTCACAGTCCGCATAGGCCTGTGCGCTATTTTGCGCTCACGTGACGCATTGCCTCCGCAACAGAAGCGTCGCTATGAATGACGCTCTGTAACGCACGCACCATGCCGCCCGGATTAGCGCTCTGCCAGATGTTGCGGCCAAACACCACGCCGGACGCCCCGGCATCCACGGCGCCGCGCACCACGTCCAGGGTCTCTTCAACCGTGTCCATACGCGGGCCGCCCGCAATCAAAACCGGCACAGGGCAATTGTCTACGACCAGACGGAATCCGTCCGGCGTCCCCGTATAATAGGTCTTGATGTAATCCGCGCCATGCTCGAAAGCCAGCCGGGCGGCAGACGCCATCGCGCCGGGGTCCTTCGGGTCGGGGATGCGTTCGCTCCGGCAGGGCAGCGCCTCGACCATCAGCGGCAGTTTAGCCGCCATGCACTCGCTCGCCACCTTTGCCACGATGCGGTAGGTTTCCAGCTCCACGGGGATGCCGACAAAGGCCATGAGCACGACTGCATCCGCGCCTAGGTTGACTGCGTCTTCCACCGAGTGCAGCAACGCCCACTCCGTATACGCCAGCCAATCCTCACGATAGAGGCTCGGGCCGCCGTCCAGCCGCATCGCCGTCGGTACGCGACCGATCAGGCGATCGCGGTACTTCTTAACAACGCCAAACGTGGTCATGACGCCGTCGGCCCCGGCCTCAACGACAGCGTCGATTACCTTGCCAGGGTCCTCTAGGCCTTGAATTACGCCATGTGTGCGCGCATGATCCATTGCCACGATCAATGCACGGTCATCTGATCCGAGAAGTGACATAGTATTCACTTTCCACCTTCGTAATGGGAGTCGTTGTTCAGAGCGAGACCACTGGGAAGATCTTCGCTCCATTTCTGAATATAACAAATCGCCACATAGATGTCAAAGCCATTTCAGGGGCCCGCCACAACATCACGCCAACGTCACGCTGCGGCCTGAATCCGTCGATGTGTAGGCCGCCAGGATCACGCGCAGGGTATTGGTCGCCTCGGCAACCGAGTGCAGCGGCTCATACCCCTTGCCAATGGCATCGACGAAGTGCGCAATCTCGGCCTGGAAGGTGCGGCCATAACTCCAGCCGGGATATTCGGTCACAGAAGGCGTGTGCATGCCGATCGGCTGGAAGTACAGTTTGTCGGCCTCGGCCCAGATCTGCCCGCCCTCGCCCATGATGCTGAACAGGAGGGGGCGGCTGCCGGGCGCATTCATGGCCCAACTGGTGAAGACGTGGCCCAGGCTGCCGTCGGCGAACTTCATCATCACGTTGGCCGTATCCTCCTCGCCCAAGCCGACGCGATAACTGCCCATCATCGCCGTGACCTCAGCCGGCGTTTGCCCAGCCAAGAAGAGCAGCCGGTAAGTCGGGTGATAGCCGGTGTCGATGTACTCGCCGCCGCCCATCTTGGCCGGATCGCTGCGCCAGCCCCAATCCAGCTTCGGCGGCGTATGCCACGTCGACTTGTCCAGCGCCAACGCCGCGCGCCGCTCCGAACAGTCGAACGACCAGATCATGTAGACCTTGCCCAGATCGCCCTTGAGCAACATCTGCTTGGCCTGCAACACGGGCGGGAAGAAAAGCTGGTTGTGCGCGGCCATCATCACAATGCCCGCCTTCTTCACCGCCGCCTCGATGTCCGCCGCCTCGTCCAGCGTGAGGCAGAGCGGCTTCTCCGTCATCAGGTGCTTGCCCGCATTGGCCGCGGCCACGATCGCGCCCCGGTGCAGGTGATGCGGCAGGGCAATGTCCACCGCGTCCACATTCGGGTCAGCCAGCAGGTCCAGGTAATCCGTATACGCCTTCACCTCCCGGCCCACCTGCGCCTTGCGCTGCGCCAGCGCCTCGGGCGACACATCGGCCAACGCCACGATCTCCGCGCGGTCCGATACCGCCTTCCAACCCTCCACATGCGGGTGCATGATCCCGCCACAGCCGATTAAGCCGACTCGGATCGTCATAGTCGTCTATTCCTTTTTCCTATAGCTTGTATAGCGTGTCTCTGGAATGGATACTCGTCGGGGTTGCGCCGTTGAACAGGCGACCGCCTTCCATTCGTTCGCAACTTCCCGGAAGACGGTCGCCAACCTATGGCTTACAGGTTCTGTTTCTCCAAGTTGCCCTTGTCGCTGGTCGAGGCCATCTTGCGCGCTTGCTTGTCCTGCGCGATCTCCTCGACGGTCTTGATCTTGAGCCGCGCCGCGCCTTCGGTCTGGACCAGCTTCACGCGCGTGCCGTTGCGCTCCGCCTCGTCCAGCCGCGCCTGCGCCGCCGCAATCTCGTTCTGATATTGGGGCAGCCACTTGGCCTGCGCCACCAGCATCTCGTCGGTCAACTGCCAGATCTCTACCGGGTTGCAGACGGCTGCGGTCAGCGGATCGTGCAGCATGGCCTGCTTGAGCAGCGTGACATCGCCTGCCACCGCCGCCTCCATTGCCATCTCTTGCACGCGCACACTCGCCGCACAGGTGGCCGCGCACGCCATCGGCAGATCGCCCACCACCGGCATGTTGATGCCGTTCTTGTCCACGTAGCCGGGGAGTTCGATGGCGCAGCCGTCGGGCAAATTGGTGATTTGCCCGTGGTTGATCACGTTGAAGTGCCCGCGATAGACGCGCCCCGTCTCCAGCCCCTCGATGATGTACGAACCGTGCTCGTCGCTGCGGCGCTCGGCGGAGATAACGGGCGGCTCCTCCTTCAGCCAGTTGGGGAAGTCGGTCTCGAACCAGTTGCGGCCCTCGGTGCAGACGCGCAGATAGCCGCCCGTCTCGCCGTTAATCCAACTGCTGAGGTCGATCCAGCGCATGATCTCGTCGGTGCGCTTGCGATACCACGGCACATACTCGCTCACATGCCCGTTCGACTCGGTGGTGTAGTAGCCGAAGCGGCGGATCATGTCGATGCGCACCTTCTCAGTCTCCCGATACTCCGGATGCGCCTCGAACATCTCCAGCATATGCGGCGTCATGTCCATCCCGCGCCACTGCACCTTGATGTACCAGGTCTGGTGGTTGATGCCGGCGCAGATGATGTCCACGTCCTTGCGGTGCAGCTTCTCGTCCTCGCCCAACAGCCCCTGCTTCTTGGCCCACAGTTCGATAGAGCGCGTGATCTCCCAGTGGCCGTTCTGCACGCCGTGACACAGCCCGATGGTGGGCACGCCGCCGTACTTGTTGCACGCCCACACGTTCATCGCCATCGGGTTGGAATAGTTGAGGAAGATGGCGTCTTCCTTCGCCGTCTCGCGGATGTCCTTGCAGATGCTCAACAGCGCTGGAATGGTGCGCTGGGCGTACATGATGCCGCCGGCGCACAACGTATCGCCCACGCACTGGTCGATGCCGTACTTGAGCGGAATATCTATGTCGAGCTGGAAGGCCTCCAACCCGCCCTGGCGAATCACGGAAATCACATAGTCGGCATCCCGAATCGCCTCGCGTTGGTCCGTGGTCGTGGTGATCTTGGCGGGCAGATTGTTGGCCTTGATGTCGCGCTCGGCCAACTGGGCTACCATGTCCAAGTTGCGTTCGGAAATGTCCATAAACGCAAACGTCGTGTCCGCCAGTTCCGGCACAGCCAGCACGTCGTGCATCAGCTTGCGCGTAAAACCAATTGACCCGGCGCCGATCATGGCAATCTTCAATGGCATCGTTGATCTCCTCTTTGGTGCTTATTGCGAACTTGAATCTCGTACATGAATAGACCGCAAGCGCTGAGCTCCAGCGAGTGCAGCCACTATCCGACAAGACGCCGCGAATCGGCGGCGATCTTGGCAATCCCAATCAGAATCGTAAAGAACTCGAGCCGTCCCAGAAACATGCCTGCCATCTCCGTCCACAGCACGGCGGGCGGCGCATCCGGCAATGTGACCCCGACCGACAGGCCGACCGTGCCCAGTGCGCTGGCAAACTCGAACAGACTCTCCGGCAGCGTATAGCCGTGCCACGCCAACACCATGCTGCCGGCGAAGTAGGTCGCCACATAGAGAAAGACAAACACGCCCACCTGGCGCACGCGTTCGTCGGTCAGATACTCCTTGCGCTCGCCCTGCCAGACATATGGCCGGGATACCGCATTCCCCGGCAACAGGGCGCGGCGCACTTCCCACACCAATGCCTGCAGCATCACGTAGATGCGGTA
>JASGTU010000076.1 GCA_030058085.1 Chloroflexota bacterium
GATAGCCTGGAACACGGCTTCTTCGCTCTCAGAGCGTTTCCAGCCGCGCCCGCCATTGGGCGAATGGTAGATGCCCTCCTCGGTTCCGGCGAACACGACCTCCCAACGCGGCCATGCCGACGCAGGCGCAGGCGGCGCCCACGCCAAGGCCAGCACAGAGTAGCTTCGCAACCCGAAGTTGCTGGCGAACCAATGGCTGCCCCGATTCGTGCTGCGCAAGATGCCGCCGCCGTCCGTCCCTGCCAAGATCACGCCGGTCCCCTCAACCTGCGGGTCAGCCGCCAGCGTCACCACCGGCGCCTCGACGTTATCCATCCAGCCCGCCTGCCAGTCAGCGCCGTCCTGCAGGCTGAAGGCCACGCCATGCGGCAGGCCGCCGACCAGCACGCGATCGTGGATGGCACAACAGCAGTACAGATTCTCTTGGGGCTGCGGTACGGGCGCCAGTTCTCCGCCTTCATAGCGGAACAGCCCTTCAGGGCCCGCCGCCCACACGGAGCCGTTTTGTTTCGAGATCGATAGAATGATTGTCATATCACGCTCAGGGTGTGAATGCTTGTTCGGGATTCTTGTGGTAGACGATGGTATCGGTGGTCAGCGCCATCAACGCGCCGCTGGCCGCGGTGCGCAGCACCGTGCTCAATACGTCGACGACATCCAAAATGCCGGCCTCGTAGGCGTCGACCACGCGCTTGTCGAGAACGTCGTACGTTGCGCTGGCGCCGGCCCGCTGCACCTGATCCAGGACCACGCTGGATGAAGGCACATGCGCGTTGTCTGCGATCACGCGCATCGGTTCGGCTAGCGCACGGCGCACAATTTCCACGCCAAAGGCAACCTCCTCATCCGCCTCCACATCGGCCAAAGCGGGGATGCAGTGCAAAAAGGCTGCACCGCCGCCCGGCGCTACGCCGCCATGCTGCGCGGCAGACAGCACCTTCAAAGCGCGCTCGGCGCTCTGAGCCATCACCTCGCGGTCGAGCTTGCTATCCGTCCCGATCTTCAGCACGCCCATGCCGCCGGTCATGGCGCTCAAGCGTTTCACCAAGAGCGGCCGCGCCTCGTCGTCCAACGTCGTCCGCGCCAGCTTTTCCCGCAACTCGGCCGCCTTTTCGTGCGCGGCGGGCGACAACCGTTCCGGCGCCACCGTCAACAACTCGCTGCCGAACTCGGCGCGCACCACGCGCCCCAGGTCCTCGGGGCCGACCATCTCGACCGGCTTCGACCAAGCGCGGCCCAGAACGGTTGCGCCAGTCAGCATCGCCAGGTCATCATAGGCCTCGCGGCGCTCGTCGCCGACATCTTTGAACTTCACGCCGGTGATCGTCAGCTTGCGAGCCTTGTCCTGATCGGACTTGCCGTTCTTACCGTTTTGAGCGTTGGCAGCCCCACGGCTGTTGCGCACCATCACCCCGATCACCTCGTCGCTGAAACTGGCGGCGACGACAGTCAGCGATTTGGCGCCTGTCTTCAACGCCGAATCCAGGATGGCGACGATCTGATCGAGCTGATCCAACTTGCCGTCGACCAGGGCTATCGCGCCCGCCGGCAGCACCGCGGTCTTGCGCACCGGATCGGTGTACAAGTACATGCTGGCGATCTGGGCGCGGTAGTTCGCCCCCTGATGGTACGTGCGATGCAGATACGGCGCCACGTATTTCTCTATGGAGACATGCGCATCCGGCCCCAGCAGATAGCTCATTTCGCCCAGGAGCGCAGCCACATCCGGCTCGCGGATGACCGTCAGCGCCACGTGCGCCAGTTCATTCTCGCCGGTCACCGGTCGCGCTTGGGCTTGCAGCGCGGCTATCGCCCGCTCCACGCCCAAATTGACCCCCTTTGACATCCGCATCACGTTGATGCCCGCCGCGGCCATGCGCATCGCCTCGCGATACATGGCCCGCGCCAGTACAGCTGCGGTGGCCCCGCCGTCGCCGGCGCGCTGCACCACCCGCCAGACCATGCTGCGCATCAGCATCGCGCCCACGTCCATGCGCGGGTCGCCCAGATTGAGAATGCGGCGTATCGCCGTAGCCGAATCGTCCAGCAGTTCCGGCTTATTGGTGACATCGCGCTGGTTGGCGACGATACCGCCAATCGGCCCCAACGTCGGGGCCAGAAGATCGGCCATTACGTTGATTCCCAACGTAAAGTGCTCAGTCGTTTTTGGTTGTCCAATTACTTTTGGTTTTGGCATATTGTCCCTTCACACACTCTGAACATCGACCGCGATGGCGGATGGTTGATGATGCTTGGGTAAAGACAATTAGGCCGCGCACCCAGCCGTCATTGCCCAGACTTCCAGTCCGCCCAAACTCGTGGACGCATTACGATTAGCTATGGAGAGACGCCGCGCTCGATAGCGCTGCGTGCATCAACGCCGCCGGAGCAGACTGAGGAACCCATTCCCGTACGCTTGGCGCAGATGAAGGTTTGGCAACTTCCGAATTCTACCAGTATCCCCACCTCACGCAAAAATCCCAAGGTGACACACGTCCCCCAGCATCTCTACCCGCCAGCGCTTGTCATCGAAAGAGACCACGCTCAGGCTGCAATTGCGGATCACGAACACATTGCGTACGTCAATAGGGACGCTCATCACGTAGTTGAAGAAGACATAGAAGAAACCGGCATGGCCCACGACGGCGATCCGCTCGCCACGGCGCCCCGCCACTAAGTCTTCCATCACCGCCACGGCGCGTGTATATACCTGGCGACGGCTCTCGCCCCCCGGCAGTACATAATCCGAGCCTTGCGGCCCCCTATACTCTGAGTACTCGTCCGGATAGCGCTGCTTGACCTCGGCCTTGGTCAGCCCCTCGAACAGGCCGTGGTTGCGTTCACGCAAACGCTCGTCCACCTGCAGCGGCGTACCGGTCGCCCGTTCGATGACGCGCGCCGTCGCAATACAGCGGTCTAGGTCGCTGGCATACAGCGCGTCGATGTGCACGTTGCGCAGACGCCCGGCTACGGCCTCGGCCTGCGCCAATCCCTCCGGCGTCACTGGGCTATCCTGCTGCCCCTGATATCTGCCCTCCCGGTTCCACTGCGTCTCAGAGTGGCGCACCAACAACAGATGGGTCACGTTCGAGTCCAACGGTTTCCTCATTTCCACACAGATACCGATCCGGCTACTCACTCACCGATTGCAGCGCTATTGCTCAATCAGGCCGATTTGTTCCACCCACAGACTGCCCGGTGCGCCCGCTTCTAGACACAGTTCAACTGCATCGTCGTGCCGAGGCCCGCAGGTTATGTCGAGTTCAACCAGCTTGCCTTGCGGCGCAAGCGGCAGGCGCGCGCTGTCTACGCCGCAACGTGTAACAGGCTCCGCCTCCGCATCAGGTGCTGTCCGATAGCGAATGGCTGCCGCGGATACGCCATCCGCGTGTCGCACCGTGAAGCACGCCGGTCCGCCGCTCACCGCCCGCGCCAACGCCTCGCCGCGTTCTTCCAGCGGCCCCCAGTTCTCTGCGCCCAGTACGATATAGGGCTGCGCATCGCCCGGCGCGACGCGGTACGCGGTCACGCGTTCATCGGCATAGACCGGCACATGACCGGCGAACACAGCCTCCGCCAGTGCCTCCGTCACGGCGCGCTCCTCGCCGCCGGGCATCTTATAACGGTCGAGCACGACAAACTCCACGCCCAGGTCCGCCAACACCGTCATGCCCGCGCCGGCGGGATCGACAGACAGGATATCCGGCCCCAAGTGACGCAGATGCTGCAAGAACGGCGCCCGCTCCGTCATGGTGCGCGGGTCATCGCGGCTGATGTAGGCCACGGTAAGCGGGCGCTGATGCACCGTCTGATAGAGCAGGTAACCCGGCCTGTCATAGTTCATCGGCAAGTTGAGCACCGCGCCCTGTCCCGGCTCCTGCGCCAACTGCGTATAGAGCGCGGGCGTGTCCGGCGGGCTGAGCGGATACGGGGCCGTCCAGTATTCGCCGAGGACGAGCAGCGCAGCCGCAGCCGTGATCCCTGCCCTGCCGCGGCCGTGTGCCCTTTGCAGCAGGGTTTGCAAGCCCATGCCCGCCAACACTGCGACACTGAACTGCACCATCAGAGCGTAGCGGCTCACGCTGCGGCTGATGCGCATGAACGGAATCCAGCGATTCAAGGCGGCGAACGGCGTCCACCCCGGCGCGTCGGCGCCGAGCGACAGGTCCGCCGGCACCTCCGCCATCGTGATATTGCCCGCGTGCAGCGCCGGCCCCATCGCCAGCAGCAGAAAGAAGATCGCGCCCGCCGCCCACAACATCGCCCGTTTACCGCGCCGCGCCAACGCGATCGCGGCCAACGCCAGCGGTGCATACCCGATGGCAATGGTGCGTTCGCTCACCGGCGCGATCTGGTTGCCGGGCCAGGCAAAGCTTTCCGGCCTGAACAAAGTGTGCAGCCGGTTGGGGATCAGGAAGTCCGCCAGGCTGGCGCTGAGGATGTACAGGTCCGAGACCGGCCGCACCATAAAGCTGTACTGCATCGCTTCCTTCACCATCGGGATGAGGATGGGGCTGAGCAGCACGGCAAAAACCGCCCCGGCGACGACCGGCGGCGCGAGTACAGCCGGCAACGCGCCCGCCAAGCCGCTCGGCTTTTTGACGGCTGTGGCGATAAGGTAGACAAGCAAGACCAGACCGGTGAAGAGAAACAGATAGAGCACGAAATACCAATCGGTGAGCCCCGCCAGCGTCAGAAATAGCCCGGCCAACAGGCCATCTCGCAGCCACGCCCGCCCGGCGCGTCGCTCCTCCACCCCGCGCAACAGGAATAGGGCGTAGAACGGGATCCACTGCACGCCCATCACCTGCATGTGGCCGAGCAGGTGGGCCATGTGAAACGGGGCGAACGTGTAGATCAGCCCAGCCACGAAAGCCGCGGCGCGCCTGCCCGTCCCCGCGCTGGACTCTGCCTCGTCGCCGCGGCCCAGCAGCCACAGACAGAGCAAAAACATGCCGTAGCCCGAAAGCGTCCAACTGATCAGGACTACGGCATTGTAAGCAAGAATCAGCCCGCCGCTCAGTTGAACCGGCAAGGTCATCAGGCCGTTGATGGGGTTAAGCGTGTGGAAGTACAGCCCGACGCCCGTGGGGTAATAGAGCAGGTCGGTAAAGAACGGCGTCGCCAGGCGGTCGACCAGCGCCGTCTTGAGCCACCACAGGTTCCAGTAGTTCTGCCAGCCATCGAAGCCGTCGCCGGGGATCGCTGCGCCCAGATTGGCGATCAACGGCCAAGTCATCACCAACGTCAACGCCAAATAGCCGAGCAGGACGGCCAGGTGAACCAAACCTTTCGCATCACCTTCCGGAAGGCTGCGTGCAATCCGGAAATTCCGTCCTCGCCTGGTCAAACCTGCCGCCCTCGATGTTCGCTGCTTATT
>JASGTU010000077.1 GCA_030058085.1 Chloroflexota bacterium
TATGCCTTGAATAAATACTACACGGGCTTCAAATTGGGCAGTCGGCTTGTCTTCAGCGTCGGTTGGGCCGGGACTTACGCCTGGAAGCTGAAGCTGAAGCTGCCCAACGAAGCGGCGCAGGGCTTCCAGGGCCAACACTGGGAGTTCCAGTCCTACGACAGTGGTTTTAAGGAGGTGATCTTTCGCCCCCTAACGCCGGATCATTCCGAAATCGGAGAAGTGGAAGACTTGCTGGTCGCTGCGTACCAGACAGTGTCCGGACGGCGATAAGGTTGTTCTGGAGCGTGTCGCGCGTTCGGCGCATTGGGCTTACCGTCGAACGCGGCGGCACAACGTTTCACAATGGAACAGTGAGGACAGGGCATGAAAACCATCGGCGAACTGCTAGCACGCGATCTCACCGAACCCATCGAGGAGGTCATCAAGCTAGACCAGCAGGACGAGGCTACAGTCTACAGCGAGATTACCGAGTACGTGGCCACGGACCGCATCAAAGGCCAGTACCTGGAAGTATTCAAGGCCATGGCGGACGCGCCCAGCGACCCGACTGAAGGCGTCGGCGTATGGGTCTCCGGCTTCTTCGGCTCCGGTAAGTCCTCGTTCGCCAAGAACCTGGGCTACGTGTTGGCCAATCGCACGGTGAAGGAGACCTCGGCTGCCAAGCTCTTCCTCGCGCAGTTGGCGAAGCAAGCCCCCACAGACAAGACAGTGGGTCGGATCGCCGAGTTCGTCGAGTTCATCCTCGCCCGCTATGACAGCCACGTGATCATGTTCGACGTGCAGGTGGACCGCGCCGTGCGCAAAGCCACCGAGCCGATCGCCGAGATCATGTACACCGTGCTGCTGCGCGAGCTGGACTATGCCCAGGACTACGACGTGGCGGAGCTGGAGATCGAGCTGGAGAGCGAGGGACGGCTGGCCGAGTTTGTGATGGCCTGCGCCGAACTATATCGCGACCAGGTGAGCGGCGCGCCAGCCTCTGAGGCGATCACTGTCCCTACGACGATATTGAGCGTATCGCCGCAGGATTACGCAATATGGCAGCGCGTGCGCATGGGCGCACAGCGCATCCAGCGCGCCAGCGCCGTGCTCAACCGGATGGACCCTGCCACCTATCCCAATCCGGATTCATGGGCCATCTCTCTCCAGAGAGACACAAGCATCACCAATCGCACGCTGGTCGACCGCACGTTCACCCTGGCCGAGCGACGCAGACCGCATCACGCCGTGGCCTTCATCATCGACGAAGTCGGCCAATACGTGGCCCGCAGCGCCGAGAAGATCGAGAATCTGCGCTCTGTAGTCGAGCATTTTGGACAGGAAAGCAAGAATCGCGTTCTGGCCGGCAAGGCAGTCGCGCCCGTGTGGGTGGTGGTCACGTCTCAGGAAAAGCTGGACGAGGTGGTGGCGGCTATCGACGACAAGCGCGTGGAGCTAGCCAAGCTGCAGGACCGCTTCAAGACGCGCATCGACATGGCCCCCGCCGACATCCGCGAGGTGGCGACGCGCCGCGTGCTGGCCAAAAAGGACGGCGCTGAAAAAGACCTGAGCGACCTCTATCAGCATGCATCCGCCTTGCTGACCACGCACACACGGCTGGAGCGCACCCAACTGCGCAGCGAGGTGACGGAGAGCGAGTTCGTCCAGTTCTACCCGTACCTGCCCCACTTCATCGATCTTTCAATCGACGTGGTCTCCGGCATCCGCCTTCAGGCCGGCGCGCCCCGTCACATCGGCGGCAGCAACCGCACCATCATCAAGCAGGCCTATGAGATGTTGGTCAGCGACCGCACCAAGCTCGCCGAGCAGCCGCTCGGGACGTTGGTCAGCCTGGACCTCATCTACGACTTGGTGGAAGGCAACCTGCCCAGCGAGAAGCAGCGCGACATCAGCGAGATCGGCCGTCGCTATGCGGACAACCCGTGGCCGGCGCGTACCGCCAAGGCTATTGCGTTGCTCGAGTATGTGCGCGGTGTCCCTCGTACAGAGGCCAACTTGGCGGCGCTTCTCTATCGCAAGCTCGGCGAAGATTCGCCGCTGCCCCAGGTACAGGCAGCGGTGGACATTCTTAGCAAAGGGCAGTACATTCGCCAGACCGAACAGGGGTGGAAACTCCAGACTGCACAGGAGAAGAGCTGGACAGCTGAACGCAATGCATACAGTCCGACGCCGCGTGAGCGCAACGACATCCTCGAAGAGCAGTTACGGGCCATTTTCCAGGAACCTGCCGTGTCTCGCTACCGCTACCGCAACATGCGCACCTTCCGCGTCGGCGTGACGTGGAACAACCGCACATTGGTGGCGGGTGATGCGCAGATTCCCGTAGCTCTGCACCTGGCCGATGATATCGAAAGCTTCGACGAAGTGGCAACGCGGGCGCAGCAGGATAGTCGCGTGCCCGCCAGCATGAATACCATCGGCTGGGCGTTCTGCCTAACCACCGAGATCGACGACCTCGTCACAGAGTTGTATCG
The DNA here is from genome assembly GCA_030058085.1 of Chloroflexota bacterium. Classification (GTDB taxonomy): domain Bacteria; phylum Chloroflexota; class Anaerolineae; order Caldilineales; family Caldilineaceae; genus JASGTU01. Next base: position 2,475 of record JASGTU010000077.1, read on the forward strand.
CTCACAGCGCATGAGCGGGAAGTACGACCAATTGCGTGCCCAGGGAAAAATCACGACCGAGGAGGCTTCGACCCTCGCCAATGAAAAGTTGGAGGCGCTGCGCCTCGAGAGCCGGCTGCGAGATCGGGTGGCGGTGGCGGTGGCGAACGGCAGGGGCTTCTTCCGCGGCGTTTCCAAGGACGGGGCCGGGCTGGGCAACGACCTGGGGGCGATCTTCCGCGAGATGTACGCCTATGCTGTGCCCGATCTCTACAGCAAGCTGGAGATGGGCGCCCGTTCCGTTAAGAGCACGGATGCCCTGGAAATCCTCAAAGCCGCCAACTTGACCGGCCTGCCCAAGGTCTACTACGCGCCGCCTGACGGTCTGGACCTGGTCAAAAAAGAAGGCACGAAACACGTCGTCAACCTCAACGCGCCAATCATTAAAGAGGTTTCCGACTACTTGGCGCGAGAGCACAGCTACGGCAACAAGGTGACCGGCCGCACGTTGGAAAATCACTTTGGCGGGATCGGCTACGGCTGGGAACTGGAGATCCTGTGGCTGGTGTTGGCGACGCTGCTGCGAGGCGGCGCCATCGAGGTGACCTATCAGGGACGCCGCTACCGTAATCACCTGGACCCCAACGTGCGCTCGCCCTTTGGCGGCGCAAACGCCTTCCGTTCGGCTTCCTTTGCCCCGCGTAAGGCGCCGGACCTGCAAACGCTGGTGGCAGCCGTGCGGCGTTATGAGGACATTACGGGCGAAGAGGTCGACGTCGAGGAAAGCGCCATTGCCCAAGCCTTCCAAGCTCTGGCGCGGAGCGAGCTGCAGAGCCTGCTCTCCCTGGAGGCCACCGTGCGCGCCCACCGCATTCCCAAGGTGGGCGAACTGCTCGCCCAGTACCACGGCACATTGGAAACGATCCTCAACAGCGCCTCGGACGATTGTGTCAACATGCTGGCCGGGGAGGGCGCCAGCATCAGGGAACTGCGCGACCAGGTCAATACCGTGCGGCGGGCGACCGAAAAGGATGGGCTGAAGCTGCTTGACCGGATGCACAGTGCGGTTGAGCAGATCTGGCCGCAGTTGCAGGCTGACGGGCTGGATGGCGAGCTGGCGCAGGATGCCGGCGTGGTGCAGGCGGCTCTGGACGAGGGGACATTCTACTTGCCCTCCGCCGAGCGCGACCAGGCCCTGGACCAGATCGAGAAGTCCTATCGCGCACTCTATGCCCAACGCCACGCCGAACGAACCAAGGCCTATTTGGCTGCGATTGACGACATCAAGGCCCAGCCCGACCTAGCCCAGGTACCCGCCGAGGTGCAGCAAACGCTGCTCAAGCCGCTGGCCGACCGCGCCTGTACGAGCGAGTCTCTGGCGGGGAACTCCCTACGCTGCCCCGACTGCAACGCCAGCCTGAGCGAGATGGCGTCGGACATTGCCGCAGTGGACGGGTTGCGTTCCCAGGCGCTGCTCCGTCTGCAGGAGTTTATGGCCCCGGAAGAGAAGATCGAACGCGTGCGTGTGGCGGATGTCGCAGGTCTCGGCAAGTCCCTCAGCAGCGAGACGGAAATTGACGACCTGCTCGACCGTCTGCGCAGCCACCTCTACAAGCTGATCGGCGCCGGCGTGCGCGTCATTCTGGAGTAGTGCGATGGACCTCCTGATCCCAACTCTAAGCCCGCGCCAGACCTTTGAGGACAACATGCGGCCGGCCCAACTCTTGCTGCGTGTCCACCGGCTGCTCGACGCCAACGACGTGATTCTCACCGAAGGCGAGATCGTCGATTCGCTGCGCAAGATCACCCATGCCGCCGCCGACGAGGACCTCATGCTGGTCTACAATGAGATCTTCCTGGGCCTGGTGCGCGAGCGAGCCCAGATGCCGCGTTCGACGCTGCGCCAGGCCACCTTGTGCCATCTGCTGCGCCAGGCTGTGGTGGCTTCATGCACCGCGCTAGAAACCTACCTGCCTGCCCTGCTGCGCACCAACCTGCCGGTGATGATTCGCGCCAAGGACCGCGACTTCGTTCCTCGCGACGACGCCACGGTCATGAAGTACCTCGAAGACCTGAAGTTCAGCCTGGACGACGTCCTTCGTTTGCTCTCCGATCAGAACGCCCCGGACTTCATCGCCAACAGAGTGCTGGGCCTGATCAGCTTCAACTACCTCAGCTCACGCAAGGGCATTCATGTGGTCGGCGCACTCCTTGGGCTGGCGAAGCCCTGGGATGAGATAGCGGCCCATCTCGATCGGGACAAGAAGGAACTGATGACCACGCTGGACGACACCTTCAAGCGCCGTAACGACATCGTCCACCGCGCAGACCGCTCGCAATCCGATCCGGGCGGAGAGCCGCAGGAAATCTCCTATGCGTGGGCCAAGCATGCCGTAGACACGATGGAGCACATCTGTCTAGCCTTGGATGAGTTGACCAGCGCACAGGCGGCGCAGCTCCGCGCCCTGATCCCGGTAGAGTGAGGCCGGCCGAATCGCCATGGACAAGCCGCTTCGCAGTCGCCTCTATACCGCCGTCGTCAGGTGTCGCAGCCTGTTGGAGGAAGACTTCGCCCAGCAACTGGAGGGCCAGTACGGCGTGCATGCCGGCGGCCTCGAGTCGCTGGACAAGTTGACCCACCTCGACAGCATCGGCCGCGCCGACCGCGAGGCGATTGAGGCGACCCTGCAGCACTACCGCAAGGCCGACGCCACGGTGCAGCAGGCCGTAGAGCGCTTCGTGCGCGAGAGCGCCTTCACCTTCCTCAACCGGCTTGCTGCCCTCAAGCTCATGGAGCACCCCAGCCGCGGCCTGATCCAGGAGTCCATCGGGCGGGGCGAGCAGTCCAAGGGCGTGCAGCAGTTGGGCATGGTCTCGCCCGAGGCCGTGCGCGCCCAGCCCGACGGCGGTTACCGTCTCTATCTGGAGCTTCTGTTCGACGACTTGAGCCATGTACTGGGCATCCTTTTTGACCGCAGCCTGCCCACGTCCCTTCTCTTCCCCACCCAGCCCTGCCTGCAGGAGGTGCTTGCGCTCCTCAACGACGGTCAACTGGAATCCGTCTGGGAAGAGGACGAGACCATCGGCTGGATCTACCAGTACTTCACGCCGGGCGAGCTGCGAGACCAGGCGCGCAAAGCGTCCGGCGCGCCGCGCAACAGCTATGAGATGGCCTTTCGCAACCAGTTCTACACCCCGCACTACGTCGTGCGCTTCCTGGCCGACAACACGCTGGGCCGGCTGTGGTGGGAGATGCGCGGCGGCGACACGGCATTGGTGGACTCGTGCAGCTATCTGATCCGCCGCGACGGCCCGCAGACTCGCGCCAAGCGCGACCCCCGCTCCTTGCGCATCCTGGACCCAGCCGCGGGCAGCGGGCACTTCCTGCTCTATTGCTTCGACCTCCTCCTGACCATCTACCAGGAGGCGTATGACGACGCCGAGGCAGGGGCTGTGCTGCGCGCCGACTATCCCGCCCCGCACGCTTTCCGCCGCGCCTTGCCCGGCCTGATCCTAGACCACAACTTGCACGGCATCGACATCGACCGCCGCGCCTGCCAGATCGCCACGCTGGCGTTGTGGCTGCGCGCCCAGCGCGCCTATCATGAACTGGGCCTTAAGCCGCGCGAGCGCCCTGCGCTCCACCGCATCCACATGGTCGACGCCGAGCCGCTGCCGGGCGACTACAGCCTGCTGGGCGACTTCGCCCGTAACCTGCGTCCCGCAGCGCTGGGCAACATGCTGCGCGAGCTGTGGCCCAGGATGGAGTTGGCGGGCGAGGTGGGCAGCCTGCTGCGCATCGAGCAGGAGATTCACGACGTGGTTCAGGGAACCCAGCGGGCGCTGCAAGCCCTGCCCTCGCACATCCAGTTGCAGATCTTCACGCCCGAGGTACAGCAGCCCTTGCAACTTGACCCCGCGGACCTGGACGACAAGGCGTTCTGGGAAAACGCTGTGCACAACGTTGTGGCCGCGCTGCACGACTACGCAACCGCCGCCGGCGGGAAGGCCGTGGCGCGGCGGCTGTTCGCCGACGACGCAGCCCAGGGCATGGCCTTTATCGAGTTGCTGCGCCAGCCCTACGACGTGGTGTTGATGAACCCGCCCTTTGGCGCGGCCAGCGTCAACGGCAAGGAATACATCAACCGAGCCTACCCGCGCACCAAGAACGACCTCTACGCCGCGTTTGTGGAGCGCGGGCTGGAACTGCTGCGCCCCGGCGGGCTGCTGGGCGCCATCACCAGCCGCACGGGTTTCTTCCTCACCAGCTTCCAGAAATGGCGCGAGGAGATCCTGCTGCAGGAGTGCCGCATGATTGCGCTGGCCGACCTGGGCTACGGTGTGCTCGACACGGCCATGGTCGAGACAGCCGCGTATGCATTGGAGAAGAAGTGATGGCTGAGACCGTGTTCTTCCGGCTGCTTA
>JASGTU010000078.1 GCA_030058085.1 Chloroflexota bacterium
TTCCCCAAGGACGTCAAGGCGCTGGAGCACATGGCGCTGGTGCAGGGTTCGCATCCGTCGCTCTTGCGGGCGGTGATGGACATCAACCGCGATGCGCGGCGCTGGCCCATCTTTACCCTGCGCGAGATGCTCGGCCATTCCCTCAACAACAAGCGCGTCGGCCTGTTGGGCCTGGCCTTTAAGCCCAATACGGACGATACGCGCGAGGCGCCAGCCTTGGAGATCGCGCGCATGTTGCAGTATGAGGGCGCAGTCGTCAGCGCCTACGATCCCGTCGCTATGGCGCCTGCGGCGCGCGATAATCCGGAGTTGTGCCTTGCCAACGACCCCTACGAGCTGGCTCAGGGGCAAGATGCGATCATCGTCTGCACCGAGTGGAATGAGTTCAAGCAGTTGGATCTGTTGCGCGTCAAAGAGGCGATGCACCATCCCATCATCCTGGATGGGCGCAATATCTACGAACCGACAACCATGACGGGCCTGGGCTTCATCTACCGGGCCGTCGGCCGGGGAGCGACATTCGATAATGGCGCACAACAACATGGCGCATAACGACGTGATCAAGACCAGACTCGCCAACGGCATGCAGGTCGTGCTGAAGGAAAGCCGCGTGGCGCCGGTGGCGAGCTTTTGGATTTTCTACCGGGTAGGCAGCCGTAACGAGAACTCTGGCGCCACCGGCATCAGCCACTGGGTCGAACACATGCTCTTCAAGGGCACGGACAACTTCCCGCGCGGGCAGTTCGATAAGGCCGTAGCGCGCGCCGGCGGCATCTTCAACGGCATGACATCGCAGGACTGGACGACCTACTTCGAGACCTTTCCGTCCGACCGCATCGAACTGGCGCTACAAGTCGAAAGCGACCGCATGGCGAACGCAACCTTCGACGTCGAGGAGACCGAGTCGGAACGCACCGTGATCCTCAGCGAGCGCGAGGGGGCGGAGAACAACTACTTCTGGCTGTTGCATGAAGAGGTGCAGGCCGCCGCCTTCCAGGCGCACAGTTACCATCATCCGACGATCGGCTGGAAGGGTGACCTGCGCAGCCTGACGCGCGACGATCTCTACCGCCATTACCGCACCTACTACACGCCCAATAACGCGGTGGCGGTGGCGGTCGGCGATTTCGACGCCCAAGAGATGCTGACCCGCATCGACCGCTACTTCGGGGCCCTGCCCGCGGGACCGGAAGTCCCGCCCGTGCGCCTCAGCGAGCCGGAGCAGAAGGCGCAGCGGCGCATACTCCTGCGCGGCGAGGATTCAACCGGCTATGCCATGCTCGTCTTTCATGCGCCGCAAGCTACGCACGAGGACTTCTTCGCGCTCGTGGTGTTGGACTCGGTGCTCGGCGGCGCCAAGGGCATGGGACTGTTTGGCGATGGCGGCAACAACCGCAGCAACCGGCTGTACCGGGCATTGGTTGATACTGAATTGGCCGTCGCCGTCGCCAGCAGCTTCCAGCCCACCCTGGACCCGTCGCTCTTCTCGTTCTATATCACGCTGGCTCCGGGCGGCGATCACCAGGCTGTGGAGGATGCTGTCTGGCAGGAGATCCGCAAGATCCAAGAGGACGGCGTGCGACCGCAGGAGTTGGAGAAGGCCATAAAGCAGACCAAAGCCCAGTTCGTCTACAGCAGCGAAAGCGTGACGTTCCAGGCCTATTGGCTGGGCTTCAGCGAGATCGTGGCGAGCATTGAATGGTTCGACAATTGGCTGGAGCAGCTCACGGCTGTGACATCGGCGGATGTGCAGCGCGCCGCTCGCCGTTACTTTCAACCGCACTTGCAGACCGCGGGCTGGTATGCGCCGCAAGGACCACAGTCAGAATGACATCCGCACAGACAAAACGGTCCGTACCGGGGCCGGAAGACATCACGCGCGTGGTTCTGGATAACGGCATGGTCGTCCTCGTGCGCGAGAATCATGCCGCGCCGGTCGTCGTAGTCGAGGGTTTGCTGCCTACGGGTTCGGTCCACGACCCCGCCGGCAAGACCGGACTCGCCGGCTTCGTCGCCAGCATGTTGATGCGCGGCAGCGAGCGCTATTCGTTCGATGAGTTCAACGAGATCATCGAGGGCGTCGGGGCCAACCTCTCCGTCAGCGCCTCGGACCATACGACCGACTTCGGGGCGACCAGCTTGGCTGAGGACTTTTCCACGATGGTCGAAGTCCTGGCTGATACGCTGCGCCGCCCGCTCTTTCCGGCGGAACACATGGCGCGGGTGCGCAGCCAGAAGCTCGTTCGCATCCAGGAGCGCGAACAGGACACGCAGCAGGTTGCGAATCTGCGCTTCTACGAGACGATCTACGGCGATCATCCCTACGGGCGGCCTACTTCCGGCTATGCGGAGACCGTCAGCGCCATCCAGCGCGAGGACCTGCTCGCCTTCCACGCCGGTCACTATGCCCCCCAGGGTGCGGTGATCGTCGTGACCGGCGATGTAAGCACGGAGGCGGCCATCGAGCTGATCCGGGCGCAGTTCGAGGATTGGCGCGCAGACGCAGCGGGCTCGGCGGCTGTGCAGCAGGTGGCGCCGGCCAAGGCCGACGGCGTCAATCGCCTCTTCTATCCGCTGCCGGGCAAGTACCAGTCGGACATCGTGATCGGCTGCCCGGCGGTGGCGCGCAGCCATCCGGACTACTACGCAGTGCGCGTCGCCAACACGGTGCTCGGTCGCTTCGGCATGATGGGGCGTCTGGGCGAGAAGATCCGCGAGGAGCAGGGCTTGGCCTACTACGCATTCAGCAGCCAGGATGCCAACCTGGCCGCGGGGGTGTGGTTGGCATCGGCGGGCGTCAGCCCTGAAAATGTCGATGTTGCGGTCGAGAGCATCCTGTCCGAGTTCGCCCGGCTGGGAGAAGAGGCGCCGAGCGACGAGGAGTTGTCCGACAGCCAGGCCTTTATGACCGGCGTGCTGCCGCTGACGCTGGAGACCAACGAGGGCGTGGCGAATACGCTGCTCAACATGGAGTGGTATGGGCTGGGCCTTGACTATATCGAGCGCTACAATGACCTCATCTATGGCGTCAGCCCTGCCGATGTGCAGCGCGTGGCCGCGACATATCTGCGCTCGGGCCGCTATACGGCTGTGGTCGCCGGCCCGCCCAACGCAGGCTAAGGCTAGGGACGCAACGCAGCCCGCTTGCTGCGTTGAACCGTTTGCAAGGAGCCGTCCTTAATGGTCCGCACCGGCGTGGACTTGATCGAAATCGAACGGGTCGCCGCGGCTATTGACCGTTTCGGGCCGCGTTTCCTAGAGCGCATCTTTACGCCGGCGGAGCTTGCCGTCTGCGCCAACAAGGTGGACTCGTTGGCCGTACGCTTTGCCGCCAAGGAAGCGGTCGCAAAAGCTTTGGGCGCGGGCATCTGGCGCACGGGCATCGACTGGACCGATATCGAGGTGCTGCGCGACGCGGAGTCGGGCGAGCCGCAGTTGATCCTGCACGGCGAGGCGGCGGCGCAGTCCCGCCGCCTGCACATCAGCCAGTGGTCGCTCAGCCTCAGCCATGCCCGCCGCGACGCCATCGCCTTCGTCATCGCCGTGAGCGAATGAGAAACGTAGACATCAGCCGCCTTGGGCTGGGGAGACACCCCTAGCAGCATTACCGGCGCGTGATAGCGAAAGGGAGGCTAGCCGCGGCCGAATACGTGCAGGTCATCACGACGGTAGACAGCCAGGAAACGGCCGCGTCGATTGCCGAAACGGTTGTCTCGGCACGGCTGGCAGCCTGCGCGCAGGTAGCCGGCCCGATCACTAGCGCTTACTGGTGGGAAGGCGAAGTCGCCACAGCGACGGAGTGGCTGGTCATCATGAAGACCCGGCAGATCCGCTACGACGCGCTGGCAGAGTTGCTGCAGCAGATTCACCCGTATGACGTACCCGAAATTCTCGCCGTGCCGGTCGTAGCGGGCAACAGCGCCTATCTCGCCTGGATCGACCGGGAAACAGCGTCCGGTTCCGCCTGAGCTGGGTTAGCTCTCCGCGATGCCGCGTTCGGCAGGCGTGAGCGCTTCTAGCACCTGGCACGCCAATTCATAACGACCAAAGCTCGGCATCAGGTAGACGCCCTGCACGTGGGGCAGTTCCTTCAGTTCGAGCAGCAGTTCCTGCGCCATCTTTACGCCCTCCTGCCGGCCATTGGCCCCAGCCAATCGCATCCGCTCCAGGGAGGCATCGCTCAGGGTGATGCCGGGTACTTCGTGATGCAGGAAACTGGCGTGCCGGTGGCTCTGCAAAGGAAGCACGCCGATCAGCACAGGCACGGGGAAGGGCCCGTGTCGTTCCTCATAGAGCGCCAGGAAGTTCGTCCATAGCTTGGGGTCATAGATCGGCTGCGTCATGGTGAAGTGTGCGCCGGCGCTCACCTTCTGGTGGAAACGGTCCGTCTCCTGCGCCAGGTCCGGCCGCGTCGGGTCGCAGGCGACGGCGATGGTGAAGTTGGCGCGCCGGCCCATCTCGCGGCCGGCGATGTCGAGCCCGCGGTTGAAGGTCTCGATGATGCGTACCAGGCCGATGCTGTCCACGTCGTAGACGGGCGTGCTTTGTTGCGTATCGCCCAGCCCCGGCGGGTCGCCGGTCAGCGCCAGGATGTTGCGCACGCCCAGGGCATGTGCGCCGATCAGGTCTGCCTGTAGGCCCATGAGCGAGCGGTCGCGCGTGGTGAAGTGGACGATGGTCTCGATATCGACCTGCTGCTGGATCTGCGTACAGAGCGCCAGAGCGCCCATGCGCACGCGGGCCATCGGGCTGTCCGCCACGTTGATGGCGTCGGCGCCGGCGGATTTCGCATAGCGTGCGCCTTCGATCTGTTTCTTGGCCGTGAAGGCGCGCGGCGGATCCACCTCCACGCTGATCACGAATTTACCGGCGTGCAGCTTTTCCAGCAGACCTGTGGGGCGCTCGCCGCTTTCCACGTTTACTTCTGCCGACATGCCGACGTGCAGTTCCGGCAGCGCGTCGAGCGCCGGTGCGACCGCGGTGGGCTTATTGCCCGGGTGCTGCGCCAAATACTCGTCTAACGCCGCGCGCATGGCGCGAATGTGGATGGGCGTCGTGCCGCAACAGCCGCCGACCAGACGTGCGCCGCGCTCGATCAGCAAGGGCGTGTGCTCGGCGAAATACTCCGGGCTGGAGGGATAGATCAGCCGGCCTTCGACGCGGCGCGGGTAGCCCGCATTGGGCATGGCGCTGAACAAGCCGCCGGGCAGCGCCTGCGCCATTGCCTCCACCGTATCCAGCATTTGGGCAGGGCCTACCGAGCAGTTGACGCCGATCACGTCGGCGCCGGCTTGCGTCAGTTGCGCCGCCACCTGGTCGGCGCTCTGTCCCGCCGGCGTCATGCCGTCTTCGGCGTAGGTCATCGAGGCCACGATGGGCAGGTCGCACAGGCTGCGCGCCACGCGCACGCCGATCAGCAGCTCCTCCAGATCGCTGAACGTCTCGAAGAGCAGCAGGTCTGCGCCCGCCTCCCACAGCACGCCGATCTGTTCGCGGAAGGCCTCTTCGGCCTCGGTGCGCGCGTCTGCATCGTCCGGGGCAAAGCGTATGCCCAGGGGGCCGACGTTGCCGGCGATGAAGATCGCCCGGCCCGACACCTCGCGTGCATCGCGCAGCAGGCGCACGGCGCGAAAGTTGAACTCGCGCACCTTGTCTTCCAGGCCGTGTTTGGCTAGGCGCATATGGTTAGCGCCGAAGGTGTGTGTCGTGATCACGTCTGCGCCGGCGGCTGCGTATGCCTGGTGGATGCCGCTCACCCAGTCAGGCCGGTCGACGACCAACTGCTCCAGGCACTGCGCGCTGCTGGCCCCGCGTGCGTAGAGCATCGTGCCCATCGCGCCGTCGCAGAGCAGGGGTTGCTCACGCAGCTTATGGAGAAACGGATTCATAGCGCATCAGTCCTTCCGTTATCGGTTGCGTCCATATCGTATTTCTGAGTCATGGATACACCGCCATCAAACACGGTATGCACCCATCAGTATCAATCCAAACGTGCCGTCACGCCCGCCTGGAACGAGGCGATGCTGTGACCAGGTTTATACATTATAGGCCAAGTTGGGGTAAAATTCTCTGCCGCGTCTCGCTGCGGGCGCGCCTCCGGCTGTTAGGCCGGCAGGAAGGTCTGTTGGACGCCTCGCATCGCGCGGATTGTTACGGTCGTACGCCTGCGCGCAGTTGGGGAAGTACTGAACAAGGCAGATAGCTGGTGGACCATCGAGTCATCCTGTCATACTGAGCGTAGCGAAGTATCTCGTGGCGTAGCGTCCCGCGCCTCCTAGTCCGAGATTCCTCGCTAGCACTCGGAATGACAGTTTACAGGCAAGCGCGTACTTAGGCTCGCTATAGAGAAACGCCCATTCCGGAATGCCGAACGCAAACGAACTGCTTTTCAATAGCCTGTCCACGTCGACCGTCGACCCAGGCGCAATCACCCAACATGCCCGCTCGATCGTGGACGGCGATATGGAGATCACCTCCATAGAGATCCCGCTCGAACCGAGGCGCGAAGGGGTTGTGGTCCTGCGCGGCAGGCTGACTCGCCCAAGCGACGAAGCGTACACGCGCTGGCTGGCCGTTTTCCGCCGTATCGGCTATACGCCTGTCCTGCGCGCCGATACGGGAGACGGCGCCACAGATACGGGGGATCCGGCTCAGAGCGCCGACGAGGATGGCGGCGCGGTGGTCCTGCACATCATGGCGGGCGTGCCCCACAGGTCGATGCCGCGCCTGTGGATCAACATCGCGCTGTTTGTCGTCACCTTCATCAGTACGCTGTTCGCCGGCTCGATGTATGCCGGGCCGGTCACGCCTGTCAACTCGCTAGGCGATCTGTTTCGTCCCGCTAATCTGCTGACCGGCTGGCCTTTTGCTCTGACTCTGCTCGGCGTCCTGGCGGCGCACGAATTCGGCCATTACTTTGCCGCCCGCTATCACAAGGTGGCGGTATCGCTGCCCTTTTTTATTCCGATGCCGCTGGGCTTCGGCACGTTAGGGGCCGTCATCCAGATGAAGGAGCCTGTACCTGACCGGCGCAAGCTGTTCGACATCGGCGTCGCCGGCCCGTTGACTGGTCTGGTCTTAGCCATCCCGCTGCTGCTCGTCGGGCTGGCGACCAGCCCGGTGGTGACGCCGACGCCGTCCCCCGGCATGATGCTCGAGGGCAACAGCATCCTCTACTACTTTGCCAAGATCGCGGTCTTCGGCAAGGTGCTGCCTAACCCCATCACCGGCGAAGACGTGCTGATGAACCAGGTGACCTTCGCCGCCTGGATCGGCCTGCTCGTCACGGCGATCAATCTGTTGCCTGTGGGCCAGCTCGACGGCGGGCATGCGGTCTATGCGCTTTTTGGACGGCAGGCGCGCTACGTCAACCTGGCGGCGCTCGCCGTCATGGCGTTTTTGGCTGTGGCCGGCTTGGAGCCGCTGCAGCGGTTGATGCCCGTGCTCGTGAACATCGGCTATTCCGGCTGGTTCTTGTGGCTAGGCCTGCTGTTTGTGGTCGTGGGGCCATTTCACCCGCCGGCGCTGAACGACGTGACGCGCCTGGATGCCGGTCGCCGGCGCATCGGCTACCTTGTGATCGTGCTCTTTGTACTCATCTTCGTGCCGGCGCCTTTCCGGCCTTTGTTCTAGAAAACCGGACCCCGCCGGCGGCATACCGTCCTGTCGCCCGCCAATCTTCGAGGTTGCAATCATGAACGATGTGTTGACCATGCAAGATGTGATCCTGCGTCTCCACGAGTATTGGGCGCAGCACGGCTGTCTCATCTGGCAGCCTTACAGCGAAAAAGTCGGCGCGGGCACCATGAATCCCGCTACCGTGCTGCGCGTGCTTGGGCCGGAACCGTGGAACGTCGCCTATGTGGAGCCGTCCTTCCGCGCCGACGACGGGCGCTACGCCGAAAACCCCAACCGCATGCAGATGCATCACCAGTACCAGGTGATCCTCAAGCCGGACCCCGGCAATCCCCAGGAGCTTTACCTCGGCAGCCTGGCTGCTATCGGCCTGGACCTGACCAAGCACGATATTCGCTTCGTCGAAGACAACTGGGAATCGCCCGCGCTTGGCGCCTGGGGGCTAGGCTGGGAAGTCTGGCTCGACGGTCAGGAGATCACCCAGTACACCTACTTCCAGCAGTCCGGCAGCATGGCGCTGGACCCCGTCAGTGTCGAGATCACGTACGGCCTGGACCGCATCGTCATGTACCTGCAGGGCAAAAGCGACGTCTGGTCGATCGCCGTAGACGACGCGCACACCTTTGCCGACGTTTATCGCATGCCGGAGATCGAGCACTGCGTCTATAACTTCGAGTTGGCTGACGTGGAGCGGCTGAAGCAGATTTTCGATATCTACCAGGCCGAGGCGCAAGCCTGTATCGCCCGCGGGCTCGTCATTCCCGCCCATGACTTTATCCTGCGTCAGAGCCACACCTTCAACCTGCTCGACGCGCGCGGGGCTATCGGCGTCACCGAGCGGGCCAAGTTCTTCGCGGCCATGCGCAGCCAGTCGCGCGCCGTCGCCGAACTCTATATCCGGCAGCGCGAACAAGAGGAATTTCCGTGGCTGGACAGCGGCGAACAGACTGTCGCGGCGGGGGAGCCCTCGGCGTTGGTCCCGTCACCCGACAGCCTGCAGGAACCGGCGACCGAGGCTCAGGATCTCATACTGGAGCTAGGCTCCGAGGAACTGCCAGCGGCCGATGTGGTCGACGGCATGGAACAGATTCGCCGGCTGCTGTCCGATCTGTTGAGCGATGCGCGCCTGGCCTACACGGACCTGCACGTCACGGGCACGCCCCGCCGCCTCATTGCCTATGTAACCGGGCTCGCCCCGCGGCAGACCGACGAGACGCTGGAGAAGCGCGGGCCGGCGCTAGACCGCGCGTATGACGCCGACAGCCGGCCCACGCGCGCCGCGCAGGGCTTCGCCGCAGGCCAGGGCGTGCCCGTCGAGGATCTGGTCGCCCGCGACAACTATGTCTACGCCGTGAAGCGTGTGGCCGGCCGATCCGCCGCCGACGTGCTGCCACAAGTGTGTATCGCCCTGCTCGAAGGGCTGCGTTGGAACAAGGCCATGCGCTGGAACAGCTCCGGCATCGCCTACCCGCGGCCGTTGCGCTGGATCGTGGCGCTCTACGGTGAGCGCGTCATTCCCTTTGCCTTCGCCGGCGTAGTCAGCGGCCGTACGAGCCGCGGCCCGCGTTATGCCGACGCAGCCGCCGGACTGGAAGCGGGCGAGTTCACGACGTTCGAC
>JASGTU010000079.1 GCA_030058085.1 Chloroflexota bacterium
GCGCCAAAAGATGTGGCGGGCCTCCGTCGCCAGCGGCGCAGCAGCGAGATCACCGCAAGCGAGAACGCCGTCGAGACCACAGCCGCAACCGGGATCAGCCGTATTGCCGCCTCTGGCTCCATTCCCGTGGCCAGTAGAGGGTAGTAGAAGATGCCGGGCAGCAGCACAACAGCCAGCGCCAACCCGTCCAACCCCAGCCAGGCCAATTCCCGCGGCTGGCGCGCGGCCATCCCGCCTGTTGCAAGCGCGATAGCTAAGGCGGCCAATGCCGCGGCCGTCGTCTGGGCCGCAACCAAGGGCGGCAGGGTGGGCGAATTCACCGTCATGGTAATGGCAGGCAGCACAATCACCAGCGGGATCGCGCTTGACGCCCACACGCGCGCCCACGCCGGCGGGACATACGACGCAGCCAAGCGTCCTACCGCCCAGTTGATGGCTGCGTACGTCATCATTACCATCCCTCCGGCTACCAAGCCCGCCATCCAGTAACGGCTGCTCGTTACCGCGCTGAACGGCGTCGTGTCGGGCACGCGTGGTCCCATGTCGTGGTAGTAGAGAAAGACGATATAGCGGTCGGCGACGGCAAACCAATAGGTGTATAGGCCGGCGACCAGCGCCGTCACCGGAATGGCGTGGGCTGCGGCTGTACGCCACCCGGCATGTCCGTTAGCGGAAAGCTGCATAATATCCGTCCTGGGGGGCGAGGAGTTCACCCCAATTGGTGTATGCATTTGTCTGCGCCCGGGCGAACAATCGCCCACTCATATCTCCTGCACAGGATCATCTTCATGGAAATTGCCGGCTTCCGTAAAGACTACGTCCTAGAAGATGAAAACGTTGCGTCCTCTTTGAGTATCTTCGCGCCTGCAACTTCGTCTGTACTACTATACTGGTTTACTGCCGGATCAGTTTTGGCGCGCAGGTCAACACTTCCTCTTTTGGCAATGCGCGGGCTGTTCAGGTCAGAAGAGTCTATAGCAAATGTCTGCCCGCAACTCCGTCTTCCGAAGGTTGCGGGCGGGCTATGACTCCTGCACACTGTCTGTAGTGGTTTTCTTAGCGCCATTCATTCGACAAGCATCACGCCTTTGTGGAAAGAGCGCCCCTATCTATGAGCGACGAGATCAAGGTGACGCTGCTGACAAACGTTCTGCGCACCTTTGGGTTGTCGGAACAGGCGATTGATGAACTGGTGCTGTATGTCGAGGACCTCAGCGCCGAAGCCGAGCCCGCCACAGATGGCCCGGAACCGTTCCGGCTGCGCGAGCATTTCCTCTCGGCGGCGGAGCATCGCTTCTACTTAGTGCTGCGCGAGGCGACGCAGGGGTGGGCGCAGGTCTATCCGAAAGTCGGGCTGGGCAGCCTTTTCTATGCCACATGCAGCGGCTACAGCCAATACTTGGCCGATACCCACCGCATCAACCATAACCATGTCGACTTTTTGCTATGCCGGCCCGATTCTCTGCGGCCTGCGCTAGGCATTATGTTGGATGCCAAGGGCGAACGCAGCGCCGGCAGCCGCCAGGCGGACGGGTTTGTCGCCGCAGTCTTTGCCGCGGCCGGGCTGCCCCTGATCCATATCCCGGTCCAGCGCAGCTATAACGCCCAAGAACTCGCCGGACGATTGAGCCGGGCCGCCAAGTTACCCCAGCTAGACGCCGGCGCGCAGCCTGTTGCAACCCCGCCTTGCTGCCCCCGTTGCGGCAGCGAGATGGAGTTAGGCGTGGCTACGGGCGGCATCTTGGTGTGGATGTGTACGAACTTCCCCTGCTGCCGCGCTGTCCGGCGTGTCGAGCCGGAACTGCGGCGCACGCGCGCCTAATCCGCTAAACGACGACCGATGAGCTAAACGCCCGCACGCGCTTGCAGCGGGCGAATGCCTAGCTCAATCGCCAATTGATCTAGTTCCGTTACGCCCGCATCCGGCAACACGACGCCGGAGCGGGCGCTTTCTTCCGCTTGCTCAAATTCGATCTCACCCGGCAAGTAGATGCGGTCCACATCGGGCATTCTGGGCTGGCAACGCACTTCCCGCACGAACTGGTCCATGCGCGCCTCGAAGTCTCCGGCCGGCAGGAAACTGCTGGGGTCCAGCGCCACAAAGAAGTGACCCAGATTCTGCGTGCGTTCGCCCTCGTCGTAGAGGTTGATGATATGCAAGCCAAAGGCCGCGCCGGTCAGCACGCCGCTCAACACGTCAACCAGCAGCGCCAGGCCTGAGCCCTTGTAGCCGCCGAAAGGCAGTACTGCGCCGGCCAGGGCCGCCGCCGCGTCCGTGGTGGGTTGTCCGTCTACGTCAATGGCCCAGTCGGGCGGGATTGACTCGCCCTTCTTCTGTGCCATGACGATCTTGCCGCGCGCCACCACGCTTGTCGACATATCCAGGATAATGGGGCGCTCTTGCCCGCAGGGGATGCCTACTGCGATTGGGTTGGTGCCAAAATACGGGGTGCGCCCGCCCCACGGCGGCATGTTGGAAGGCGCATTGGTCAAAGCCACACCGATCATGCCTGCGGCCACAGCCTGCTCCACGTACATGGCCCCAAAGCCGAAGTGTGAGCTGTTGCGCACACCCACGATGCCCGCACCTATGCCACGCGCCAGGTCGATAGCCGTACGCATGGCGAACGTGCCGGTCACCTGCCCCATGCCTGCATCGCCGTCGACCACTGTCACGGCCCCGCGCTGCCGTTCGATGCAAATACGAGGACGGGCACGCGTTGTCCCCGCGCGCAGCCGCTGTGTATAGATGGGCAGCAACCGCACGACGCCATGGCTGTTCAACCCGCGTGCGTCCGCCTGCGCCAGCGAATCCGCAACCAGTCGGGCGTCTTCAGGCGGCACGTTAGCGGCTTGCAAGGCATCGCAGCAGAACGAATGGAGTGCGGAAACGGCAATGCGCAGGTCGCTCATCCCTATGCTTTCTGTGAGAGGGTGGTAAGTAGACATTCCAAGGCCGGGCTAGCCTTCGCCAGAACCTTACAGTCAGGGCACGATCACCGCCTTGAGCACCTCTTGGCGCTCCGCCGCGATCAGCGCATCATTGATCTGGTCTAAGGTGAAACGGTGGGTGACCAGCTTCTCCACCGGAATTCTGCCCAGTAAGGTTAGTCCGCGCAAAAAGTGCTTGTTGCTGGCGGACCACACGCCTTTGATCGAGATTTGCTTCTTGTTGATCACGTGCGGGTTGATCGGCACAGTTCCGGCGTCACCGTAATGGCCGGCGATAAGGCAGCTGCCGTTGATGCGCGCCATCTCCAACCCTTCGGGCACAGCCGCCGGCACGCCGGCGCACTCGAAAACCACGTCGGCCCCGCGACCATCAGTCATGTCCATGACGGCGGCAATGCGTTCGGCTGCGGTCATCTCGGCGATGTCGAGGGTTGCATATGCGCCGAACTCGCGAGCCAACGCCAGGCGACCTGCCGGCCCGCCGATCAGGATGACCTTGCCTGCCCCGGCGTCTTTGGCCAAGATCATCCCCATCATGCCCACGGGGCCGGCCCCTTGCACCACCACCGTATCGCCATACTCCAGCCCGCCCAGACAGTCCAGCGCATGCACCATGATGCGCAGCGCGTCGCCCAGCACCACGCCTTCTAGCGAAACCTCCGGCGGGATAACCACGAAGTCGCTGCCGGGCAGCACCCAGGAGACCTCGGCAAAGCCGCCCACAAAATATGGGTGTTGATCCGCAGGCACGACCCACCCGCCATAGCCGACGCGGTTTGTGCACTTGGACTGATCGTTCAGGATCGTGCAATTGTAGCAGCGCATGCATGACTTGGGCAACCAGGTCACGGTATCACCGATCTGTAGCGTTTTGCCGGTGATGTCCTTGATGGGCGCGTCGCCGCCGATGGCCTCGACGCGGCCTGCGTTCTCGTGACCTAGCACGGCAGGCAGGCGCACCGGCACTTTGCCATGCAATATGTGAACGTCGGTCCCACAGACGCCGGCCATCAGGTTCTTGACGAGTACGGCGCCCTCGACTAGCGGCGGAATCTCACGCGTCTGGATCTGGAACGGGCGCTCCCTCGGCGCTCGGATCTCGGGCAATACGGCGATTCTTGCTGTGGTCATAGCGGCTGTCCGTTCAATGATCGGGATCAATACTCAGAATCAACTCTTGCGATCCTTTAATACTTCCTCCGCAGCCCATACTTCGAGCGCGTGGAGTTTCTGCACCCGGCGTCGAAAATCCGGGTCGGTGCTGAATTCCGCCTTCAGGAAGGCGTCGATGATCTCCTCTGCCACCTTGATGCCCACGATCCAAGCTCCGAGGGCCAGCAAGTTGACGTCGTCGTGTTCGACGCACTGGTGAGCGGAGAAGACGTCATGGCAGACTGCGGCGCGGATGCCCGGATTCTTGTTGGCGGCAATGGCGGCGCCCACGCCGGTGCCGCAGACCAGGATGCCCCGCTCCGCCTCGCCGCTGCGCACCGCGGCGCACACCTTGGCCGCGATGTCCGGAAAATCCACCGGATCGAGGCTGTGCGTTCCGTAGTCCGTCACCTCGTGCCCTTTGGCCTTGAGCAGCTCGATGACGGGACCTTTCATGGGAAAGCCGGCGTGATCGCCGCCGATGGCAAGCTTCATGTCTTTCTGTCCCCTTCTAGCCTATGCGCTTCTTGCGCGTCTGCATTTGCCTACGATGGTGCATCTACGGCGCTGCGCCTGCATGGTATTCTCTGCGTTTTTCGCGGTTCGCCTTGTGGGACCTGTGCGGTGACTGTTTGCGCTATGCAGCATTAACGCCCGGCGATGCCGGTCATAACCACGCCGCGGATGAAGTAGCGCTGCCCCACGAAGAACAGAATGGTGATAGGGATCACCAGGTACATGCTGGCGGCCATGCTGATGTGCCACGAGGCGTCGGTCGGGTTGATGAAGGCGCGCAACCCCAGCGCCAGCGTCTTGTTCTTCTCGCTGAACAGGAAGATCAGCGGATTCATGAAGTCGTTCCAGTGAAAGACGAAGGAGAAGATGCCGATGGCGATGAGCACAGGCCTAGAGAGCGGCACCAGAATGCGCCACCAGATCGCCCAGTTGGAAGCGCCGTCGATGCGGGCCGCTTCGTCAAAGTCCTTGGGAATGGTCAAGTAAAACTGCCGTACCAAGAAGATGTTGAATGCGCCGCCGCCAAAAAAGGTCGGAATGATCATCGGCCAAGGGGTATCCATCCACCCCCACCACTTGAACATGATAAAGCGGGGGATCAGCGTCACCACTTGGGGCAGCATCATTGTGCTCAGCAGTAAAATAAACAGCGGTCTCTTGCCTGGAAAGCGCAGACGGGCAAAGCCAAAGGCCACCATAGAGCTGCTGAGCACGTTGCCGACGATGGCTAGAACCGTAATGAAGGTCGTGTTCCACAGCCAGCGTAGCAGCGGCGCGCGCGTTAATGCCTCAACATAATTCGACCACATGATCGGGTCGGGGATCCAGACGGGCGGATAGGCGAATACCTGGCCCTGGGTCTTTAGCGAACTTGATATGATCCAGACGAGCGGCACCATGAAGACTATGCTGAGCGCAGTCATGGCAGCATATTGGATCAGCCGCCGGATATAAAAGCGGGCAGACTTGCGCCGCCGCTGCCGGTGCGCCTGGCTGCTCGCCAACGATTGCGCTTGACTAGTTACGTTACTAGCCATCAGCCCTCTCCTCCCTCATAGTACACCCAGGCGTCCGACAGCCGCAATTGGACTAGCGTGAACACCAGGATAATGGCGAAGAGCAGCCAGGCCAACGCCGAGGCAAAGCCCATCTTGAACTGCTCGAAGCCCAATCGGTATAGGTATAGCACGGTAAAGAGCGTCGAATGCTGTGGTCCGCCATTGGTCATCAGGAAAGCATTGGTGAAGATCTGGAACGAGCCGATAATGCCCAACACCATGTTGAACAGGATCACCGGCGACAACATGGGCAGCGTCACGGCCCGGAAACGGTCCCAGCCGTTGGCGCCGTCGATCTCGGCCGCGTCGTAGAGCGACTGGGGAATGCCCTGCAGGCCGGCTAGGAAGATCACCATGGTATTGCCAATGCCCCATAGACTCATCAGCACAAAGGTTGGCTTCGACGACGTGGGGCTCCACAGCCACTGGGACTCAGGGAGACCTAGCATGCGCAGCAGGGCGTTTGCCAGGCCTACGTCGGGGTTGAGGATCCAGAACCAGAGCACCGCATTCGCCACCGCGGGCATGACTGCGGGCAGGTAGAAGAAGGTGCGAAAGGCAGACTGCCCACGCAGCGGCAGGTTAAGCATCATGGCTGTACCGAGGGCCACCATCAGCGTAAGCGGCACGCTCAGAAACGTGTAATACGCAGTGTTCCAGAGCGACTTCCAAACCAAATCCGTCTTGCCTAGCTGGACGAAGTTTGCTGCGCCCACCCACTCAGGCGGGCTGAACAGGTCCCATTCCATAAAGGAGAGCACGATTGACGCGAGCATAGGGCCCGCCACCCACAGGACGAACCCGATCAGCCAGGGCATAATGAACAAGTAGCCGTCGATCGCTTCCCGGCGCTCAAGCTTCGACAATCCACGCACAGCCATAAGTAGCGCTCCCTTCGCGCGGTAGACAGTTCCACTGCCGTACAGGCAGCGCGCAGAGGTCAGGCTGCGCGCTGCCTGTAAGCCAATCTTACGTCCAGTTCAACTCAGACAGCAGGGCGTCGACTTGCTCTTTCGTGTTGGCTGCGGCCGTTGCAATATCGCCGCCGCCGCAGGTGAAGATCGGGTCAAACTCCTCTGCATAGATCTCCTTGATGCGAGACTGCTGCGGCGGGAATTTGAACGAGATCACCTCGACAGACGATTCACCCTTGAACGGGTCCGTGTGTACCATGGCGAAGTGCTCGGGAATGCCGTCATCCGGCTCAATCGTGCCGACGGCTTCTCTCAGCGATACGCCCCAGCGCTTCTGCTGGCCGATGTACTCCTGCACGGGTTTGCTGGTTAGGTATTTCACCAGTTCCCAGCCCTCCTCCTTGAACTTAGCCTCGGCGGGCACAGCCCAACCGCTGCAGCCTACCACTGAATACTGGCCGCCAGGACCGCTGGGGATAAATGTGACGTCGTACTGGAACCTCACGTTCTCCTGTTTGGAGAAGAAAGTGTTCTGGTGGAAGTCGACCGTCATTGCCGTCAGGCCGGAGCGGAATGGGCTGCCCTGGCCCAACGCCTGCGCCGGCGTGGGGATGCAGTTCTCGGTGCAGCGCATGTCTGCAAACATTTGGAAGTGATCCAACACGGGTTGGTCCGTGATCAGCGTCTGCGTGTAGGCTTCGTCGTACCAATCCCCGCCGAATGCCTTCACAAAGCCACGTGCACTCTCGGTGAAGGTGGGCGTCACCTCATTCCACCAGGTGAAGCCCCATTGATCGATGTTTCCGGCGTCAAAACTCGGGTCGGTAGCGGGCCGCCCCTCCGCGTCCAGGGTCAATGCCAGAGCGCTGTTGTGGAAGTCTTCCAACGTCCAGTTGCCGGCGGGATAGGGCAGACCGGCTGCGTCGAACATGTCTTTGTTGTAGTAGATGCCCCAAGCCGCGCTATCCTTGGGAATGCCGTATGTCTTGCCAACGTGGCTGAAGGCGTCAAACAGCGCGGGGATGTAGTCCTCCGGCTTAACGTTGTCGCGCTCCATCCACGGCACCAAATCAGCCAATGCGCCGCGGTAGGCATAGTCCTGCACGATGCTCATGTGCTGGTGGATCATGTCGGGAATGACGCCGCCGGCCAGCAACGTGGGCAGTTTCGTCATGTAGTCGTTCCATGCCTCGAAGGATACATTGACCTTGATAGACGGGTTTTCGTCCATGAACTTGAGCACGAAGTTCTCGTACATGGTTCGTTCCAGACCCAGCGCGCCAGGCGTGATGAATTCAATCGTGGTCACTTCTTGGGCTGGAGCGGCGGCGGGAGCGCCCGCCGGTGCGGGAGCGGTGCACGCCGCAACCACAGGCAGCGCGCTGAGTGCGGCGAGTCCCCCAAGAAAACTGCGGCGTGAGATCTTCGTCTTGTTATTCATTCATTTCCTCCTCGTTGAACGAATTGGTTTTGCCAAAACGCATCAGTCGCTTCAGGCGCCACAACTGCAATGCCGCATGCTATCCTTGAAATCTCCAGGCCTCCTTTCCCGCTGGCGGGAGGACGAATTTGTCGCCTTCCCAGACAAGACCTTGCCGGTTGCCGGCTATACGGAGACGGAATACGCCTCTACCGCCTCTCTATCCACGATGTCGTCTACCACTGCTCTCACTTCAGAGTTGAGGCCTCACTAGAGTTGAGGCCTCAACATACGCCTGCGAAGGCCGGCGCAATGGCTCGGATCCGGTGCGCCTATAATAGGTCCTTGAAATACTCCGCGGCAGCCTCCCAGTCGACAGTCTCATCCGGCTCTTTGCCGAGCTTGTCATAGAGTCTCCGGCGAGCCTTCTTGTCGTCAATCGCAATGCGCGCCGCAAACACGAGAACGTCTTCTGCGACTTCAATGGGTACGACGACGACCCCATCCCAGTCGCAGCCCACAATGTCCCCCGGTCGAACGAATACTCCGCCGCAGGACACAGGCACCTCAACGGCCTCCAGTTCCGTCCGTCCTGGGATAATGGGGCGGCCAATGCCGGCGCAGGCTACCGGAGTGCGCTGTAGTATTACTTCGTCGGTATCACGACAATACCCGTCCGTCACAATGCCGGCGGCGCCAAGCGCATGCATCTCCATAGAATTCATCGATCCCCACCAGCCGCATTCCCTCGCTCCGCCGGTGGATGTGACGATGACGTAGCCCTCTTTGCCTTCTACATTCAGACGGGCGCGCCATCCGCCCATCTCTCCCCAGATGGCATGTTGCCGCAATGCATCTTCCTTCTTGAGCGGAAACGGCATGTGACGATTGGCGGGTACGACCTGCATCGTCACCGCCGGCCCCCAGAAGCGCATGCCGAGCCACAATGGGCGGACTTTATTGGACATCAGAGTTAGGTCGTTGAGACCTACCGCGTCCAGGCCATCCGTGACGTCGGTCACTCGAAGGTAGTGTCGGAAGCGCTCTGCAAGCTTGTACGGATCTGGGCTGCTACTCATAGATTGGCTCCTTATCGAACTGTGAAGGGAAAAGATTGGTTAGCCGCCTGCCCGGTTCGCGGGCAGGCCTACAAATAAATGCCTGAAGTCATGCGGCTAGGCGAGGGGTACAGGCCGCATCCGTTCCCACTCCTTCCGTAGGACAAGCCGGTTCGGCAGCACAATATGGTCGTCGGTAAACGCCAAATCGTCCTCTAGGCGGCTTACCAGCAGTTCGACCGCCCTGCGGCCCATTTCGCGCGTTGGCTGCTCTACCAGCGTGAGGGGCGGACGGTAGAAGTTGCCCAGAGCAGACGCGCCGAACCCCGCTACATCCACATCTTCAGGCCATCGTAGCTCCAACTCTTGTAGAGCTAAGACAGCGCCCTGAACCATCAGGTTATTAAAGGCGAAGATTCCATCCGGCGGATCGCCGCTTTGCAGTAGGCGCAACGCCGCGGCATACCCGCCTTCCAATGTGGCAAGCCCGTCAGCTTCGTACTCCGCCAAACGCGGCAAACCCGCATCGTCCAACGCACGCCAATAGCCGCAGAGTCGCTCTTGGGTGGTGAATGTGGTCGGCAAGCCTTTGATAGCCGCAATGCGGCGTTTGCCCTCGCCGATCAACGTCGTCACGCACTGGTACGCCACCTCCTCGTCATCCGCCGTAATTGAAGGCAGCGCCAGACCGTTCAGCCGGCGGTTAACCAGGACGATCGGAATGTCGCGCCGGGCATAGTCCGCTAAATGCGCTTCCGGTCCAGGGGCGGGGGCCAAGATAATGCCGGCGACCAGTTGTCGGTCCAATACCCGCAGGTAAACTTTCTCCTGCTCCGGATCCTCGTTGGTATTGCAGACAATCAGGTTATAGTCTCGCTCGTGAGCTGCTTGTTCGGCAGCGTGCGCTACTTCTGTGAAAAAGCGGTTCTCGATAGTAGAGACCACCAGGCCGATCAAGTTGGAGCGCCGCCGCCGAAGTGAACGGGCGACCTGATCGGGCCGGTAATCGAGTTGCCTCACCGCCTCCATCACTCGCTCGCGCGTCTCGGGCGCCACGCGTGAACTTCCGGAAAGCGTACGACTTACTGTAGCGACGGAGACGCCGGCTGCGCGGGCAACATCAGTGATTTTCGTCATGGGTCATGGCAGCAGATTAGTTGTGACGAGAGATTAGTATGTAATCGATTACATGCCTAAGGGGAAGCAACAAAGACCAGTCTAGGGTCGGTGTAATCGATTACACGGGCTCAGAGCTAGTTTAGTCGATTTTGTGCGTACTGTCAATGGGCAGAATCTTAAAATTCTGTGCCTTTTTCGCGCTGACGGCTGCGTCTGCATCGCTCGAAAACAAGCGCTTGCGGGCGAAAACCCGCATCACATCACCGCAAAATTACGTCCTTGCCCGTTCTTGGCTTATCCTTTACGCTGTGTTGTGTTGAACGACGGGGCGCGGCGGCGAGGGGCCAAGCCGAGGGCCCGAGAGGGGAAAGGAGGGGACAGGAGGTGACGATGAAGCCGTACCTGGTCCATGAAGGAAAGATGTGGTTCGTCATTGCCGGCTGTCGCATCGTGGCGATCGT
>JASGTU010000080.1 GCA_030058085.1 Chloroflexota bacterium
CCCACCCCTTCATCGACAGCACCTTCGTGATCGCCGCCGTCAGCGTCGTCTTCCCATGGTCAATGTGCCCAATCGTGCCCACGTTCACATGGGGCTTCGTTCGCGTAAATACCGCCTTGGACATTCGTCATTCTCCTCTAACAAAAGCAAGATACCGAATGATTTTCACTGTTCTCGCCGAAAGCCGGCTCTATGCCGCGCCTATCCGCATTTTTCCGATTCGCGACCCGCACACGGGGCGCTCAAAGCAAGCTGATAACGCCCGGATTGGCATCCCATATGGCGAAACTGCACCGCCGGAACCGGTCGCGGCGGTGCAGCCATCAGCTATAGAAATTCGCCGCCCCGTTGTCGGGGCACGCAAACTTCGATATTATACTGCACCTGTCCGGCTGCGCCAAATTGGGCGCGGCATAAAAACGTGCGGCCTTCTCACCGCCGGTCAGCTCCCAGAGACAAAGCGCCCGCGTCATCAGCCGACGCCTTTCAATATGCGGTCGGCAACCGCCTGGCTCACCGGCGCATACTTCAAGAATTCCATCGTGAAGGTGCCCCGGCCGCTCGTCATCGAACGCAGGTCTGTCGCATAGCCGAACATCTCACTCAGAGGCACGTTGGCCGATATGGCCTGTACGCCGCCGTTGCGCGCATCCATGCCGGCAATATCGCCGCGCCGGCTGGAAAAGTCGCCGACCACGTCGCCCACATACTCCTCGGGCGCCACCGTCTCCACCTTCATCACCGGCTCAAGCAACATGGCGCCGCCCTTCTGTGCGCCCTCTTTGAAGGCGATGCTGCCCGCGATCTTAAAGGCCATCTCGCTGGAGTCGACCTCGTGATAGCTGCCGTCCACCAGCGCCACCTTGACATCCACGACCGGATAGCCGGCCAAGACGCCGCTCTGCATGGCCTCTTCGATACCTTTGCGCACCGCCGCGATGTACTCCCTGGGCACCACGCCGCCCACGATGCGGTCCTCGAATACGAAACCTTCGCCGGCGCCATTCGGCTCCATCTCCAGCCACACGTGCCCATATTGGCCGCGTCCGCCCGTCTGCCGCACAAAGCGCCCCTCAACACGCACCGGGCGCGAGATCGTCTCGCGATAGGCCACCTGCGGCCGTCCGACGTTGCACTGCACGCGGAATTCGCGCTTCAGGCGGTCTACAATAATATCCAAATGCAGCTCGCCCATGCCCGAAATAACCGTCTGGCCGGTCTGGTCGTCATAGGCCACCTGGAAGGTGGGGTCTTCCTCCGCCAGCTTGATCAGCGCCTCGGTCAACTTGTCCTGATCCGCCTTTGACTTCGGCTCCACCGCCACCTTGATCACGGGGGCCGGGAATTCAATCGTCTCCAGCAAAACCGGCCGGTCGGGATCGGCTAGCGTCTCGCCGGTGAAAGTCTGCTTGAGGCCGACAACCGCGGCGATATCGCCGGCGTCGCATATGCTGATCTCCTCACGCTTGTCGGCGTACATCTGCAAAAGGCGGCCAATACGCTCCTTGCGCTGCCGGTTCACGTTATAGACCGCGCTGCCTGCCTTGAGCTTGCCCGAATAGACGCGCACATACGCCAGCCGCCCCACAAAGGGGTCGGTGACGATCTTGAAGACCAAGGCCGCAAACGGCTCCTCATTGTCGGGCTTGCGCTCGACAGGCTCTTCCGTCACCGGGTTAATCCCTATTACCGGCGGCACGTCGAGAGGGCTGGGCAAATAGCGCACCACTGCGTCGAGCAGGGGTTGCACGCCCTTGTTGCGCAGCGAACTGCCCGCCATAACCGGCACTAACTCGTTGGCGACCACTGCGCGACGCAAAGCCGCGTATAGCTCTCCCTCCGCGATCTCTTCGCCCTCGAGGAACTTCAACGTCAGTTCCTCATCCGTCTCGGCGATGCGCTCGATCATCTGCTCGCGTGCGGCTTCGGCCTGCTCGCGCATCTCGGCCGGAATCTCCTCGACCGTCGGTTTCGCGCCCAACTCGTCGGAAAAGATCAACGCCTGCATACGGAACAGATCGACCACCCCGCGGAAGTTATCCTCTGCGCCAACCGGCAACTGGATCGGCAGCGGGTTGGCCCCGAGGCGGTCGATGATCATCTGCACCGTGCGCTCGAAACTGGCGCCCACGCGGTCCATCTTGTTGACAAAGCAGATGCGCGGCACCTGGTAGCGGTCGGCTTGGCGCCACACGGTTTCCGACTGAGGCTCCACCCCGGCTACAGCGTCGAACACCACGACGCCGCCGTCTAGGACGCGCAGGCTGCGCTGCACCTCGGCCGTGAAGTCGATATGGCCGGGCGTGTCGATCACGTTGATCTGGCATTCCTCACCGGTCACGCGATCTTGCCATGAGGTCGTGATCGCGGCGGCGGTAATGGTGATGCCGCGCTCGCGCTCTTGCACCATCCAGTCGGTCACAGCCGTCCCTTCGTGCACCTCGCCCATGCGATGGATGCGTCCCGAATAGAACAAGATGCGTTCCGTCGTGGTTGTCTTGCCTGCGTCGATATGGGCGATAACGCCGATGTTGCGCGTCCGCTCAATCGGAAATTCTATACTCATAGATTTCGTCCCTAATTTAGAGCAAAAGAGAGCGGCGCCGAGCGCCACAATCTCCGGCTCTATCTCCTACATGACTTCTGTCCGACATCTACCCGACCGGTCCCTGCACATCAGCAAGAACGGTCTGTTGCGCCGGCAGAGATCATGTCAGTCAATTGTGGCAAAGGCGCCGCACCCGTCAAGGACGGATATGCTGCTATATGTCTCCAGAGAGAGTTGCCCCTGGAGTTCTCCCTGCGCCTCGCATGGCCCGCGAGGTTGGCACGAAGAAGTTGCCGCCAGCCCCAAGGCTGCGGCGGCGACTTAATAGCGGAAGTGAGCGAACGCCTGGTTGGCCTCTGCCATCCGGTGCGTATCCTCGCGCCGCTTAACCGTCGCCCCTTCGTTGCGGGCTGCATCCAACAATTCGGCAGCCAAGCGCGCCGCCATGTCGCGGCCGCTGCGGTTGCGTGCACTGGTGATGAGCCACCGCATCGCCAACGCAGTCCGTCGATTGGCGCTGATCTCGACAGGGATCTGGTACGTCGCCCCGCCAACACGCCGCGGCTTCACCTCTACCATCGGCGTGGCGTTCTTTAGCGCCTCTTCAAAAACCTCCAACGCCGGTCGCTTAGTCCGCTCTTCCATTACCTCGAATGCGGAATAGACCACGCTGGCGGCCAGGCTCTTCTTGCCCCGTTCCATCACATTGTTGATAAACTTCGCCACGGTCTCGCTGTGATAGCGCGGGTCCGGCAACACAGACCGAAGCTCTGCACGTTTTCTACGCATTAGGCTCCATCTCCACCTAGTTACTCGTTTCCGGCGACCAGGCTATGCCTTGGGCCGTTTAGTTCCGTACTTGCTGCGCCCACGCTTGCGCTCGTTCACGCCCGTGGTGTCCAGCGCCCCGCGCACAATATGGTAGCGCACGCCGGGCAGATCCTTCACACGCCCGCCGCGCACCAACACGACGCTGTGCTCCTGCAAGTTGTGCCCTTCGCCCGGAATATAGGCGGTGACCTCGATGCCGTTGGTCAGGCGTACGCGAGCCACTTTGCGCAACGCCGAATTCGGCTTCTTGGGCGTCGTCGTACGCACCTGCGTACACACGCCGCGTTTCTGCGGATTGCCCTTCTTCACACGCCGCGTCCTGCCCGTCAGCGTGTTCTGCGTATAGCGCAGCGCCGGAGCAGTCTCCTTTTTCCCAATACTCTTGCGACCCTTACGGACCAATTGATTGATCGTGGGCAACAGATCCTCCCTATCCTGAAAAAGAAACGGCTCCCACTTCACGCCACGGCAGCCGTCTAATGGCAACCAACACGCCGTTCCCACCATGCGAATGAAAAAAGACGCCGTCACAACAATCGGCAAAATGCCGTGCGCACGTTCGGCGCACCCATCTCTGCCTCTGGGTCCAGTCTATCCAACACGCCCAATACTCTCTTGACAATCGTCGCTTAGGCGCAACCAAAGACCAGGCGGATACTCTGACCCACGAACTGCGAGTGTACCACAGCGCCGCATTCTCGGTCAAATCGACGCTGTTTCGCGCGTTGCCTTCTCCTGCGGCTGTGCTGTGTGCAATTGTCTCGCAGCGCTGCGCCCCCCTACAAAACAAGGGTCCGACCTCCTGGAGGAAGTCGGACCCGAGACGCCCGTATAACGGACGTTCATCTGTGCAAGCGCAGCTTACATGCCAAGCTTGACCGTCACCGAACCGGAATCGGTTTCCACCGTCACCGGCACGCCGAGGCCCAAGCCCGCCAACGCCGCGTTGATCTGGGCATTGACCGGGGCAAGGAACGCCGCATCGATGCCGAGGCCGCCGGCGCTGGCGCCATCGAGGTCCAGCTTCACCGCGCCGCCCTCAACCGACACAACACCCGACAGGTTCAGCGCATCGCCGCCCAGGGTGGGGGGCAGAACGCCGTCGATCAACGATACCTGGGCGATGACCTTGTTGTCAGGCTCGAACCAGACCAGAACCGCGTCGACCGGGTTGTTCTCGCCGCTGTTCTGATCAAGCAGCACGCTCAGCAGGCTGGAGAACTCGGCCTCTGACCACTGGACCTCGCCCGCCATCATCAAGTTTGCAACCTTGTTCTGAGCCTCAAGCGCCGTGTTCACATCGACGGCGATGGCGCGATCCGGCACAGCGATGCCGGATGTGCAACCCGCCAGGCTCGCGACCAGCAACAATGAGACCAGAGCAACTACCCAGTTCCTTCGGCTAAGCATTGAAACCTCCCTTTGTGTCTTAAGACAGTATCGTTGGTGTTGGTAGAGTTAGAGATGGGTTTTTACTCTTAACAGATTCCGCAGGGCTGAATCTGTCAAACACGATTATACCCTGAGATCGACCACGGCAAAAACACGGTTACCCTTGCCCCTGTCCGCTGCTTCTCGATCTCGGCTTACTGACCCTCGGCATACTGACCCGGCGCGCTGATCTTGGCCTCTCGATCTCGTTGGTATTAGCCTCGACGATAGTGGCGACGATTCTGCTCTTGGCGACTGCTATGAGGGACTGTAGTATAACAGTTTCGGAAGATGTTTGCAACCTCGCCCCCAGACCTTTTTCGCGCCGCCCCACTACGACTCGTCGCGCTCCCCCACAAGTGCGACGCCCCCATCCAATCAACCGTCAGCGCAGAAGCCGCCCGCGCTCCCAATCCGGCGCGCTTACCGCTGCACGCCGCTTGCACGCATGCCGCTATTTAGATTGTACGATGAACACGCCGCTTGCTAGACTGCGATTGCCCTACGCTTTACCGACATTCCAACGCTTTTAGGCCATTTCACCTGCCCGGCTCACCCACGCCCGTCCGGATCAGGCGGTTCTCCTTGCTGCGCTGAAGATTCCGCCGGCGCGATCTGGGAAGTCGGCAAGGCGTCTGTTTGCGCCAACTGCCGTTCGTACCCGTCCAATACGGCGTATAGCACCTCGTCCAAAAAGAGGTCGATCATTTGGCGCACGCGCACGTCGTCGGCGTCCAGCGTGCGCGGATTCTCGCCGCTGCGCAACACCTGCGTGAGTTGGCTGCGGAAGAACTGCACGGCCTTGCCCGTATCGCGCAGGCCTACGCCGTTTAGCGCGGCCTCGCTGCCGTAGGCCTGTCCCAACTCGCGGCCCTCCCGCAGAATACGCTCGCGCTGGTTCGGCTTCAGCACAAAAGCAATCGCCAGCGCAAACAACTGCCGGCCCCGTTGGCGACGCAGATCATTGCCGTCATCGTCTCCGTCGCGCCAGCGCGATTCATCCCGCGGCATCTTGCGGATTTCCTGGCGCACGCGGCTTACGGCCACGTCCACCAGCGCTTCCGTGTCGGCAAGCGCGGCATGTCCGGCCCGCTCCTCTAGGAACTGGCGCAAGTCCGTCACACTGAAACGCCTGTGGCCGCCGGGCGTGCGAAACACGCGCAGCTCCCCCCGGTCCGCCCACGTGCGCACCGTCGTATAATGCACGCCCAAAAAGCGACTGGCATCCTTTAGCGTCAGCCAGCGCGGGCCGCGCAGATCGTCCTCGTTCTCGGTCATCGGCCTTGCGGGCGCCGGCCGTCGTTCGCGTTCAGAACCGGACATATGCTTTCCTCAATCGATGGCTGTCCCCAAGGCTACAAGGGCGGGCGCGCCTCTCACAACACGCTCACCGGATCGACGTCCACCCGCCAGCCGAACGGAATGGTCAACCCGCGCACGATCGCAGCCGGATCGGCGCCGCTCAAGACGATCTGCCAGCGATAATAGCCGCGATAGCGGGCGAAGTAGGCCGGCGCCGGCCCGACAACCGTCACGCTCTCCGGTCGTAAGCCCAGGGCGGCGATCCGCTCTTGCACCTGCCTGCCCATCTGCTCGGCCATCGATTCGGCCTTCTGCGCGTCCTTATCCCAATAGATCAGCCGCGCCATCCGTTGCAGCGGCGGGTAGCCCAGTTCGCGGCGATATTCCATCTCGCGGCGATAGAACGCTGTGTAGTGATGTTCCGCCGCCGCCTGGATCACATAGTGTTCGGGCGAATAGGTCTGGATCACCACGCGCCCGCCGCGGCGGCTGCGCCCGGCCCGGCCCGCCACCTGCGTCAGCAGTTGGAAAGTGCGTTCGCCGCTGCGAAAGTCGGGCAAATACAGCCCCACATCCGCCGCAATCACCCCCACCAGCGTGACCAACGGCAGATCCAGCCCCTTGGCGATCATCTGCGTGCCGACCAGCACATCGGCTTCGTGGGCGGTAAAGCGCTCTAGAATTTCCTCGTGACTGCCCTTGCCCGTCGTCGCATCGGCATCCCAGCGCATCAACCGCGCCCGCGGCGCGATCTCGCCGATCAACTCCTCGATGCGCTGCGTACCCGTCCCGAAATACTTGATGCGCTTGCTCCCGCACTCAGAGCAGACGGTTGGGATCGGATAACGGCGATTACAATGATGACAGAGCAAGGTTTCGGCCCGTTCGTGATAGGTAAGCGGCGTATCGCAGCGCGTACAGCGCGCCGTTGCGCCGCAGTCGCGGCACATCACGAAGGTATTCGTCCCGCGGCGGTTCAGGAACAGAATCGCCTGCTCGCCGGCATCCAACGTGGCGTGCAGCTCGGCCTGCAAGCTGCGGCTGAATACGCTGCGGTTGCCGGCGCGCAATTCCTGGCGCATGTCCACGATCTCCACCGGCGGCATTTCGGCGTATGCCGTCCCGTCTTGGGCGCCGTGCCCCACCAGGCGGCGCGGCATTTCCAGCAAAGTGATGCGGCTGCGCTGCGCCGACCAGTAGGCTTCAAGGCTCGGCGTGGCGCTGCCCAGGATCAACACGCTGTCCGACAGATCAGCCAAACGCGCCGCCACGCGCCGCGCATCGTAGAAGACCGTATGGCTGCCCCACTCCTCTGCGTTCTGCTTATACGAGGGCTCGTGCTCCTCGTCGATGACGATCAGCCCCAGCCGCGGCAACGGCGCAAACAAAGCGCTGCGCGGCCCCACGACCACGTCGAACTCGCCTTCGCGCACCTTGCGCCACACGTCGTAACGCTCGCCTGAGCTCAGCCCGGAGTGAATCACCGTGACGCGCCCCGCAAAGCGGCCGGCGAAGCGAGCCACCGTCTGCGGCGTCAGCGCGATCTCCGGCACAAGCACAATCGCTTGCCGGCCTTGGCCCAACGTCTCGGCGATGGCGTGGAGGTAGATCTCGGTCTTACCGCTGCCTGTCACGCCGTGGATCAAGAAGTGAGGCCGCGCGCCGCTCCGCGCATTCTGCGAATCGTCGCCGAAGCCCTGCTCGCGGATCACGCGCCAGACGGCCCGCTGCTCATCCGTTAACTGCGGGGCCGTAGTGCGTGCGTAGCTCCTGCCGGCCAACGGGTCACGGAAGCGCGTGCGTTCGCTCATGCGCACCAGCCCCGCCCCCTCCAGATCGCGCAGCAACGCCAGGGGAGCGTCCGCCGCCGGCAGATCGCTCTTCCACACCGGCCCGCCCGCCTGGCGCAGCGCAGCGATCGCCGGCCTGTAGCGGTCCACGCCTTGCAGCGCCGCCAGCGTCTCCTGCGCCTCGACAACGCTTAGCGCTAGGCCGACCCGCTTGTCGTCGCCGAGCGCCAGCACGCCCTTGTCGACCAGCGTCTTCACCGGCTGCGCGCTCTTCAGGGCGCACGCCGCCTGCACTACTTTAAGCGCGGGCCGTTCGCCTTCATGCGCCAGCATATAGGCCAGCACAGCGCTTCCCGGCGTCGAGCGCGCTAGGCGCTGTAAATACGCCTCCTCCTCGTCGTCGGGCCCGATCCACTCTAGTTCGAGTTCGCGCTTGGCGCGCACGCCAGTGCCCGTGCCCGCCTTCTCCAACAGGCCGGGCGGCAGAAACAACTTGAGCGTTTCTGCCGGCGCGGCGATGTAGTACTCCGCCATCCACGCCGCCAATTCGAGCTGCACTGGCGTCAGCACCGGCTCTGGCCGCGCCAGCCGCAGCACCTCGCGCGTCTCCACAGGCGCACTGTCCGACAGCCGCAGCACGAAGCCCTGTACCTCGCGCGCGCCGAAGGGCGCCCACACCAAATGTCCGGGCTGCACGACGCCTTCCAACTGCGGCGGCAGGCTGTAGTGGAAAGCCTGCAAAGAGGGCGCGTCCTCGGCTTGCGGCTCAACCGCGCCCGGCGGCCCGTCCTCATCACTGAGAGGCGGCCCCTCGGCAAAACGACGCGCAAACGTGCGCCGGATGGGCACATTGACGACAATCTCGGCGTAAGTCATCTCAAATCGGACAAGTTAGCTCATGCAAGCGGCGAATTGTCTCATCGCCTAAACGGAAGCCGGAACGCAAGAGGTCTACTCGCGCGTGCCGTAGATGGACTCCTGGCTGAAGCCCAGCACGAACGCAAGCAGGGCGGGCGCCGCCATCGCCGCCACACTGAGAGAGGGGTTGATGCGTACGAAATAGTAGGTTGCCCCGAAGATCAGATAGATCACCCCGCCGGCTAGCGCGCCGATCACCGGCAACAGCAACCCGCGCAGGCCATACTTGCGGTCGAACAAGCTATATTCCGCATTGGCGTGTCTGCGCATGGTGAGCAAAGCGCCCAGCGAGCCGCCCAAGGCGCCGGCCATCACCGTGCCGGCGAATCCCACGAAGTTGATCACAAACAGGCTGTCGTTCGCCGCAGCCGTCAGCCAAGCGGCAAAATCCTCCGCCTCCCACGGAAACAGCGCCAGCGCACTCAATACGATAATCGCCAACAGCGCCCAGGCGACGAGGTAGAGGCGCAGCCGGTTGCGATAGAGGTCCGACCAGCGGTGCGCCTGGCGCATACGCTGCACGATGGTGCGCACCTGCTGCATGTAGTACTCGACCTCAGCCGAACGCATGGGGTCGCTGTTGAGGATCGTGTTGGCTTTGTCCAAGAGATGCCGGGCGCGTTCCGCGGTCTCGTGGCCTACGGGCAGAATCTTGCGAATCTCGGCGTGCAGGTCCGCAATCTCCTTGTGCAGGGCCTCGGCGTCAAACTCGGACATGCGCGGCAAGAGCGCGGACCGCCTTGGCCCGCCGGGCATCACCGCCATAGCGCTGACATACGATGTACCGGCGCTCTCGGATGCCTCCGTTTGTGAGCGGGGCGGTGCGCCAGTTTCCCCGCTATTGGCATAGCTGCCGGCATATCCGGCCGAAGCTGCAGCCGCGGGAGCGCCCGCCTCCCGTCCCGGCGCGGCTTGGCGCGGGCCGTCAACCGGGCGCGTCGCCCCGCTTGCGGAACTGCCGCTCTCCGGCTCGGAAAAATCGGGCTGCCACTTGTTCGTCGCAGCCGCCTCATAGCCTGTCGACCGGCTCGGCGGCACATAGTCGCCCGCGCCCGCATCAGCCGGCCTGCCCGAACCCGTGCCCGACACGATGCGCCATTCAGGCGTCGGCGCGGGCGGTACGGCTGGGGAAGCCGCGGCGGTAGAAGCCGCGTCTGTGGTCGCGTCTGTGAAAGATGAAGGCGCAGCGCCGCGTGTCTCCTGTTCGTCGCGTACGCTTGAGTAGCGATCGGACGTGTAGCGTTCGTCGTCGAGCGCAGAGAAGCTCGGCCACTCGCTGCTTGGCTGCGCAGTCGAAGCGCTCGAACCGTCGCCGTTCTGCATCGGCGACGCGCCTTGCGTCTGTGAAGGGACGCTCTCCGGCTCAAAGCCGCCACCGGCATCATCCGCATCACTGCCGCTCACGCCGGCCGCGGACACGTCGACCGCGCCCAACATCATCTCCTCCATGAGCGAATCCGCCCGCCAGCGCAGCATCTCGGGGCTATCGTCGGGCAATGGTGACGAATCGGGATTGGGCTTGGGAGCGGGGCCGGACGTATTGCGGGCATCCGAAGGACCGCGTTCGGATTCTGCTGTCATCTCACCTCCATGCGGCGGAACCTAGTGCGGCACTGCTCATTTGTGGCGCCGCCGCTGCCTGGTCTTGTCAAGCATTATATCATAGCCGCGCGCCTGTCTCACGCCAAATTGAATACGGAAGGCCTGAAATGCCTCGAGATTTGACATTCCGGTTCATGCGCGCCTATAATGGCGCGTCGATACCGTTGATCCGCGCTGCCGGCCCGCGCGCCGGCGCAGATGATCATGGATTTGTGTAACCGTCCGGCGCGTTGCCGCGATTTGATAGAAGATCACAAGGAGCAGGAAATGCCGAAGCGTACATGGCAGCCGAAAGTCCGTAAGCGACTGAAAACCCACGGGTTCCGCATTCGCATGCGCACACCCGGCGGGCGCAATGTGATAAAGCGACGACGGCTGCGCGGGCGCGCCAATCTCGCCGTGCAGTTGACCCCGCGCAAATCGATCAAGGACTAAGCCGCCTGGGGCGCAGGCGCTGTGGCATGACCTACAGGCCAAGCCGGCCGGATTCCAACCCTGCCAGTCGACGGTTCCGTGCTGCGTGAAGCGACGCTATCGGGTTAGAGATAACCAACGCTTTCAGGAGATCCGCCGTCATGGGCAATCGGTCAACAGCAAGCATCTGGTGTTGTGCGCCTTGCCCAACGATCTGCCCTACAGTCGCTTTGGCTTCTCGGTGAGCAGTCGAATCGGACATGCTGTAGAGCGCAACCGCATCAAGCGCCGGCTGCGCGAGGCCATGAGACTGCGCATGGACACCATACAGCCCGGATGGGACATCGTGTTCATTGCCAAGTATCCGATTCGCAGCGCGGATTATCACGAGATAGATGCCGCCTGCGCCCGCCTGATCCGGCGGGCGCATTTGTTGCGTGATGACGCAGATGACCGTCCATGAAGAGCGTGATACTGGCTGTGATCCGGTTCTATCGCCGTTTCATCTCGCCTATACTGGGCAGCAACTGCCGCTTCTATCCGACATGCTCCGCCTACACCTACGAGGCGATCGAACGCTATGGCGTGCGCAAAGGCGGCTGGCTTGGCGTCAAACGCATTGCACGCTGCCATCCCTGGAACCCTGGCGGCATCGATCCGGTTCCCTAACCGGCCTGCAGCGCCACGCGCCACGCCGGGGGCCATGCGCAGGTCCCACATGCGCCCCCACATGCGTGAGGAGAAAGACCAAACGTGAAACATAACCGCTGGCTCATATTGTCCCTGCTCGTCCTCGCGGCGTTGCTGCTCTCCGGCTGCGGCGTCGCCCTTGAAGGAGTCGACGTCACCGAAGTTCCGCCGGACGGCTGGTGGCAGACGCTCGTCGTCTGGCCGCTGGCCAAGGCGCTGATCTGGCTGAATAGCGTTCTCGAGGGCGTGAACATCCCCTATAGCTGGGGCTTCGCCATCATCCTCTTCACGCTGATCATCAAGCTCGTCACGTTGCCGCTCACCATCACCCAGATCCGCGGCATGCAGGCGCAGCGCGATATCCAGCCCAAGATTCAGGAACTGCAAAAGAAGTACGGCAAGGATCGTGAAAAGCTCTCCCAAGAGCAGATGAAGCTCTACAAAGAGGCGGGCGTCAATCCGCTCAGCGGTTGTCTGCCGCTGCTGGTGCAGATGCCCATCCTCTTCGGTCTCTACGCCGCGCTCGTCGCCCTAGGCCCGAACTTGGCCGACGCCCGCTTCTTCTGGATTCCCGACCTAGGCTTCCCCCAATATTCCCAAGGCTTGAGCTGGATCGGCGAAGCATTCGGCAGGGGCGACTATTACACCCTGATCGCCTATCTGATCCTGCCCATACTGCTCGTAGTGACGCAGTTCGTCATGCAGAAATGGATGACGCCCGCCACGCCCGACACCGGCGGCCAAACCGCCAACATGACCAAACAAATTGGTCTCATGATGACCTTCATGTTCGGCTTCTTCACCTTGCAGGTGCCCGCCGGCCTCTCCTTGTATTGGGTGACCAGCAACCTGCTCCAAATGCTGCAGCAATGGCTGATTACCGACGCCCGCTTCGGCCTCGCCCCAGCCGCGGCCTCCGCAGGCGGCGGCGCACTGGTCGACGCTGCGCCCGCCGAACGCGCCAACGGCTCGTCGCCCGCGCCCGCGGTCGCAAGCGACGAACCCGCCCCCGCTGCAGCCAAGCCAAGAACGCCGAAACGACGCCGCGCGAAACGGAGATAGACAAATGGCCGAACAATCACATGAATTTACAGGCAAGACAGTTGATGAGGCAGTGGCGGAAGGCTTGGCTCAACTACGCCTCAGCCGCAGCGACGTATCCGTCGAAATCCTCAGCAAGGGCAGTCGCGGCATCTTCGGCATCGGCAGCGAACCGGCGCGCGTACGCCTGACGCCCGCGTCCAAGCCGCAGACGCCCGCCCAGCCAGCGCAACCGGCCCCTGCCGCCAAAGCCGAACCGGCCCCCGTCCAGCCCCCGGCTAATAAGGCGGAACCGGCTGCCGCCATGCCGGCGGAAACGCTCGAAGAGGAAGCGCCCGAGTTTGAAGAGGAAGAAGAGCCTGCCGCCGGCGAGGAACGGGCGGCAACCGCCGTTTCGGATCAGGAGCTGGCGGAAATGGCGTCGGATATGCTCGCCGAGATGATCCGCCTCATGGGCTTCGAGGCGACGGTTGCAGCAAGCTGGCAAGAACCCGACGAACAGGAAGGCGACCCGTACCTCTTGCTGGACATCGAGGGCCAAGACCTCGGCGCGCTCATCGGACGCCGCGGCGAGACCCTCGCCAGCATCCAATACCTCGTCCGCCTCATGGTCAACCAGCGCATCCGGCAGTGGAAGAACATTGTCGTCGACGTTGAAAAGTACAAAGAGCGCCGCGTCACGCAGCTTACGCAGTTGGCCCAGCGCATGGCAAACCAGGTCGTCGAGAGCGGCCGCGCCGTCGCGCTCGAACCGATGCCCGCCAACGAGCGCCGCATCGTACACCTGGCTTTGCGCGACCACCCGCAAGTCTATACCCAGAGTTCGGGGGAAGACGAGCGCCGCAAGGTCAATATCGTGCCCAGAGACACCGCCTAACGTGCCGCACAATCCGGCATTGCGCACAAGCCCCGCCCGTTCGAGGCGGGGCTTTTCGTTGGCCGGCGTGGGCGTGGGATTCTTAATCTTGCGCCGGGCCTGCTATACTGCCGGAATCGAAGCGCAGGCGACGCTGCTCACCGACCCCGCCATATTTCCGTATCGGAAGTGACGGCACAGACGACGAACCTCCAATTGCGCTAGGCTTGCCGGTGATATAACCGAACATTATCAAATGGCTCGACAGCTAAGGGAGCTCCGTATGTCTAATCGTATCAACCCGATTGTCACACCGCGCGGCGTCATCACCATCTCCGATCCGCCATGGTCGTTCCATCTGTTCAATACGACGCGTTTTGCCTGGCTATGGCTGATCATCCGGCTCTATGTCGGCTACCAGTGGCTGCAATCCGGCTGGGGCAAGTTCAATAACCCTGCCTGGTGGAGCGGCCAAGCGCTCGCCGGGTTCTGGTCCGGCGCGGTCGCGGTACCGGCCGAAGGACGTCCGGCTATCAGCTTTGGCTGGTATCGCAACTTCATCCAGTTCATGCTCGACCAAGAGTGGTACGTCTGGTTCGGCAAATTGGTCACCTTAGGCGAAATAGCGGTCGGTATCGCCCTGGTGCTTGGCGCGCTGGTCGGGATCGCAGCCTTTGCCGGCGCGTTTATGAACTGGAACTTCATCATGGCGGGCTCAGCCAGCACCAACGGCCTCTTGTTCGCCCTGGCTATCGCCCTCATGCTCGCCTGGAAGGTCGCCGGTTGGTATGGGCTTGATCGCTGGCTGCTGCCCCTCTTGGGCACACCCTGGCAGCGACCATCGGAAGCGGTCAGTCCGCCTGACAGATCATAGCAGTGCTCAAGACGCCCACCGAACGCCAGAGACCTCGAAGATTGGCGAAGCGGGCGGCTTGGCAGCAGAATAGGGACACAACAGCATAGTTCCGGATTTGCAGCCGGGCAGCCTGCTTCCCGGCTAGGGGAGCGCGCAATGGCAATAGCGCCGGATTATCTCGCCGAGCGTTGCCGTCGCCGCTCATCTTGCATGAACCAATCTGCGCAAACCCTTAATACGCCAAAACCCAGTTGCATTGACCAAGGGTAGGAGAGATGCTACAATCGAAACCGCTAGAGGCCTCGACTTCCGGGCCGGACATTCTGCTCATCGGGCACGTCACCTGCGATCTGGTCAGCGCCGACCGAGATAGCGACTACCGGCTTGGCGGCACCGTCAGCTTCGCATCGGTCACGGCCATTCGCCTTGGCCGGCGCGCCTCGGTCATCACCCGCGCCGCCGCGACCACAGACCTGTCCGAACTGCCCGCCGAAGTCGACCTGCATGTCTTGCCGTCGCCGGAGACGACCACCTTTGCCAATGTATACACCGAGCACGGACGCATCCAGTACTGCTACGCACAGGCCCTGCCCATCACCGCCGGTGACATTGCGCCCGGTATGCGCGCCCCGCGGGCAGTCCTGATCGGCCCGCTCGTGAACGAAATCGGCCCGGACGTGGTCCGCATCTTCGACAAGCAGACGCTGGTCGTCGCCGTGCCCCAAGGCTGGATGCGCCGCTGGGATGACACGGGACGCGTCTATAGCAAGCCGTGGGACTCGGCGCCGGAGATACTGCCCTATTTGGATGTGTTGGTTCTGTCACTCGAAGACATCGACTACGACGTCAGCCGTCTCGCCCCTGCGCTGGAGCAAGTGCCCTTGGTCGTGCTGACCGAATACCACGACGGCAGCACCATCTATCGCCGCCTCGACAACGGCGCTGTCGAGGAGATCAAAATCGCGCCGCGCCCCGCCGCCGAGTTCGACCCGACTGGCGCGGGCGATGTATTCGCCACCGCCTTCATGATTCGCCTCCAGGAGACCGGCGATCCGGTGCAGTCCGCCCGCTTCGCCAACGTTACGGCATCGTTCAGCGTCGAGCACCCGGGCGTATCCGGCATTCCCAGTCGCGAGCAGGTGTTGGCCTACATGGCGAAACATCCCTTTGATCCCAGAGCCTAGCACAGCCCGGACTCGGCGCTCCGCTTGCCGCAGCAACCTGCCAGTAAAGCAGCCATGACCGCAAAGAGCTTTGTGTTTGCCAACCAAAAAGGCGGCGTCGCCAAAACGACGACCACCGTCAACCTCGCCGCCTACCTCACCGCAGCCGGCCGGCGCACGCTCGTAGTCGACATGGACCCGCAGGGCAACGCCACCACCAGCCTGGGCGTTGACCCGCGCTCGCTCTCGCTCAGCATCTACGACGTGCTGATCGACCAGGCGCCGATCCAGAAGGCCATCACCCTCACCGAACGCGTTGGCCTGGACCTGGTTCCCGCCACTACCGACCTAGCCGGGGCCGAAGTCGAGATGGCGCGTATGATGGCGCGCGAACGCCTGCTGGAGCGCGCCTTGCACCCGCTGCTCGACGACTATGACTACATTCTTGTCGACGAGCCGCCCAGCCTGGGCCTGCTGACCATCAACGGGCTGACCGCCTCCGCCAACGGCGTGATCATCCCCGTGCAGTGCGAATATCTTGCCCTGGAGGGCCTGAGCCTGCTGCTGCGTACGATACAGCAGGTGCGCGACGTGCTCAACGAACGGCTCGCCATTGCCGGCGTGGTGCTGACCATGTACGACAGCCGCACCAACTTGGCGCAACAGGTCGTGCAGGAAGTGCGCCAATACTTCCCCGGCGTCGTATTCAAGACGATCATCCCGCGCAATGTCCGGCTGAGCGAGGCCCCGAGCCACGGCCAAACCATCTTGAGCTACGCCCCTGCCAGCGCCGGCGCCCTCGCCTACGAGGCCCTAGCCCAGGAGTTCATGCAGCGCGCCGAGCAGGCCTCGCCCAACTTGATCCGGGCTTGACGCCGGCGCGCCTTCCGGGGGCATCGTTCGCACGCAATCGCTTCGTTGCACGGCGGGAACCTGTCCCGTCCATGGAGAATATCGACATGCCAGACGACACGAGAAGCAGCGGCAAACGGTTCGGACTAGGCCGGGGCCTCAGCGCCCTGATCGTCAACACCGAGACCGACCGCCTGACTGAACAAAAGGCGGCGGAACCGGATGCAGCCGGCGGCGTCCGGCTCGTGCCGGTCGACGCCATTCACCCCAACCCGCAACAGCCGCGCAGCCAATTCGACTCGTCCACCCTCGAAGAACTAGCCGCCTCCATTCGCGAGCACGGCATCCTGCAGCCGCTGATCGTCACCGACAGCGGCGATCAGCCCGGCCAATACTGGCTGATTGCAGGCGAACGGCGCTGGCGCGCCGCCCAGATCGCCCAACTGCACGAAGTGCCCGTCATCGTGCGCGAGGCTTCGCCCCAGCAGTTGCTCGAGTGGGCCCTGGTCGAGAACGTGCAGCGCGCCGACCTCAACCCGCTGGAAGAGGCCGCCGCCTACCAGATGCTGATCGAGAGCTTCTCGCTCACCCAAGAGGAGATCGGCCGCCGCGTCGGCCGCAGCCGCTCTGCCGTCGCCAACACAGTCCGCCTGTTGCAGCTCCCCGCCGACGTCCAACACGCGGTCATCGACGGCAGCATCACCGCCGGGCATGCCCGCGCGCTGCTCGCCCTGCCCGCCGCAGCCGCCATGAGCGCTGCGCTGGAGCGCATCCTGGCCCGCGGCCTCAGCGTGCGCCAAACCGAGGAATTGGTCAAACGCCTGCTCACCGCGCCCGAATCCGCCGCCGAGTCGAAAGCGGAGCCGGACCCCCACGTCCAGTTCCTCGAAGGCCGCTTTCGTTCCGCGCTCGGCACGCGGGTCACGCTCAACCGCAGCCCTAACGGTTCCGGACGCCTCATCGTGCATTTCTACAGCGACGACGATCTCGACAACCTCTACCGTCTGATCGCGGCGGATGCCGATGACGAACTGGGCTGAGCCTTCGCCTCGCCCGCCGGAGCCGCGCTCCCGCCAGGTCATCGGCGAAGAAACGCTCGGCTGGGCTATCGTCGGGGCCAGCGCTTCCGCCGCCCACCACATCATCCCCGCCATCCGCAGCCAGCCGCCGCTGCCCGCGCCGGACGTCAGTTACCCGGTGAGCAACGCGCGTGTCGTCGGCGTCTTCAGCCACGACGAAGGCCGGGCGCGCCGCTTTGCCGAGGCGCATTACATTCCGCATAGCTTCGCCAACCTGGCCGATCTGCTCGCCCGGCACGATGTGGACTGCGTCTATGCCGGCGGCCATCCGCGCCACCTCGCGCAGACGACGCTGGCAGCCCTCGCCGCGGGCAAGCACGTACTGTGCGAAACGCCGATGGCCCTCTCGCTCGGCGACGCGCTGGCAATGGCCCATACCGCGGCCGGCCACGGCCTGAAGCTTGCCGTCAACTGCCGGCGCCGCGTCGACGCCGCCATCCAAGCCATGCTGCGCCTGCTCCTAGAGGGCGAAATCGGCGACCTGCTGGGCGGGCGCGTCGACAACATCGAGCTCCTCCGCCCCAGCCTGCACACCTGGCGCCTGCGCCCCCAGGGCGGCGGCATCGCGCTCGACCGCACCGTGCACGACATCGACCTGTTACGCTTCCTCCTGCGCGACGAAGTGCAGACCGTCTCCGCCATCAACACCCAGCACCTGCTCAGCGATTCGGTCGAGGAAGATGTTGTCGCCTGGGTTGCCATGCGGCGCAGCGGCCTGCTAATCCAACTGCACGATTCATACATCCTGCCTCACGTCGTGGGCGGCGTCACGCTGTATGGCAGCGCCGGGACGCTGTCCGCGCGCCACGTCTTTGTCGACGACACGCCCAGCGAGCTGCTCCTGATCCGCCACGGGCAGCCTGTGTCCGTCCCCCTAGACGACATCGATCCCTACGCCGAGA
The DNA here is from genome assembly GCA_030058085.1 of Chloroflexota bacterium. Taxonomy (GTDB): domain Bacteria; phylum Chloroflexota; class Anaerolineae; order Caldilineales; family Caldilineaceae; genus JASGTU01. The sequence continues at coordinate 18,276 of JASGTU010000080.1, forward strand.
CCATCGCCCGCTTTCATGCCGCGGTTCGCGGGCAAGGCCGCCCCGTCGCCTCTCCCGGCGACGGCTTCCGCAACCTGGCAGCCGCCCTAGCCGTTCGAGAATCGATCCAGCGCGGCCACCGCATCTCGGTCGAATTGCCGGAACGCCCGCTCGACGACCGCGGACTGGCATAATCCCCTGGCGGGCAGCGTGCGTTTCGCGTTGCCGCGCGCCGCACTCGACATGCCATAGCGTTCCTTGCATCGACGCGCTTGCGACATTCCGCGCAGACTGTGCTAAGATATGCCTTGATACAATCTGTGGATTTTACTGGTGCAGACTGTCGACAGTAGCCGAGGCATGTCGCTGCCTTCGGCAGAATTCTTCCACGAGGAAACCGTGAACACAGACCTAAGACTTGGCGATTTTGCGACAACGCCGCTGTACAACATCAAAGCCGTCGTACAAGCAACCAACATCAGCCCCAGCACGCTGCGCGCCTGGGAGCGCCGCTATCATATGTGCCGGCCTCAACGCTCCGAGAGCGGCTATCGTCTCTATTCCGAGCGCGACGTCGCCATCATCCGCTGGCTCAAGACCCAGGTGGACGCGGGCATGGCGATCAGCCAGGCGGTCGCCTGGCTAGAGTCGATTGTCGCAGAAGCCGAAAACCAGGATGACGCCGTTCTGCCCGGTGCAGCCGCCGGAGCCGCGTCCGCCGACCGCGCCGGCGTTCAGGGCGTGCCGAGCCAGCCCCAAGTGCGTCATTTTGTCGCGTTGCAAGAAGACTTGCTCGCCGCCTTGCTCGTCCTGGATGAACACAAGGCAGAAATGGTGCTCTCGGAAGCGTTTTCGATGTACACGTTCGAGGAGATCGGCGAAAAGCTGATCCAGCCCGTGCTGGTCGAGATCGGCGTGCGCTGGCGCGACGGCGATCTGAGCGTCGCCGCCGAGCATTTTGCCAGCAACTACCTGCGACAACGGCTGGACACGCTGCTGCATACACTGCCCAACCCATTGGGCGGCGACCCGATCTGGGTCGGCTGCGCGCCAGGCGAGCAACACGAAATCGGCGCCCTCCTTCTCAGCATCTATCTGCGCCGCGCCGGGTACGCCGTGCACTACTTCGGCCAAAGCCTGGACATCGACGGCATGGTCAGCGAGGTCAAGCGCCATCAACCCGCCATGGTTCTCTTAAGCGCATCGACCCAGACGAGCGCGCTCGAACTCGCCGCCCTCACCGAAGCCCTGACCGCCATCACGCCGCGCCGTCCCGTGGTCGGCTACGGGGGCCAGGCGTTCATACGCCGCCCGGAACTTCGCGACGAAGCGCCCGGCATCTTCATGGGCGCCTCCGCCCAAGAAGCGCTGGAAGTCATCGACGAACTCCTTGCCAATGACGCCTCTGCGCGCCGTCGCTAAGCCCATCTCCGACAGAAAGCGCCCGCCATGCAGCCGCCGTCATCCGCCCAAGAGCAGTTCGACCGTGAACTGGACGCGGTCCGCCAGTATCTGGACGCCGCGGCGGCGGAGATCGTATCGCCGCTCAGCGAGTTGGTCAGCGCCCGCATCCGCGCGGCCGCGCCCCATCTCTACGCCGCGTTCGTCCTTGCCGCGGCCTACAACCAACAAGACGACAGTTGCTCTATGCAAACGCGCGTCTCCCTCGCCGCCGCCCTCGAAATGCTCAGCGTCGCCCTCAGCATCCACCAATTGCTCGCCGTTTCCACGGCGACGGACCTCGACAAATCCCTGATCGGCAGCGCGATTCTAGCCGGCGACTACTGCTTCGGTCGCGCCGCCCGCCTCGCCGCGCAGACCGACAACCCGCGCATTGTCGCCCTCTTTTCGACTGCGCTGCAAGACATCAGCGAAAACAATCTGCGCGTCCTCTTCGATAACCGCACAGACACGACGGGCGCCGCTTCCGCCGGTCGACTAGGCATTCTGCTGCGCTCCGGCGCCGCCGCCGGCCTGGAACTATCAGACCTGAGCGCGCAGGAGCGACAAACCGTCCTGCAACTGGTCGCCCGCAGCGCAGAGAAGCAACGCAACGCCCAGGCGTCACCCGTCTCATTCGATGCGGACCTGCTCGCCGCCTTGCCCGTCCCGCACCAAGAACGCTGGCGCGCCCTGCAACGCCGCTTTGCCGCCGCTGCGTCCGGCAATTGACGACTCCCCGCGCCGCCCAATCCTCACAGCCGCGTCGCAGCAAACATTAACGCAATTCATACATTCCTCAAATCAAATTCTAAGCTTGGCCGTGTATAGTAGGCCTGTTGCCGTATGGTTGGCATGAAATTTTAAGGTGATCTTAATAAAAATAGCTGGACAAATACGCGAATCTGTGGTTTAATCAGCGCACAATGTTTGAACAGGATATTTACATACCCTGTCAGGAATTGAGTGGAACGCACAGCTTTTGCAAGACGTTTAGGGCAGCGAACAAAACAGAAACAGTAACCGCACGATAGGCGGTTAGGCGACATCAATAAGGCTACGGCCTGTTCAGAAAGGAAATCCGGGCAATGACATTCCACACTCGCGAGTTTCAACCGAGCCGCCAATCACCGTTCCTTTCACAGACTTCCGGAAACGGCGCCAACGCCGCCGGGTTGAGCGGCGTCGCTCAAGCGCTGACCGCATTGCGTGCGGACGATCCCGCCTTTAGCAAAGTGATCAGCGTCAAGAACTGCGAGAAAGGAAGCATCGTCGCCACATCGGACGATCTGTCCAGCAAGATGTACGTGCTGATGAGCGGCAAGGTCAACCTGGTCTGCACCAACAACGAAGGCAGACGTCTGGTCATTGCCTCGCTAGAGGCGGGCGCCATCTTTGGCGAAGGCGCCCTCGAAAACCCGGGCGACCCCAACGTCTTTGTCGAAGCCGCCGAAAAAGTCGCGCTTTGGGTCATTCCCGCCAGCCAAGCGCGCGATATGACCATGCGATACCCGATCCTGGGTTGGGGCATGCTCCAGACCTATGGCGAGCGTCTCTTGCAGGTGGAGAATAGTCTGGAGGACGTAGCTTACAAAAAGTTGCCCGAGCGCCTAGCCATGTTGCTGCTCGACCTGGGCAACAACGCCAACGGGCAGATCAAGGGCGTCAGCCATCAGGCCTTGGCCGACCATCTCGGCACCTACCGCGAGACAGTCAGCGCCATCCTGCGCGACTTCAAACGCCAAGAGCTTGTCGAGCTGGGATACCGGCGCATCACGCTTCTCGACGCCGAATCGCTCAAGGATATCGCCGGCATCTGGGACTAAGTTAACCCGGCGGGGGATGCGTCATGGCCGGCGCGTCCCCCGCCTTTTGGCGCCCCGTCCCCCTTCTCCCGACCGGACACGACAAGCTTTGTGTCGCTATGGAACCGGCGCCGCGCCCAAGGCGTTTTACGATTGATATTTCCGGTTTATTCCTAGTTGACGCTTAGTTGAAGCATTGCTATAATTAGGGCAATCGCAAGAGACCTCAGTTCATGCCAGTTACCCACCGCGACTTTCAACCGCCAAGGTTTGCCTGTTGAACGCCGTGCGCCCCACTCAGCGGGGCGTCGGAAAGGCGAACTTATTGCGGATGTGGCGTGAAACCGAGTTGACAGCAGCGTGGCCGACCTCTTGTCGAATATGATCTTGGCAGTCCCCGCGCCGGGCTTATTGCGGCGCTTTCATGCGTGGGAGTACATCCCGCCGGTTCCGGTCGCTGCTCCAAAGATGCGCCCCAACCGCCGCGACAGCGATGTACGCTTGCCGACATCAGACGGATCGAATAGCGCTGTCTGCGATTCAGCCGGCGTCCCTACCTTTATAAGCAGAGCAAATACCTCCAGCAGTCCGCATCCGTTGGCACAAGGAATCAGTGGTTCCTCATCACTCGCCTAACCGCGTCCAAACCTATTTGGACAATGCCGTCTGTTACGCCGCATATGATTGCTCAGCCACAGCGCACCACCCACAACCGATAGGCGGCTCCGCTGGCCCAACGCACGACTCCAACCGAAGATTCGGTCACTTTTCCTAACAAAAAAACTTTCACAACATTCATGGCGTAAGCCCGCACTCATTTCCTCAAATGGGAAACGATACCGCGAAGGAAGAATCCAAATGACAGACCAACAGCTTGGCACGTTGACAATTTCGCAGATGGATGCCATGAACCTGGACGAACTGCGCGAAATTGCTCGGTCCATGGGCATCACCGGCTACACCCGCTTGAAAAAATACGACCTGGTTATGCGACTGTTGCGCGCCAGTGCCGAAAGCCAGGGCTATATCTTCGGCGGGGGTACGCTAGAAATCGTACAAGACGGCATCGGCTTTCTGCGCAGCGAATACCTGCTTCCCGGCGACGAAGATGTTTATGTCAGCCAGAGCCAGATCCGCCGTTTCGGTTTGCGCACTGGCGACTTTGTCGTGGGACAGGTGCGTCCGCCAAAAGAGACCGAGAAATATCACGGCCTGCTCAAAGTGGAAGCCGTCAACAGTCTGGACCCAGAAGAGGCCAAGCGACGCCCCAACTTCGAGAAGCTTACTCCGATCTTCCCCAACCAGCAGCTTGTGTTGGAAACGCGCTCGAATATCATTTCGACGCGCATGATCGACCTCCTGGCCCCCATCGGTCGCGGCCAGCGCGGCCTGATCGTCAGCCCGCCCAAGGCCGGCAAAACCACCATCCTCAAGCGCGTCGCCAACGGCATCACCGCCAACTACAAAGACATCCACCTGATGGTGGTGCTCATCGGCGAACGCCCTGAAGAAGTGACCGACATGGATCGCTCCGTGGAGGCCGAAGTCATCAGCAGCACCTTCGACGAGCCCGTACAGAACCATGTGCGCGTGGCCGAAATGGCCCTGGAACGCGCCAAGCGTCTCGTCGAAAGCGAAAAGGACGTCGTCATCCTGCTGGACAGCATCACGCGCCTCTCGCGCGCCTACAACCTGACGGTCCCGCCCTCTGGCCGTACGCTCTCCGGCGGCATCGACCCAGCTGCCCTCTACCCGCCCAAACGCTTCTTCGGCGCCGCCCGCAAGATCGAGGAAGGCGGCAGCCTGACCATCATCGCCACCACCCTCGTGGATACGGGCAGCCGCATGGATGACGTCATCTACGAGGAGTTCAAGGGCACCGGCAACATGGAGCTTCACCTCAACCGCAAGCTCGCCGAACGCCGCATCTTCCCCGCCTTCGACATCGAACGCAGCGGCACGCGCGCCGAAGAGAAGCTCCTCGACCCGGAAACTCTCGCCAAGGTCTATACCCTGCGCCGCATGATCGACGCCATGGGCGGCGGCAACGAAGCCATCCTGCCCATCATCGAGCGCCTAAGCCGTACTCGCGACAACCGCGAGTTCCTCGAGACCTTGACCAAGCGCTAGAACTAAGCGCCGGACATAAACGCGCCGGCATATCCCCTGGGCACGCTGATGTCCGGCGGCGCAGATGTTTGGCTAGCCGCGGCATCTGCGCCGCTGAATCAACCGCCTCGGCCTACGTCAACCCTACGTCAACCTGACGATTGCCTGCCAATCCGCAGAGATCGCCAGGTTGACGCTCTCTTTTCTGCGCCTTGCCTCTTTGCAGCCACGGATCATGGTGGTATAATCTGCAACTAATTGGGTCGCATGCAGAGGTTTCGTATGCAGGTGATTGCCAAATCTCATCGGGCTCTCATCTACCCTATCGAAAGCTGACGACATGGAGACCAACCTATATGTCATCAAACGGTGACTCGGCGTTCGGAGACGCTACTGCCTCGGCTTGGCTGCACAGTCTCCGCCCGGACAGGACGCAACTGTCCCCGTCACGGAGCGTAGCGCCAAGCGCGTTAGAGACAGCCAGCATCTCTGCCTCGCAGATAGACCGACTGCCGTTCGGCAGCTCCCTCCCCAGCCAAGGCAAAGCACAGAGCAGCGCCCTTCCCTCCGGCGCATGGAATGACCGCAAAACGCGCCCGTTCCCGCTCATAGACTCTGCCGGCGAGCTGGTGCAGAACCAGGTGCGGCGCTTAATGGCGGACCCGGTAACGCCGCTCCGTCTAGCCAGCCACCTTTCTGTCCTGGGCGTAGCCGCACTGATCCTTATCCTCAGCCAGATTAACATTCCCAATTGGGACTTCTCGCCGCGGTTGTTGCCCAGCAGCGCCATGCTGACATCCAACAACATCGGCGGCGGTTTTGGCGGGGCCGGCATCCTGACCGGCAGTTCCTCCTCGGTTCTCGTTTCGAATAGCGAATCGCTGCAACGCGCCGCCATCCCCTTCACCATCGTCAGCGAAGAGCCGCAGAAAGAAGTCCAGTACTACACAGTCCAGCCTGGCGACACCGTCCTGGGCATTGCGCAAAAGTATGGCCTGCGCCCAGAGACGGTCCAGTGGTCGAACGCCGGCCTCGAAGTGAACGCCGACATGATTCGCCCAGGCGACCAGTTGCGCATCTTGCCCATCAACGGCGCCATCCACGTCGTCGCGCCGGGCGACACCCTGTCGTCCCTGGCCTCGAAATACAAAGTCGCCATGGAAGACATCGTCAACTATCCGGCGAACGGTCTGGAAGACGTCTCCGCCCCGCTCACGGTGGGGCGCGAGCTGGTCATCCCCGGCGGCACGAAGCCATTCGTTCAACAGCAGGTCTTCGCCTATTCCGGCGTCATTCCTTCTACGGCCAAACTCGGCTCCGGTTCGTTCGATTGGCCGGCCAGCGGTTCTATCAGCCAAGGTTACTGGGGCGGCCATCCCGCCATCGACATCGCCGGATGGACCGGCGCCCCGGTCAAAGCGGCGGACTCGGGTTACGTGGCACTGGCGACCGGCGGCTGGAGTGGCGGCTACGGCAACCACGTCATCGTCGACCACGGCAACGGCTTCGTCACGCTCTACGCCCACCTCAACAGCATCTACGTGAGCGCCGGCGAAAGCGTAACCAGAGGCCAGCAGATCGGCAGCCTGGGCAATACGGGCAACAGCACCGGCCCTCACCTCCACCTGGAGATCCGCTATCAGGGCGTGCCGCGCAACCCGTTGAGCTACCTGCCCTAGCACACTCCGTACAACACACATAACAATGCCCCGGCCATTCATGACCGGGGCATTTCATTTCCAGTTCAGCTACCAGTTCCGCTCTGCGTGCTCCGCCGAGGCGCTGAGCGCCTACTGCTGGATGCCGCCCTCGGTCAACTGGCGCGGGTCCAGCAGCCGGTCTAGCTCCTCAGCCGAGAGATCCGTCATCTCCAGCGCTACGTCCTTGAGCGAACGCCCCTGCGCGTAGGCCGTCTTGGCGATCTTCGCTCCCAGTTCATAGCCAATCACCGGGTTGAGCGCCGTCACCAGGATCGGATTCCGCCCCACCAGCTCGGCGATGCGCTCCTCGTTGACGGTGAAGCCTTGCACAGCCTTGTCGGCCAGCACCCGGCTCGCATTCGCCAGCAGGTCGATGCTCTGAATCAAGTTGTAGGCGATGACGGGCAGCATTACGTTCAACTGGAAACTGCCCGACTGCCCGCCGATGGTAATGGTCACGTCGTTGCCGATCACCTGTGCGCAGACCATCGTCACCGCTTCGGGGATTACGGGGTTGATCTTGCCGGGCATGATGCTGCTGCCTGGCTGCAACGCGGGCAGCACGATCTCGGCGAAGCCGGCAATCGGCCCGCTGTTCATCCAGCGCAGGTCGTTGGCGATCTTCATCAGGCTGGTCGCAACCGTCTTCAACTGCCCGCTCAACTCGACCGCGGCGTCTTGGGCGCTAAGGCTCTCAAAATAGTTGGGACTGGTGACAAAATCGCCGCCCGTCATCTCCGCCAGCTTGGCCGCAATGCGGACGCCGAACTCGGGATGCGCGTTGATGCCCGTGCCCACCGCGGTCGCGCCCTGCGCCAGTTCCGCCAGCCGCGGCAGCGTCGCCTCCACGCGCTCGATGCCGTGACGCACCTGGCTGGCCCAGCCGCCCAACTCCTGGCCCAGCCGCACCGGCATCGCGTCCATCAAATGCGTACGCCCGGTCGTCACGACATGATCGACGTCAGCCGCCTTGTTCTCCAGCACAGTCTGCAAATGCCGTAGTGCGGGGATCAGCGACTCCGTCACCTGCAAATACGCTGCCACATAGATGGCAGTGGGGATGACGTCGTTGCTGCTCTGCCCCATGTTCACGTGGTCATTGGGGTGCACCTTGGCGCCCAGCCGGCGGCTCGCCAACATCGCGATCACCTCGTTGGCGTTCATGTTCGAGCTGGTGCCGGATCCGGTCTGGAAGATATCCAGCGGAAAATGCGCGTCATAGCGGCCATCGGCTACGGCCAGCGCGGTCTCCTGAATGGCGGCGCTCATACCGGCTTCCATCAGGCCCAAATCCTCATTGACAGCCGCGGCCGCGGCTTTGATCATCCCCAAGGCCCGGATCATGCTGCGCGGGAAACGCAGGTCGCTGATCGGGAAGTTTTCGACGGCGCGCTGCGTTTGCGCGCCATACAGCGCATCCGCCGGCACGCGGACCTCACCCATGCTGTCACGCTCTACTCGGTATTCCTGCTCAGACATCTCTGCTGCTCCTCTACTGGCTGCCCCTCTTGTGGCAATGACGGCTAACGACAACGCATAGGACGCATTCAGCTCCGCGCAACCCCGAACCGGCCAACACCCCCACCGCTCGGCTCGGGCGCGGAGAAGCGTGCGTCATTGTATCATCCCCGGCAGACGATTGCACGCCGCTTTCATGCCATCCGGCAGTTCGAGTTTGGGCGCTGGCTGGGCGACGTTTGCCATTTTCCTTGACACTTCGCCCGGCGTCGCCTACAATCCATCGTAGTGGCAGTATACGGCAAACCTTCACACAGCGCACCGCCCTCTGTCTAGTGCGGCGAACAGAATTCCATGAGCGAAACCATTCTGGTAGTCGAAGACGACCGCAGAATCCGCGATCTGCTGCGCAGGGGCCTCGTCTTTGAAGGGTACGAAGTCATCACGGCTGAGGATGGCGAAACCGCCCTGCGTGCCATCCGCGACAGATTGCCCGACGCCGTGATCCTCGACCTCATGCTGCCGGGCATCGACGGGCTGGAAGTATGCCGCCGGCTGCGCAGCGTATCCAACCTGCCTATCCTCGTCCTCACGGCCCGAGATACCGTCCCCGACCGCGTGACCGGTCTGGATGCCGGCGCCGACGACTACATGGTCAAGCCCTTCGCCTTCGACGAGCTGTTGGCCCGTCTGCGCGCGCTCTTCCGCCGTCACCGCATGGAGATGGCGCCGGACGTGCTCCAGTTCGTCGACCTAAGCTTGAACCCGCGCACGCGCCAGGTCTTTCGCGGCCAGCGCGAAATCCAGCTCACCGCCAAGGAGTTCGATCTCCTGGAGCTTTTCATGCGCCACCCCAACCAGGTGCTGACGCGAGAGATGATCTACGAGCATATCTGGAACTACGACTTCGGAGGCGAAAGCAACATCATCGAAGTCTACGTGCGCTACCTGCGCACCAAACTCGAAGCCGGCGGCGCTACGCGCCTCATTCAAACTGTGCGCGGCGTGGGCTATGCCCTGCGCGAGGCATAACCCGGCGCAGGCGTCGCCTGCCTCATCCTCTTCTAATAGCGGCTTCACCTTGCTTTCACCTCCCCGCATTATGCTCATGGCATGGCATATACCGCAGTTCACAGCGACTCTGCAAAAGCCCGCCTCCTGCCCGCGGATCAAAGCCAGCGCGGCGCGGACATGCGCCTTCCGCGCGTTGCCTATCCTATGACGATCCGTCTGCGCTTGACGCTGTGGTACACCGCTCTGCTCGGCGCGACCCTGATTCTTTTCAGCTTCGTCTTTTTCACCGCGCTAGCCGCCAACCTGCGCATGCAGACCCAACAAGATGCTGCACGCCAGGCCGGCGAAGTCGCCAATGCCCTTTCCCAACAACTCCAGGGCGATATCCTTATCATCCGCAACAACCCGACCCGTATCCAGTTTCCCGACCTGGAATTCTTCACCAGCTCAGTGGGCGTCCAGATCATCGACCTCAACGGCATGATCCTCAAACGCAGCAGCAACCTCGGCCCCATGTCCGTCCATAACTACAGCGACGCCCTCGACGACATCCGCAACGGCCAGAACCATCGCTTCTACACCACGAACGAGACCGGCACTCCCTTGCTCGTATACAGCGTGCCGGTTGTGGCGAACAACACCATCCTCGGGGCCGTACAGGTCATCAAGCCCGTCGGCGGCGTTCAGGACACGCTCAGCCAAATTAGCCGCTATCTCATCCTGGGCACGGCGCTCAGCCTGATCGTCGCCGCCATCGTCGGCGCCTTCCTGGCCCGTCGCGCCCTGATCCCGATCGACACCATCACCAACACGGCAAGCGCCATCAGTCGCACCAAAGACCTCAGCCGCCGCCTCAACATCGCCGCCGATTCGAGCGAAGTAGGCCGCCTAGCCGCCACCTTCAACGAGATGCTGGACCGCATCCAGCAGTTGTTCAAAACGCAGCAGCGTCTGATCGCGGACGTCAGCCACGAGCTGCGCACGCCGCTCACCACGGTGCAGGGCAACATCGAACTGCTGCGCCGCGCCGCAGCCGCCGGCGCGACACACGCCGACCTCGCATCGCCTCTGGTGCAGGAATCGCTCAACGAAGTGGAAAGCGAAACCGTGCGCATGGGCGCCATGATCAACGACCTGCTGCTCCTTGCCCAGGCCGACAGCGGCGCGCTTCAGTTCCAGATGGGACCGGTGGAATTGGACACGGTGCTGCTCGACGTCTTTCGACAGACGCGCCGCATCGCCGAGCGCGCCAAAGGCCCCGGAGCGCTCGACATCCGCCTCGGCAGCGAGGATCAAGCTCTGGTCTATGGCGACGCAGAACGGCTGCGCCAGCTTTTGCTCAATCTGGCCGACAACGCGGTCAAATACACGCCCGCCGGCGGCGCCATCACCTTCAGCCTAGAAAATGCAGGCGATTGGGTGAGAGTCTCGGTCGCCGATACGGGCATCGGCATCAGCAAGGAAAACCAACAGCACATCTTCGACCGCTTCTACCGCGCCGACAAGGCGCGCAGCCGGGAGATGGGCGGCAGCGGCCTCGGCCTGAGCATCGTTCTCTCCATCGCCCAGGCGCACAACGCCAAGATCACCGTCGACAGCGAACCGCAGCGCGGCAGCGTCTTCACCGTGTCGCTGCCCTCCCTGACGGCTGCGCAACAAAAAGGGCCCAGGCCATCCGCATCCGGCGTATCATCCGGCAGTTAATGCGGAAGCCCAGGCCCATTCGTCTATAAGCTCCGGTTGGGCGCTACTCGATCCGATCCGCCGAAGTTATGATCTCGAAGATCTCCGGCTCCACAAGCAATACCTGATCCTCGGCGCCGAACAGAATCAATACCGACAGCCGCTCCTCATCCATTGCCACATAGAACATCAGCGGAATGCCCAGCATCTCGTCGATGTTGGCCTGCCCGCCGACGCGCAGTACCGCCACATCGTCGATTAGGAGAAGGTCGGTCAAGCTCTCGTCCTGAACGAACTCCTCAGACGAGAAACCGATCATATCTACGATCGTCTGCACCAGTTCGGCGGCATCCGCAGAGTCTTCCCCGCTCTCCAGGCTTTGCAGCAACCCAGCGACGTCAAGCCCTTCCTCCTGCGGCGTACCGGGAGCGATGCCCAACATCCCCGCTAGTTCAAAGTCGGGGTCGGCGACGATAGCGGGCAGGTCGGCATCGTCCGTAGGCGCAATCTGCCAACCCTCCGGCAATACCAGGCGCAGCCCGCTCTCCGCGTCGACATAGTCCATCGGGCCGCCCTCGGCGGTTACCACGGTGATCAGGCTGGGGTCGAAGAACAAGCTCTCAGCCGTCAGGTCCGCCCCGGCCTCGACATCCGGCCACACGTCCGGCGCGGCAAACGCAAACAGCGCATAGGTCTCTGCGCCGGGCGAAACCAGATAGATGGCGCCGGCGCCGATCTCGCCGGCTTCGACATTGCCCTCGTTGCTGAAGACGATCTTGGTGACCGGCAACTGCTGCCCGGTCATGAAAAAGTCCACGCCTACCAAACTTGCACCCGGATCAATCGCCGTCACGAAGGCCTCCGGCTGCGTCTTGAACAGGATGACCGCCAACATGCCGGGGAACTCGTCTGCGCCTAACGGCTGCACTAAGCCAATGAAATCTCTCTCCGGGTCTTCGATATTGAAGAGAGTGCCAAACTCCCCTGGCTCCACAAGCCACCCGCTCGGCGCCAGGAGGCTGACGCCCGCGTTGCTATACTGGACCGTTTCCATTGCCGGCGGCGGGACAACCTGTTCCTCTGCCGTGCGCGACTCCTCCACCGCGTCGGGTTCAGGCGTAGGGGCGGAAGGCGTCGGAACCAAAATGACCGCAGCCGCGTCGGGCGTGGGCGTCACTTCCTCGACCATAGATTCCGGCTCAGGCGTGGGCATCAACTCCTCGACCAAAGATTCGGGCGTAGGCGTAGGCGTCATCTCTTCAATCGCAAGAGCGGGTTCCTGTGCCGGCGCGACCGGGGATGCCGCACCGGCGCTTTTCGTGGGCCGCACAATCCGAGCCACCTCTGCCAGTCCCGCGGTCGCAGCCGCAGCCCCTGGGCCGGCAGGGCCGGCTTGAAGCACAGGGCTGGCGTCAAAGCCGGTCGCCAGAGCTGCCGTCGGGGCCGCCATGCCGGCGATCAGCGCCAGCGCAAGCAAACATCGAAGCCAAGCAAACCTTCGCATGAAACCTCCCACCCTCTCCAAATATGTGTAAATACCGGCGAAACCACTATTGAACGGCAGGAGTGATTTCCTGCTCTGCCGTTCGGACATCCTGATAGGCGGGCAGCGCCACGAAGAAAGTCGTGCCGCTGCCCGCCTCGCTGCGCACCCAGATCTGCCCCCCGTGCGCCTCGACAATCGCCTTGGTCAAAAACAGCCCCAGCCCGCTGCCTGCCGTGTTGCGCCGCAAGCTGCTATCCACCCGGTAGAACCGCTCAAAGATGTGCTCCAACTCATAGCGGGGAATGCCGATCCCCTGGTCCGCCACATACAGCACCACGCGCTCGCCGCCCGCCGCTTCCGTACTGCGCTCCGCCCACCCGCCAATGCGGATCAGGCCTCCGTCCGGCGAATACTTGATGGCGTTGCTCACCAGGTTGGTCAGGACCTGGCGCAGCCGCTCCTCATCGCCCCAAACCAAAGGCAGTTGGTGCGGGAAATCGACCTCAATGCGATGCCGGTCTGTCTGCGTCCGGTACGCCTCCGCCACGCGCCGGGCGAGGCTCTCGGCGTCAACGTCGGCGTAGTCGAGGCTTAACCCGCTCGCCTGAATGCGGCTGACGTCCAGCAGATTGTTGATCAGGGCTTCCAGGCGGTCCGCCTCCTCTTCGATCACCTGCAAGCCCTGGCTTGCCGTCTCCGCGTCCCAGTCGGCGTCAGGCCTGGCGAGCGTCTGAGCATAGCCCTTGATCAGCGCTACGGGCGTCTTCAGTTCGTGGCTGATGATCGACGTGAAGGTCGACTTAATCTCCTCTTCCTCGCGGAAGCGCGTAATGTCGTGCACGTTGGCGATGATGCTCACCAGATCGCCGGTCTCGTCGTCGTGCAGAGGCGTATAGGTGATAGAGACCGTGATGCGCCCGCCGCCCGGTCGCACCAATTCGCCCTCGCAGTGCATACCCGTATCGCCCAGGATCTCCGGCGTCGTCTCGGGTTGGCACAGGTCCTCTCCCTGCACGTTCTCGATCTGCAGCACCTCGTGGCAGGGCCTGCCCAGCGCCTCCCGCTCCGTGATGCCGATCATCGCAGCCAGCGCCTGGTTGATGACCGTCACGTGGCGGTCCATATCCAGAATCATGATGCCGTCGGCGCTGTTCTCGATGATCGTCGCCAACCGTCCGCGCTCCGTCTCCAGTTGATGGTAGAGCCGGGCGTTGCGTACGGCAATGGCGGCCTGGTCGGCAAAGCCCTGCAAGAACTGCCAATCCATCTGGGTGAAGGCGTACTCGCTGCGGAACAGATAGATGATGCCCAGCAACTCCCGCTCGAAGAGCAGAGGCAGCCCGACGACCTGGCCCAGGGTGATGCCCAGTTCTTCTTCTACCACGCGCAACTGCGCCTGCAGATTGAGGTAATACGGCTCAAACCGCTCGGTATCGTCTGCGTCTTCTTCCCAATCCGGCGGCAACACATCCAACAGCGGCTCGAACGCGGGCAAATACTTTGGGGGAATGTTATAGACAGCGCGCACTTGCAGCCCGCTCGACGCCCTGTGCGAACGCCCCAGTGCGGAGCGCTCATCTTCCAGCGCAATCAGGCCGGCGCGACAGCCGACCATCTCGGCGGAGCTGCTCAGGATCAGACGCAGCAGGCTCGGCAGATCGAGGCGAGAGGTCATGGCGCGTGTGATGCGCAGCAGATACTCGCGCTGGCGCAA